>BNUY01000254.1 GCA_025997715.1 Spirochaetia bacterium
GTAATAATAGGTAAGAAACATGGACAAATATCTCTGGATTTTAGGCTTTGTGGTGATTGCGTTGGTTCTTCTCTATTTTGGGTATAAGCTCTTTTTTAAGGGACAATACGATCCGATTTTGGTACGGAAAGTTGTTGAGGCGCCCAGAACCTGTCCGGTCTGTTCCATCCGGCTTCTCCCGGGTGAACGGGTAAAGTCCTGGGCCTTTCCTCCGGGGAGGACCTCCGACCGGCTCATGAACATTGCCGGATGTCCCTATTGCCTCAGGGGGGAGCGCCCCCGGATCTGCCCGGTTTGCGGTGCGGTTCTGGGTGAAGGTGAAATCCTTATCGCCCGGCTCTTTGACAAGCCCGGACGATCCCACGTCCACGTACTGGGGTGCAGCCAATGCCGGAGCCCCAAATAATCAGTATACTATAGGATATGAAGAGTCCTTCCACGGCGCTAACTACCTATCTACCCTTTTTTACCGCAGCGGCGATACTTTTGGGTTGTTGCGCTCTTTTTTCCGGGTGTTATACCCTCAAGCAGGGGAGCGCCCTATTGGGGTATCTGGGAAAGGCGGTTCCGCTGGAGTCACTCTTAGCGACGCAGGACGCCGAATTTGCCCGGCAGGTGATGGATATACGGCGCTTTGCCCTGGAGAAATTGGGGCTTCGGGAGACCTCCAACTATACCAAGTACGTCGAGATTGACCGGAACTATCTGGCGGCGGTGGTCTCCGCTTCCGCCGGTGATTCCTTTGACCGGCATGAATGGTGGTTTCCCATTGTCGGGTCTGTTCCCTACAAGGGCTTTTTTAACCCCGCAGACGCCCGCAAGGAACGGACCAAGCTGGAGAAGAAGGGTTTGGATGTGTGGATACGCGGGGTTGAAGCCTTCAGCACCCTGGGCTGGTTTTCGGACCCCCTCTATTCCTACATGAAGGACTACCCCCTTCACCGTCTGGCGGACCTTATCATCCATGAATCCACCCACGCCACGATCTACCTGAAAAACCATGCCCAGTTTAACGAAGAGTTGGCGGAATTTATCGGTACCGAGGGAAGCCGCCTATATATAGAAGAAACCTTCGGCATAGATTCCGACCAGTACCGGGCCATTGCCCAGTCTGAAGGGGACAGCGCCACCTTCCTGGGGCTTATCCGGGAACTCATCGCCGAACTGGAGCCTGTCTATGAAAGCGATATAACCCGTGAAGAAAAGCTGCAAAAAAAGGCCGCAATCATCCAGGCCGCCAAGACCCGGTTTGCCGAAAATTACGACACCCTTTTCCAAAATGACAACTACCGCTTCTTTTCAGACCTCCCCCTAAACAACGCCTACCTGGAACTCTACCGCCTCTACTACGAAAACGACCATTATTTCCAGGACCTCTATGACCGCTCCGGGCGGGATCTTTCCAAGTTCATCACTGCCGTAAAAACCCTCAAGTCCAAATTTGAAAAAAACCCCAAAGCTCAACTGGAACGGGCGCTTGGGTTAAACTAACATGTCCTGCTGCGGAAAAAGAGTAAGGGAAAAAAATTACATACTGTGTAAAGATTGTTTACGTAAAGCAAAGGAATTATATGGGCAGAATAATAATTAAATGTGTATGCGCTAAACATGCCACTTCCTGCGCGCCCCAAAAAGATACATCTCCGCATTGTCAATGATGATTTCTTCCCGCAGCCCGCAGTCTTGCGCACAGGCAATGAGCCCCCGGGCCGGCGGCAGAATATCCGCCATGATGTCGCGGTTATGGACGTGCACATGGACGCCGTTTATCTTTTCCTTCGATGATGAATGGAGCACACTCAACAATCCACCGGGCTTGAGTTTTTTGGCAAGATGGGCGATGGTCCGCCTCTTGTCATCAAAGTGGGGGAACACGGAATAGCAAATGATATGATCAAAGGAAGCATCCTCAAAGGGATATTCCATAATATCGCCATGAACAAAGTTAACCTTTGTGTGCGCATGTTTTTTACGCGCCGCCTCGATCATTTTTTCGGCGGAATCAATGGCGCAGATAGTACCGGTAAACTTTAACAGGAACGGAATAAGGACGCCGGTACCGGTACCCACATCAAGCACCGCATCGCCGTTTTTTATGTACAAAAGCTTGAGCATCAATTCAATCTTGTCCGTATCGTAGTGGTTCGTGGTATCCCAGGCTGCCGCCATGTCGTTAAAAAAATCATGCTTTTCCATAGTGGTTTCCTCCGCGCAGTATAGGCGTTTTCAAAATCCATGCGTCCACCGCCAGAACCGGCAGCTCAATCAGGGGGCCGATCACCAGGACCAGGGAAATCACCGGCCGCTCGGGAAAGGTGATGGCGGCAATAGCCAGGGCCACCGGCGAATTGCGGGCCTGGGTGGTGAAGATCAGGGGGATAGTATCCTTAAAAGGCAGTTTAAGGAAACGGCCCGTAAACAGAGCCAGGATAAAATTGACGATAAAAAAGATAATCAGCGGAGGAAAGATACTGACAAAGAGGCCGGGGTGTGTTAAAAGGAACGTGCCCTGGGATGCGAACATGGCAATCACCGCCAGACAGAGAAAGAAAAGCTGTATCGTATCGGAATAA
>BNUY01000255.1 GCA_025997715.1 Spirochaetia bacterium
GCCAATGCTTTCGGATCCGCCGGGGGCCTTATCATGATGTGGTTTGTCGGCCTGAAGCAGACACATACAAAAAAGTCCCAGTAAACCAATAATACCAAGTTGTTTCATTTGAACATCTCCTTACTCATACGATCAATTTCTTCATCCACGGCTTCGTATACGCCGGGGAAGCTGCTTCCCGGTCCGCCCATGGTAAGGCAGGGAATATAATAAAGTTTACCGTTACTCCGGCAGGCCCGTTCAACCTCCGACCGTACCAGTTCCTTTGTCCAATCTCCCTTGTCTAAAACACCATTGTTGAGATCCCCCATGAAGGATATCTTTCCGCCATACTTCTTCACCAGCTCGGGAACATTATTCTGGGTGGTACAGCCCTGGAATACATCAACACCCATCTCGATCATTTCGGGAACCAGGGTCGCCGCATAGGAATCGCTGTGGTGTACAATAATTTCTACTCCGTGACTCTTGTAGTAGGCGTAGATCTTCTTGTATGAGGGCAGGTAAAACTCGTCAAACATGGCGGGGGACATGAAGGTTGAAAGCTGGGTTCCCCAGTCGTCGTGGTGGAACAGGGCGTCCGGCTTGAGGTATTTGCAAACCCCTTCGGCGTATTTCATTTCGTATTCGGTGATATATTCTATCAGCTCATGCATCGCCTCCTGCTCTTCCTACAACTTCGCCAGGCAGTCGTCGATTCCCATAAGATAATGGGTCTGCTCAAAAAGTCCGCAGAAGTAACCTACGGTGCAAAACTTTTCTTTCCGGTCCACCGCCTCCGCGATTTTTATGTACTGTTCCCAATCCTGGGGGGGATAGTCGGTCCTCGGCATCTTGACCACGCTCTTCCACTTGGTAACATCCTTGAGTACCTTGTGGGCATCATCATGCATAGGGAAGGGGCCGGGATGGCCTTCCACAAACTTAATGGTAACCCCCCAGTCATTTTTCGCTTCCCCACCCGGAGCCGGTCCGCGGGAATGGGCGCCTATCGGGTTTTGCGCCACGTATGCGGGGGTCATGAGCAGGTGCAAAGCCTCATACTGCTTAACAAACCGGTCCGGTTTGCCTCCCCGGATGGTTTCCAGGAAGTTTTGTCGTTTAGTAAGCATATAATCTCCTTTGGGATTAAACCCAACTTAGTATAAAATAATTTTTCTTATCTTGGTAGTTTCATATAGTTGCAACTTATAAAAATACACGCTACACTTAGTAGCGGGAGGAAGGCCATTCACATCACTTCATCCGTGCTTTTTTACCTGCTGGAGCGGAAATTCACCCTGGCATATCTCTGCGGGGGGCCGGGAAGCATCGTTGCTTCGGTCCGGCTTTTGGACACCGATACACCGGAGCCGGATTTTTTGTATATAAGCGGCAGCCTGGAAGATCTGGGCCGTATTGAAAAACCGGTTTCCTGTTCCTTCCTGCTTACCGGCCCGGTGGCGGAGCAGGACATACCGGAGTGTCTGCGGGGTCTCAATATCGCCTGTGTTACCGAGCCTACGCCGGTGGTCAAGGTTCTGCAGGATGTTTTTGCCCTCATCATGGACCTGGTGAATTGGGACATCCGCCTTAATAAGGCCTGCCTTGAAGGGGCCGAGTATGCCGGACTGATAAAAATTATCCGGGAATTGTTTACCACCCCGCTGCTCCTCCATGACCGGAATTTCCGCATCATCGCCTATACGGAAAATTATTTCGATTATATTAAAACCCCGAATGCGGACCGGGAATATGTTCCGACCGAGATAGTTAATGAAATCATTATGGTGGAGGAGGATGAGTACAAAATTTTTGAACACCGGGAACCCTATATTTACCCACAGTATCCCTGTGAAGGGCGGTGGCTCTGCCGCAATATTTTTAACGGCCCGGATTTATCCGGCAATCACTACGAAGGCCGTCTTGTTGCCCCTTACGATCAAAGTTCATCCAATATAAACGGGCAGCTGGAACTGCTTGCCCATTGCTGCGATTACCTTGGCAAAGTTTTTATCAGTAAATCAGGAAAACTGTTGGACAAGAAGATGGAAGACGCCTTCCACCAATTGATACGGAATTATATCCTGCAATCAAAGGATATTGACGAACAGGATATCCTTCCCATTATTAAGGGGGAGGATTGGCAGATTCGGGATCACTATAGGGTGGCGGTCTTTCATCTTCCGGACACCCTGGATTTCAATAACCGTTCGTCCTATTTATGCAGGCAGTTGGAAACCGATCTTGTACATTCCTGCACCGTAATTATGGACCCCTTAATTATATGGGTAATCAATGACCGGTTTCAGGGTGATCCAAGAAATAGATTTGGAAATTATCAAAAAATAATTCCCTATTTTATCCGGGAGTATAATTGTAAGGCAGGAATATCAAACAGGTTGGATTCTTTTATTTCTCTGCGGGATGGGTATACCGAGGCGGTTGCGGCTCTGCGGCTGGGAGAAAAAAAGGACCCCCATCTTTGGCGCTACAATTTTTCAGACTATACCATGGATTATATAAACGAGCGCCTTACCGGCGAGTTATCCCCGGAAAACATGCTC
>BNUY01000256.1 GCA_025997715.1 Spirochaetia bacterium
TGAAGAAGTAACGGTGCGCTACCTGGGTGAAGCCACGGAAATCGCCGGCTACAACAGCCGGTTCATCTTTATCATTGCCGTCGCCGTATTCCTCGTTTTCGGGGTTATGGCCAGCCAGTTTGAATCCTTCGTAGATCCCCTCATCATTTTCTTTTCAATACCATTACTGTTTATCGGGGTAATCTGGATATTCAAGATCACCGGGGAAGCCATGTCCATGTTTGCCGCCATAGGAATCATCGCCCTGGTGGGGGTGGTGGTAAACAACGGCATCGTTCTGGTGGACTACACCAACACCCTCCGCGCCCGTGGCATGAAGGTCCGTGAAGCATGCCTTGAGGCGGGCCGCACCCGTCTGCGCCCCATCCTCATGACCTGCCTCACCACCATCCTGGGGATGATCCCCATCGCCTTCTTCCCCGGCGCCGGGGCCGACACCATCCAGCCCATCGGCAAAACCTTTGTGGGGGGTCTCACGGTAAGCTCCGTCATGACACTGTTCGTAACCCCGGTGATGTATTCGCTGCTGAACAGCCGCCACGATAAGAAACGGACGGTGAAGAATACTACGGAGTTGAAGATTGTGCGGGATGAGGAAATAGATCTGCCGGCAATGGCGGGCGGGGCGCTATAGGCGGTGTCTCCCGCAGACCTGCGATCCGGCGCCAGGCACTCGCAACGTTCCCAAAATTACTAAACTGAAAAAAGAAAATAATTTTTTGAAATATGCCCTGTCCAAGGCTATGAAGCAGGGCTTTAAACCATAAGCCCCCGTTGTCAAAGTCCTTCAAATGCCCTAAACTATAGGTATGTCGGATCCATTACTCCGCGAAGCGGAAAAAACACATTATACCTACGCCGATTACCTTGCATGGGAAACGGACAAACGGTATGAACTCATGGACGGGGCGGCCTATATGATGGCCTCCCCCTCGGTAATCCATCAAGATATCAGTATGGAACTTAGCCGCCAAATCAGTACCTTCCTTTTGGGAAAACCCTGTAAAGTATTTGCCGCGCCCCTGGATGTGCGCCTTTTCCCCCGGAAAGACCACACCGACGATACGGTGTTACAGCCGGATCTGCTCGTGGTGTGCGATAAAACCAGACTGTCCAAAGGTTCCTGTGACGGCGCCCCTGATCTGGTGATTGAAATTGTTTCTCCATCTAATACCGTGCAGGAGCTGTTAAGAAAATTTAATTACTATCTGGACGCCGGTGTCCGGGAATATTGGGTTGTTAATCCTGATACGCAAACGGTACAGGTCCATGTTCTGGAAAATGGCCATTTTATATCCACCATATACAAAAAGGACAGCGCTATCCCTGTTTCGATCCTGCCGGGCTTGGAGGTTGACCTCACCTCCCTCTGGAACTGATACCCGCCGCTTACCGGATAGCCCCGGAATAATACTCCCAAGCTTCCCTGGCGGTAAACTTTTCGTGCACAATCTTACCGATGGCGTCGGCCATCTCCACCGGGTGATAGCTCTGGAAAATGTTCCGGCCCATATCAAGCCCCCGGGCCCCGCCCTGAATGGACTGGTAGGCCATTTCCAGTGCCTCTTTTTCCGGCAGCTTCTTGCCCCCCGCCACCACGATAGGAACCGGGCAGGCGGCAACCACCTCTTCAAATTTATCGCAGTAATAGGTCTTAACGATACTAACGCCCATCTCGGCAAGGATGCGGGTAGCCAGCTTGAAATACTGATCCGTCCGTTCCATGTCCTTCCCCACCGCCACAACCCCCAGGGTAGGGATACTGTAGCGGTTACCGGCGTTAATAACCCGGGACAGGTTATCAATACTTTTCAGCTGCCCCTTGGCGCCGATAAACACCTGAACCGCCATGCAGTCCACGTCCATCCGTATGGCGTCCTCAATATCCACCGCAATAACCTCGTGGCTTAAATCGTCGTCCAGCATGGAGGAGCCGGAACTCACCCGGAGGGCCACCCCTTTTCTAAAACCGGGCTTGACGGAGGTGCGGAGTGCGCCCCGGGTGGCCATCAGCACATCAACATGATCGATAAGCTTGGGGATAAGGATATCAAGCCGTTCAAGGCCGGATACGGAGCCCATAAAATAGCCGTGATCAAAGGCGAACATAACCGTATTGCCGCTGTGGGGGTTAAAAATATTGGTCAGCCGCTTCTTCATCCCCCAGTCAAGATTAGCGGCGCCTTTAACATGAAAATCGCCCGTTGCGGCAAACGCTTCGTTTAAGTGATAGTTTTTATCTACCTTAATTCCATCCAGATCAGCCATTGTTTTCCCCCAATTTATCCCTTAACAATATGCTGAAAGTTGCCGAATGTCAATCTTTGATTTATTAATTGACAGGCCGGGTTTTTACGGTATACTTAAACCCTATTATATGGAGGATCATCTATGGCTAATAAAGAATTGATTGCTGAAACCCTGCGGAAGGGCGAGGGCATTTTCCGCCTGAACCCCATGTTCATTCCCCGGCCCTTCGGAAAAGCAGGCCGCCGGCTCCGGCTGCATCCCGATGATTACTACGCCTACGGTCTTGAG
>BNUY01000257.1 GCA_025997715.1 Spirochaetia bacterium
CGGGCGGAGCGTGCCGGTCTGCGGCTGGCGGCCCGGGCGGAACAGACCCGCTCAGGTCTTAGCCGAAAGCTGGAACAGCGGGGGCACGGGGGAACTTGCATCAAAGCGGCAGTGGCCTACCTGGTGGAGATGGAAATCGTAGACGACCGCCGCTTTGCCGCCCGATGGATACAGTCCCGGTTATACCGCGGCACAGACAGCCCCTTCCGGCTCATCAACGCCCTCTGTCAAAGAGGCATAGCCCGGGACATTGCCCGGGAAGTATGCAAATCCGTTCTGAACTTTGAGCGGGAAACAACGCTGCTCAGAAAGTTTACGGCAAAACGGTACCCCGCAGTGGACCCAACAGACCAATTTCTCAGGGGGCAGCTTAAAAGGGAAGGGTTTTCATCAAAAGCGCTAGAATGGTACGCAGAATCCAGCGAAACAGTGTAGGCGCAGCGGGGAGGGCGGGACATGATGGGCCAAATGCATTTCCCCACTCAGTTCGGCGATATAATGGCGGTGCAACGGGCTGAACGGAGGATACGGCCGTTTGTTATCGGCTCTCCGGAGGGCGCCGCTTCTTCGGGACCGAGTTCTCTGTCGGGGAAAAAATACCCCTCATCCCGAAACGGATGAGGGAGATAGAAGGGATTAAAGGAAAAAAGAGCGCCATCCGAAAGGCCGATACGGATAATCAAACAGACCGAAGGTCTGAGACCCGCCCTTGTTTCGGTTGTTTTTACGGAAACAACCTTTAGGTTGTCTACTACCGTCATTGCTGGCGGCCTGACCCCAATTTAGCGCTTGGAGAACTGGAAGCGTCTGCGGGCGCCGGCCTGGCCGTACTTCTTGCGTTCTACCATCCGGGAATCGCGGGTCATGAACCCGTTACTCCGCAGAGCGGTATAGTTGGCCTGGTCAATCTGGCAAAGCGCCCGTGAAAGCCCGTGGCGGCACGCGCCGGCCTGACCATTGGGGCCGCCGCCGTAGACATTGATCAGAATGTCAAACTTATTTTCGTTGGCGGTCACCATAAGGGGTTGACGCACCACCATGGCGTGTTCACTGAGGGAAAAATACTGGGTCAATTCCTTGCCGTTGACCACAATTTTGCCTTCACCGTCCCGGACATACACCCGGGCAACCGCACATTTCCGCCGCCCGGTTCCGATACCAAGATTCTTCGTCACTTGCATACCTCTTATAATTCAATGGCCTGGGGGTTTTGCGCCCCGTGAGGGTGTTCGGCCCCCGCATAGACCTTAACGTTCTTCCATAGCTTCCGGCCCAGGGGTCCCTTGGGAAGCATACCCTTAATTGCCTGCTCCAGAGGGGCGGCGGGGTGCCGGGCAGCCAGCTTTTCGTAGTTCACGGTTTTAAGCCCCCCAATATAGCCGGTGTGATGATGGTACAGCTTATCCTGGACCTTTCGCCCGGT
This sequence comes from Spirochaetia bacterium, assembly GCA_025997715.1. Lineage (GTDB taxonomy): Bacteria > Spirochaetota > Spirochaetia > Treponematales > Breznakiellaceae > Termitinema. The sequence continues at coordinate 1,424 of BNUY01000257.1, forward strand.
TACCACGAGCTTGTCCGCATTCACCACCACCACAAAATCCCCCACTTCCAGGTGGGGAGCAAACACAGCCTTTTCCTTTCCCCTGACAATGGAAGCCGCCTTAGCCGCAATCCTGCCGAGAACCTTGCCCTCGGCGTCGATTACAAACCACTTCCGCTCTACGAGAGCGGGTTTTACAAATATCGTCTTCATACCTAACCTTCTCATCAATTTACCGGGTGAAACACCATACTGACATAAAACAGGAAAAAATGTCAATAGGGGGGAAAAGAATGTACTTAAAATATTACCGGGGGGGCCTGGCAGAGGGAAAACACGGGCCCCTCCCGGAGGGTCCTTCTCGTGTTTTCCCTCTCCCACCCCTAATACCATATATGGGAAGTACATTCTTTTCCCTGATACGCATACCGTTTGGCGATATAGTGACGGCGCAACGTGACGGGCCGAATGCATTCCCCCCCTCAGTTCAGCGATATAATGGCGGCGCAGCGGGGGGAGAGGGGCGTGAGTGCGTCACGGAAGCCCGTGAAAGGAGGAATTAGGAGAAACCTTTCGAAATGACCTAATGAGACCATGAGAAATCATGCACCTCATCCGGAAAGGTGTAGCGAACCACCGGAAGCGAGTCTGGCATGGGTCTTGGTGACAAGGCTCGTGAAGCGTAGACAGCGAGTACAAAAGCCGCGTGATTGAGCCTCGAAATCGCCAATGCAAGAGGTTTTCACTATTCATGCAGTGGGAACAACAGCGACCTGCGATAAGCGAGCAGGGAGCCTCGGCCGGGGTCGGAGAGCGGGGCAGATGTACGGAAGGTCATACGGGAACGTTCGAACCTTTGGTTCGCGAGAACTCAATGTTTCTGGCAAGGAAATGCCGCGAAGGGCAAGCGGGATATAAGAAGTCCGGGCTTCTCCCCGGCTCTGGGGAGAAGAGGCCGAAGCAAGGAGGCAAAGGTAACACGAAAAGAGCAAACCTGCCAGTATCGCCTGGCGTGGGAATGAAGCGAGGCGAGAAGGACGGAGAGTAGTCGGAGCACAGCCATAGTATCGATGAATGGGGGAACCTGACCTGCGGGACCCTAACCTAACCCGGAGAGAAGGGCTGTGTCTGGGAAA
>BNUY01000258.1 GCA_025997715.1 Spirochaetia bacterium
GTACGGGGGTCAAACCGGAGTCCTGTGCCTGATGAAGCAGTTTTACCGCCGCCGCCGCCTGCGCCCAGGGGGAATCATCAACGATAAGCTTGATTCCCCGGGGCCGGATTGGGGATGAGGCGCTCCGGCGGGAAATAAAAAAGGCTCTTGAGCGTAAATATAGAGACTAAGGGGGTTAAAAAAAATTGGGATTACGCCGATTATGTAAAAAGTTCAAAGAAAGTCCTTCAGGGGGCGCCCTTTTTTGAAAAGGGGTTTGACAAAGGTTAAAGAAGGAAATATAATCTTATTTGACCTCATTTCCCTGAGATTGGAAAAAGGAGTATTTGATGAAACAGGGTAGTTTCAAAGCTGTATGTCTCGTGCTTTTGGCGGCAATAGCGGTTGGCTCAGCTTTCGGAGATGATATTACCGTTAACAGTGAATCCAGAGTTCTGGAGTCCTTTGATGGTGATTCTCCCTATGTATGGAAAGTTACGGGGAGTAAATTTGCCACTAAACTCGAGGACGATTCGTGGCCTAAGTCCAGCCTTATTGCCTCGTGGCCCCAGGCGCTTTTCGGTGTAAACCGCGAAGGGAAGGACCTTAAGAGCCTGGGTATATGGGGGAAGTTTGACCGCCAAGGGTACAACTGGATAGACATATACCCGGTAGCGGCGGACGGCGGGGACGATGCGGGTCCTGCGGAGATACCCATTCCCGGCCGTTTACAAACTATGGATATGTGGGTTTGGGGTTCAAATCTTAGTTACACCCTGCAAGCCTATTTTCGGGATGTGAACGGACTTGTCCATGCCATTACCCTTGGGAACCTCAATTTCCAGGGTTGGAAGAATTTGCAGGTCAGAATTCCCACCAACATTCCCCAGGCCAAGCGGGGACGGGTGGAGCCCATGACCTTTATCAAATTCCGGGTCTGGACTCCGCCGATTGAACCGGTGAATGATTTCCAAATCTATTTTGACCAGTTCAAAATTCTTACGGATACCTTTGAGTCCCTCTATGACGGGAACGAATTGGCTATGCCCGATCGGATCCAGGAACTCTGGAACAGCGATCAACAATAAGGAGCAATAGAATGAAACGTTATGTAGTTATAGCTTTGATGCTATCATTGGCGGGTTTTACCTTTGCTCAGGAGGAGATCGGTGGGACCGATGCCGAGCGGATCGGGGTAGACTCCGCCCAGCAGAAACTAAAGGAAGTATCCGTCGAGCGGTTTGAGCAGGACGGTTTCTGGCGTTCCCATATGTCTCCGGACGAGGGCTATACCACCACCCGTCTTTTTGAGGGAAGCCCCCAGGCAAAAAAGGCCATTCCGGATGAAGCGGATCTGAATATCCCCGACCGCTATGTTCTGGGTACCCGGGTCGATTATCTGCGCCGGGGCCACAGCAGCTTTGTCATGTACCCCATGCGTCCCATCCCCATTGAGGGTGTCACCAAGACGATTTCCGTGTGGGCTGCGGGCCGTAACTTTAACCATGAATTGTACATTCAAATTCAGGACTTTTTTGGCCGGCCCTTTGAACTCTATGTGGGGAATCTCAATTTCCAGGGTTGGAAGCAACTGACCGTTGCCATTCCCCCCCAGGCGGCGGACGGGCGGAACGGTATTATCCAGCGAAATTACCACTACAACAACCAGATGGGGATTAAGGTGGTCGGATTCAAGGTGAAGGTGGACCCCGTGGAAGCCTTTGGGAGCTACTACCTCTACCTGGACGATGTTCGGGCGGTGACGGACCTCTTTGCCGAAGAGAGCCGGGACCCGGACGATATGATAGATGCCTGGTAGTAGGTAGATAAAAAGAATATGCCTGAGAAGGTTAGTGTGGGGTCCTGACCGTGGAAGAAAATGGGGCCCCCCAGGGGTTCCCCCCATTTTCTTCCACAGCCACCCCTAATAACATTTACGGGGGCATATTCTTTTTATCACGGGGCGCATAGCCTTTTCTGCTTGATGGAGTCGTCCTGGGGGGCGGCTTTTTTTATGCCCTATTTTGCCCCATCTATTTCTTGCCGAAATTCTCATCCGCAGCTTCCGCCGCGAGAAACGCAATCGCTTCCCCTACGGGATAGGCCTCGCCGGGGGGGGCGTCCCGGCTCGGCACTGCGGCGCGGTTGCGGCGCCCCTGGGCGGTGAAGCGGGTTTTTGCGGCAGTCTGGTCTTCCAGGGCAAGCTGGGCGGCGGCGCGGACGGCCCGGGCGGCGGTTTCGCTGATGCCGCAGCGTTCGGCTATGTCCGTTGGGGGGGCGGCGGCAATGGCGGGGAGGGTGGCGTAGGCTTTCATGATGGCCGCCGCCCGCTTGGGGCCGATGCCCTCCACCGATTCCAGGGCGGGGAAGAGGAGGTCCTTGGAACGGAGCTTCTGGTTGAGGGTGGTGGCGAAACGGTGGGTCTCGTCACGGACGTGCTGGAGTACTTTGAGGGCTTCGGAGCGTTTGGAGAGCCGTATCGGTTCACGGGCATTGGGGAGCCATAGTTCCTCGTCCCGTTTGGCATGGACAAGTCCGTTCACATCCCGAAAAT
>BNUY01000259.1 GCA_025997715.1 Spirochaetia bacterium
TAAAGGTTCTATACCGGTACCGGGGATCAAGCTCATCCCAGACTATATCCAGGGCATACAATGGCGTACCGGGGACCGTATTATGGGTCTGCGCGAAACCGGCGGTTCCTGCAATCATCAAAATAATTATCAGTACAATCTTCTTCATGTATGAAGAATACCACTGATTCTCAAAAAGTCAAGGGAAATTTCGTAATAAATTTTATTTTTTTTAGTCAAACAACAAAAGCCTGTGCGTACTGCACAGAAAACCTGTGCAGTACGCACAGGTTTTTACCGCGGCAGTTCAAGCGGCACACATCGCTTAACTCGGTGGCATAGCCGGGAACCTGCGGGCTGGACTTTTTCCTTATCGCTTATGACTTCGGTACGGAGGAAGTTTTTATAGATTTGGATGTCCAAGGCATCACGGTCGGTGACTATAAGGAAGGTAAAATTGCCTTCACTACTCAATGGCGCCTGAATATTTTTTTACATTTAGGTTGGAGGTATTAATTTTTACAATCTCTCATTTCTCGCCCACCGTAACATATTTCTGATTTTTGCTAGTTGGTTTATCGGGTATAGTTCTGGCAAGTTTACCGCTTTCAAGAAGTGGCTTTAGTATAGCTGTTCTAAAATATTTTCTATCCTTAATATCTATATATTTCTGTATTTCATCCATCGACCTGGCCATTACACAAAAAGATAGTATCTCAGCATTGCGGATTTCATCTTGGTCACTATCTTGGGGGGTAACTTGGGGGGTAACTTGGGGGGGTAACTTGGGGGGTAACTTGGTCACTGACTTGCTCACTGATTCGGTCACTGACTTGGGTGGTATCTTGGTCACTATCTTGGGGGGTGACCTGGGGGGTACCGCTAAAAAAAGACACCGGTAAAATAAACCTGAAATAAGCATTATCATCGGTTATTACCGGGTCAGAGCCGCAATAGGCTTTACAATATTGATATACCTTTCTGAACCCTGAGCCGAGTTCCTCCGCCTGCCCTATAATTCTGAAAAAACGTGCAATATTTGGGTTTTTAGGATGGGGTACCAAATTTGATATATTGATAACACCGTTTATAAATGGTTTATTGCTGTTCTCCGTGTAAACACGATCCCTTTCAATAATAAAACGGGTGGGTTCGGCGCCCATGTATTCCTTATGGATAAGCATATTGATTATTACTTCGCGGAAAATGATGTTCCGCAAATTCATACTCTGAATGCCTTCCATATAAAAAGGGGTCGGCAGATGTTTTTCCACAAACTGCATGGCTTTATCAACGGCTTCAATAATGTTGGTCCGTAAATCCAGCCGGTCATCATAACGGTCGGTGTCGATTACCCTTTTGAGCATATCCACACGGAATGCGGGAGCCGCAGCGGCTACCAATTGGTCTTTACCAAAGAGCAGTATACCGGCAAGGGTTATTCCCTCCTGCCCGGTAACCGGATCTTTTTGAAAGAGCGAACAAGCTTTTAATAATTCCAAATCGCTCATCCTGCGCCATGGATGCGCAGCATTTTCAATGGTCACTATGCGGCGGACTCTTTTAAAGAGATCCTTCCGCAAATCAGCCATTTCAGCATAGGGGAATACTCTGTTCTCCGTATAGGTTGTTTGCTTGCGAAAATAAAGATTGCTGACTTCCTGATGCTTATTCGTTATATCAAAATCGCCTGAATTGTTTCGGATGAATATCCGGGAATCGCAGCGATGGACCAGGGAGGCTTCCGGCACAAAAATATGTAATATCACTTTCCCGTCTATTGTCGTTTCATTTATCGACAGGGAAAAGGCAGGGGATAATTTTGTTTCATTGTTGACGGTAGTAACAAAGTCCTGAATAATTTCCTCTGCCTTTTCTTTTTTGATACCGGTTATGGTACCGTCATCTTTTACACCAAGTAAAATATCGCCGCCCTTTGTATTCAAAAAGGCACATACCGTTTCATACACCGTTTTTGACAGGCGCCCGGTACATTCCTTGAATTCGGTGGTGAGTCCTTCGCCTTGTTTTATGATGCGTATAATTTGCTCATTCATTTTCTACCCGCTAACTCCTGCAAATTTGCGCTTATCTTCTTTTCTAACTTTTTTGCGTCATCATTAAGTTTAGACAATTCCCCATTTAAATCAAGCATTTCCTTCGCAAAGTGACCGCCACCAAATCGCCCTGCTGCTTATTCTGTCCGTATGTTCCGCAGGGTGCACAAAAAGTCCCGGCGAAACCAGGAATAATCCTGATGCCCTGCCATCGCCGGTAGTGATTGAAGAAACTCCCCGGATAGATCTGCCAACGGTGATCGAAAAAAATCCCCTTACCGGTAAATCAACCCTGGCGCTGGTGGACGATGACCGTATGTTTGCGGAATCCTTTACCGCCTATGCCGGTTTTCTGGAAGACGCAACGATAGTGAACGATACGCCGGATGGCAAAGCGGTATGGAAAGTCGGGGAAGATTTACGGCGGGCGGCGGAAAAATGGCTTGCCGCCGAGGGACGGCCGGACTATTTTGAAAAATAT
>BNUY01000260.1 GCA_025997715.1 Spirochaetia bacterium
GTGACGAGGTCTGTCAGGGTTTCCCCTCACCGTTCCCTCACGGCACGAAACAATCGGCGCCGGCCCCCATATCCCGTCAGATACAGAGTACCCCTTTCTGACCTTTATCATATAGGCTCTGTGTTTATTCTTCGTCTTAATTCTCCTTATTATAGGTTTTTTCATTTGACATTTTTTCCCGCCTGCGTTATAATTTTTTGCATATGCCGGGAAGGAGTTGTGGGGTGCATTTACGCGCGGCGCTGAAAATGAATCTCCGTAATATTATTACCCCCCCCACGCAGCAAATAGTAGATACTTACCTGGTAAGTTTTCCAGTTCTGTCTAATGAATTCCGGGGGTTTTTATTTTGTTTCGGCTTTATTCCTTCCTCGTCCGGGGTGTATGTTCCGGATAAATAAATTAAGAAAACTTTTATGAAAAAGTTTCAAATGAATATAAATGAAAGTGAGGTATTTCAATGTTAAGAAATAACCATTCGTTTTTTACGATGACAGGGCTTGTCGGGTTCGTTCTTCTGCTGACACTTACCGGATGTCCCGACCCGAATGATCCGCGGGATCCGGGGCCTACAACTTATACTGTTACCTATGACGGAAACTACAAGACCGGCGGTGATGTCCCCGTCGATTCGACGGCATACACATCGGGGCAGACGGCGACGGTGCTCAACAAAAACACATTGAGCAGAACCAGTTACGAGTTTGGAGGCTGGAACACGGCAGCAGACGGCAGCGGAATAATCTATCAGCCCGATGAGTCTATCAGCGTCACGGCAAATATCACCTTATATGCACGGTGGATTTCAAATTCCACACTCATTTATACAATCACGTATCACAGAAATACCGCAGATTCCGGCAATGTTCCCGCCTCGGCGCGATACAAATCGAGAGAAACGGTGACGGTGCTCGGCAATACCGGCACATTGGTAAAAACCGGCATCGAGTTTGGGGGCTGGAATACGCAAGCCGATGGTTCGGGAACAACGTATCATCCCGGTGAGTCCTTCAGCGCCACCGCAAATATCACCTTATATGTACGGTGGACTACAGCCGCTACTTACACAATCACTTATGACAGAAATACCGCAGATTCCGGCACGGTTCCCGTCGATACGAATAAATACATTACGGGTGATTCGGCGCCTGTTCTGGGCAATAGCGGAAATCTCACAAAAGCGAACAACACTTTTATGGGCTGGAATACGGAAGCCGATGGAACTGGCGACACCTATCCGGCAGGCAATACTATTCTGGTGACAAGCGCCGATATTGTTTTATACGCTAGATGGTCACCGGCTGCGGCGCTTCACGTTACCTACAATAAAAATTTAGGTACCGGCAATGTTCCTGTCGATAATACCGACTATAATTCAGGGCAAACGGTCACGGTCTTAGGCAATGGCGGTCTGACAAGAAGCGGTTACCGATTTGATGGCTGGAACACGAAGGCCGATGGTAGTGGAACAGACTATCAGCCGCCTATCACTTTTATAATCAATGCGGACACAATACTCTACGCCAAGTGGACGCAGATTTTCACGGTCACTTATAATGGAAACAATAATACCGGCGGTACTGCTCCCGTTGACTCAAACAGCCCATACGATTCAGGAGCTTCAGTAACCGTGCTTGGCAATACCGGCACTCTGGCAAGAACCGGTTACCGGTTTGACGGTTGGAACACAGCAACAAACGGTAGCGGAACAACCTATCAGCCCACCGGCACTGTTACAATCAATGCGGACACAATACTCTACGCCAAGTGGACGCAGATTTTCACGGTTACCTATTTCGGAAACAGTAATACCGGCGGCACTGTTCCTGTTGACTCAAACAGCCCATACGATTCAGGAGCTTCAGTAACCGTGCTTGGGCAGGGCGACCTTGTCAGAACCGGCTACCGGTTTGACGGCTGGAGCAACACGTCAAGTGGTTCAGTTGACTACGTCGGAGGGGGTACGTTTACAATCACGGCAAATAAGACTCTCTACGCCAAGTGGACCTTCGTTTATACCCTCACCTATAATGGAAATGGCGCCAGTGGCACTGTTCCCGCAGATCCGACGTTATATACATCGGGGCAACAAGCGACGGTACTCGGTAACACCGGCCTCACGAACGCAGGCAAGATATTTGACAGCTGGAACACAGCAGCCAACGGCAGCGGCAACTGGTACTGTCCGGGGGATACCATCTCCATGACCTCTAACACGACGCTTTACGCTATCTGGGTGACCACAACGGACAAAGTCTTTCATGCAATGAGATTAACGAATGACACATGGTATACCGTCACGGCAAAACGGCTCGCCGTCGGCAATCATTGTATCGTTTATGCCGACCAATATGAGACCAGTATTACACCAGCAGATGGGCAGGCTGTTGCCGCCAAATATGACACCTATATTCACAACTCGATAACCGGCGCATTCGGCGGCATTGAGGATGTTGACAAAAACGGCAGAGTCATCTTTTTGATGCTCGACATAGTCGATGGCTATTCGGGAAGCG
>BNUY01000261.1 GCA_025997715.1 Spirochaetia bacterium
CCGGTGTATTTTCGGTTACCTGCTTGAGGAGGGTCGTTTTTCCCACCTGCCGGGCGCCGGTTACCAGGACGGCGCCGAACATGGCGGCCAATTCCCGGATTGTTTGCTCCGCATGACGTTTGATATAGGCCATAGGATAAGTTTCGGCTGATTTGACATTGGATGTCAAGATAGCCGCCCGGCGTCCTGTTGTACCAGGAACCGTAGGGTATGGCAAAGAAGCCGCTTTCGCGACATCAAGTGGGCGGTGCTTAACCACTACACCCGCAGCTCCACTATCACCGTCCGCACTCCATAAGGCGGAACCTCAAAGATAAGTGTTCTGCCGTCATCTTTCAGACCACAGTCCCCCAGGTGTTCCCGCTCGGTAGCATCGGTGTAGTATGCGGCGGAGGCGATGAATCCTAGTTTGAATTCAGCCTGAGCCGTTTTACCGTCGATCTCGTATACCCGCAGTAGAAGCCGTTTACCCCCCGTTTCGGGGCGTTTGACCGCCGAAAGGACGATACTGCCGGACCGGAGTTCCAACAGACTTTCTGCGGGGGTACGGTTCCCGCCGTGATTTTTACCGGAGATGACCGTCAGGGGATGGCAGTAGGCTAAGCTTTCCTTTGCCAAGGCGTCATTACTGATGGCGTTTCCGGTAAAGGGCGCAGCGGCAAAGGCAATCCGGTGCCGGCCCGTTTCCGGGGTCAGGTCCGGGTCATAGGCGCTGCGGATCAGGGTCAAGGACACGCTGTCCTCCCGGCAGCGGAAACCGTATTTATCACGGGAGAAGAGGGCAAGCGACGCGCCGCCGCCGGGATTCTCCGCCAGGACAAAACTTTCCGATGGCAGGTCCATGTCAATGGGATCCCGTTTTGTCATGCCGAAGGGAATATCAAAACGATAGGCGCCCTTGTAGGCAAGGGGCAGATAAAAATGCAGGTTCGGTACGCCCCCGGCATCAGCGGAACCGAATTCCCGCCAATCGCAGGTTACATCATATTGTAACCGTTTGGAGCCTGATTCCAGGGAAACAATTACCTCAAGGACAGAATTACTACCAAAGCGGCTGCTCATTTTATATGCAGACCGGAGGGGGCCATGACTCTGGGGAACTATTTCAATCCCATCGGTGATGGGGGTAATCTGTTTGTACCGCCCTATAAGCCATGCGGACATACCCTCTGCCCGGTCGGCAACACCATTGTAAAGGCTCTCCATGGCAAGCCTGAATATTCCGCTCTGGGGCGGGGTTAGATCCGCTCCGCTCCGCTTGTCAATAAAAGCAGCAATACTACCGTCCAACGGATTCAGGGTAACCCGGATCAGATCATTTTCCAGGATGAACGTATCGGGACGCTGGAGCCGAATATCATTAATAAATGCTGTTTTCTGAATATAATCCGGCTTTTCTTCGATAATTACGCTGGTATAGCCTCCAGCCGGAACAGCAAGCTCTGTAAGGAGCGTATTGAAGCTATGGCCCCAGTAGTCCCCTTTCTCCCCTGCCTGAATAGCCAGTGTCTTTCCCGCAGGATCCCTCGCGGCGATCTGAGAGAAATCCCCTTCGTAATCCCAAATAGTGATGGGGACTATTTCCCGGCGTTCCCAAGGCAGGGAGTTAAAGATATGATACACCCGTTCTTTTCCGGTACCCCTGCCGGTCTGTCCATACCCCGCACCGGCCCCTTCACCACGGGATTCGGTGGAAATACCTTCTGTCGAAACAGCGTTTCTGAACAGGGGGGTGGTATTGATAGTATCACTGATGGCCTGGAGCGCCAGAGTCCGGGCGGATTCCGCCGCCGCAAAGACCTCCTGATACAGGGCGGAGGCATATTCCCTGGTCTCGGTCACCCCGGAACCGGGAATGATATCGTGGAACTGGTTAAAAAGCACCTTTTTCCATGCATCGGCAAAAAGCGTACCGGGATATTCTTTACCTGCTGCGATCAACGAGGCGGCGCTAAAGAACTCCGCTTCCTGCATCAGTACTTCGGACTTCCGGTTCCCCGCCTTGATCCGGGTCTGGGTGGTATAGCAGCCGTCGAAGATAAAATTCAGTTCGCCCTCAAGAACCGGCAGACTGTTTTTCCGGACGGCGGTACCGGCAAAGTAATCCTTCAGGCGGCCGAAGGTGAATTTGGGGTAGAGGGGCCAGGAATTCATTTCGATAAGATACCCTATATCCCGCCGGGTGGGGCCGCCGCCGTGATCTCCCACGCCGTAGACCTTAAGCAGAGTCTTCCCGCCGGTCAACCGTGCCAGCTCCGGGGCATGGTCGGCAGTAGAACTGTTGATGTCCGCATTATACCAGAAGGGGTCGGTATAGAGGATGATATCCCGGCCTGAGGGAGCCTTCCAGCGGTAGAGGATATTTTCGCCGATTTGTCCCCGGCAGTGATAGTAATACTGTACTCCGCCTGAATTCAGTATCTCCGGTATATTCCGGTTATGCCCGAAGGTATCGGGCTCAAAATCAATGACCAGTTCTTCCGGGGGGATGCCGAAGGCCGGGATAT
>BNUY01000262.1 GCA_025997715.1 Spirochaetia bacterium
ATCCGTCAGGAAGCGTTCAACCCGCTCCAGCTTGTCTGCGGACATATGCGGTTCGGCGCGAAGCTCCATCCGGGTGATCACGCTGGCATACCATTTCCTGGCATTGAGGTCCGGTAATGTATCATGCATCCGCCTGTCCTCCTTGATGAGGTACGTGGCTGCGCAGGTGTCGAACACGTATTTAAGGTCTGTGAGCCCACTCATCACGCATCATCCTTTGGTATTCCATACCGTCACCGTAAATGTCCTCCCCTTTGAGGCATCCATAATACTCGTAAATGGACTTGCGGGTTTTGAACTTCCGTTCGGCTTCCGCCTCAATTTCCTCAAGGGTGGTGGGGGAATTAGCCTCGAGATAGTCCAAATCGTCCTTGTACCCAAGGCGGCGGGCGACTTCGTCAAACATTTCCTTCGAAGAGCGTGCTTCCGGTTCGGGCTCTTTTGCCGGGGACGGGGCGGGGGTAAAGGTAAGAATAACCGGCCCTACCGGGATTTCCCCCGGTACGTCCACGGTTATCCGGCGGCTGGCCGGGTTTTCAATAGTTTTCTGTATGGGCATTTGGGCCTCCAGGATTCAAGTATAAGGGAGATGGCGGCATGATACAAGGGAATAAAGGAATGATGGGACGATGGGCGAATAAAAACAGTTCTCTAAAGGGTACAGACCTACGATCCGGCTTCAAGCAGGGCAATACGCTGCTCGGCTTGTTCGGCGCGTTGTTCGGCATGCTCGGCGCGGCGGATAAGGGCGTTCACATCAACTTTCTTCCTGTCCTGTTTTTCTTTGGGCGGGCGGAACCAGAAAACCGGGGCAGCCTCCTTTGCTTCCGGTTCCTTAAGTTCGCCATCGGAAGTAACAAAAACACCATGCAGTATAATAGCGGTTCCAAGACCGAAGGCATCGGCAAGGGATATTTTGTACGCGCCTTTGAGACGGGAAGCTTCAAGATAAACCGGTTCAGGTATGGCTTCAACAATATCAATCGGCGCGGCATATATCCGTTCAAGGATTTTAAGGGCGGCAGCGTTACCCAATTCACGGATGTAGCCATAGTAGACTTCTGCAAGGTTTACCACACTTATACAAAGCGTTATTTCTCCCTCTATAGTCTGATCTATCATATTTTGAATTATCCCGGCGCCGGGTTCCTCTTTGATAAGCGCAACGACCGCGCAGGCATCAAGGACATAGATCATACTTCACCATCATGGTGGAACAAGCGGCGGTATTCCGCTTCCTCGCGTTCCGTTTCTTCATGGCGCATTTCCAGGAACCGATCAACGGTAAGCGTAGAGCCTTTGCAGAGCAGCCGGAGTTCCGCCAAGTTTTTGGCAAATTCCTCATGGGTAGTTTTTGGCCCCTTTTTCAAGACCAACCCCTTGTATGGGTCTGCGGCGGCGTCTTTTTCAGCCGCTTTTCGTTCAAAAACGGATAAATGTTTGGTTTCTACGGGCATGTCAATGGTCTGTTCTATGGTCATAGGAGCCTCCGGTTCCAGTATAGGGGAGATGGCGGCATGATACAAGCGGATAGAAATGATGGGTTATTTGAGGATAAACAGGATGGCGAATACCAGCGTGGAGACAGTTAAACAACCTATGGTGATCCAGAAAGGGCGGTACTTCACAAACACTGATCGCCATGATGCTTTTGACGGGAGGGAAGGCACAGCGATGATGTGCAAACCGGGAATATGCTTCTTTGACAGGTGGCCGTCCCCGGTCACCAGCGTTGCACCGGCCTCCAAAGCGGTGGCCGCGATAATAGCGTCAGGCAGCTTGGGACGGTATTTGCGGCGGACTTCGATGGCAGTAGCTTCGATTTCGTCATCAATGGGAATAATGAGAACGGATTGCATAAACCGTACCGCTCGTTCCTTTTCGGCGGCGCTGATACCGGGAAATGCCAATACCTCAATCCTGGTTATGAAACTGATGTGGCACTCGTCATCGGCATACTCGGTGGCAAGGTCAATAAAACCCGGTTTCCTGTTGATATACTTGATGACGACATTTGTGTCAAAAACAACTGGCCTATTGGTCTGCACGTTAGTCAAGCCAGCCCTCACGAGCCTGGCGCTGGAATTCCAGACCGTCCATGTCGCCGAAGATAGGCCCGCCTTCCTGGCATTTTCTCAAATTCTCCACAAACTGGGCACGGTACACCGGGTCGGTACGCCTCCGCTCGGCCTGTTCCGCAGCCTCTTTCATTACGGCCGCCAGTGCAGGGCTTGGGGGATGAGGGGTGAAGCCGGGGGGAGCCGGATAGTAGGTACAGCCGTTCGCCATAGGTATACCGTCCGTCCTACCATTGCGATCCTTTTTCGGTTTTTTAGCAAAGGGCTTGATAAAGACTTTGATCTTCGCCTTTCCCTCCGGAACTTCCTGCGGCAGGTCAAGTATCAACCGGTGATCGGCCAGTATTTCGATAGTCTGTTCTATGGTCATAGGGAACCTCCAAAGGTAAGGAACGGTAGTTTAAGAAACCTACTGGTTTCAAGT
>BNUY01000263.1 GCA_025997715.1 Spirochaetia bacterium
CTGCGCCACGGCGAAGATCGATCCGCTGCGGAAAATCAACGACCTGTCCCAGGAAGAATTGAACGAACTGCGGCAGCTCATTGAGAATGACTATAAGGTAGAGGGGCGGCTGCGTACCGAAATCGCCCTGAATATCAAGCGGCTTATGGATATCGGCTGTTACCGGGGGCTGCGGCATCGTAAAGGGCTGCCCCTGCGGGGTCAGCGGACCAGGACCAATGCCCGTACCCGGAAGGGTAAGAAGAAGACTGTGGCCGGGAAGAAGAAGTAATGAACAATTATCGCGGAGGAAATAGTGGCTGCTAATACGAAAAACACGAAAAAGCGGAAAGAGAAAAAGTCCGTCTATGAGGGAAACGTATATATCCAGGCTACGTTTAATAATACCATTGTGACCATCACCGACCTGATGGGGAACACGATTTCCTGGGCGAGTTCCGGGGGCTTGCAGTTCCGTGGCGCTAAGAAATCAACTCCCTTTGCCGCGCAGACCGTTACGGAAACTGCGGCGCAGAAGGCCCTCCAGGTGGGGCTGCGGGAAGTGCATGTATACGTGAAGGGGCCCGGGATTGGTCGGGAATCGGCGATTCGCCAGCTCGGCGTCCTGGGTATTAAGGTAAGGTCCATCAACGACGTTACTCCGATTCCGCATAACGGCTGCCGGCCGCGTAAAACGCGGCGCATCTGAGGGAGGATAAGGAATCATGGCAAGATATACCGGGCCGGTTTGTCGGCTCTGCCGGGCGGAACAGAAAAAATTGATGCTTAAGGGAGCCCGCTGTAAGAGCGACAGGTGCCCTATCAATAAAAAACGGCCCGCTCCGGGGAAGGACCCCAAGGCGAGGCCGGGGAAACGTTCCGATTACGGCGTTCAGCTTCGGGAAAAACAGAAGCTTAAGAGAATTTATGGTATGCAGGAAAAGCAGTTCAGCCTTTTCTTTGAACGGGCGCTTCGTATGCCCGGCATCACCGGTGAAAATTTGTTTGTGTTGTTGGAACGCAGGCTGGACAATGTGGTGTACCGCCTGCGCTTTGCGGTAAGCCGGAGTCAGGCCCGTCAGATTGTGCTGCACGGACATGTGGCGGTGAACGGCAAACGGGTTAATGTGCCGTCCTTCCTGGTGAAAGCAGAGGATGTGATTGAGATTAAGGAACCCAGCAGGAATCTGGTGGTTGTAAAGGAAGCTCTCAAGGAATTCGGTAAGGCCGGGGTAATGCCCTGGCTGCAGCTTGATCCCGATGAAATGAAGGGAAAATTCCTTGCTTCTCCGCGCCGCAGAGCGATGTCGGTAAAGAGCTTTGCCACAATTCCCTCATCGTACAAACGGGCGGAAACAAGCCGCCGGTTATGGACCGAATCAATTTTGGCCCGGGTAATAAGCTTTTCTGCACTCCGGCGGATCTCCAGAGCCTTCGCCTTGGTAGTCCTGATCCGTTCGTAGCGGAAAAGGGATGTTACCATACTGCGGTGCAGCGCCTTCCGGCTGGCCGCCATCCGCTCAAGGGGATTAAAGCCGCTTCTATGATTCATCTTCTTCTTCCTTTGAGGCGGTGTTTGTTTTAACCGCATTCTTCAAAATATTGACATCGGTTATACCGAAATTCAAATTCCACTCCCTGAGCTTTTCCTTGATCTCCTGGAGGGATTTCTTACCGAAATTCCGGGTCTTGGCGATATCATCCTCGGTTTTCCGGGTTAATTCCCCAATAGTTTTAATGTTCGCGTTCTTGAGACAGTTGGAACTACGCACCGAAAGTTCCAGTTCCTCCACCGGCGTATTAAGGAGCTGCCGAATCCGCTCATCATCCTCATCAAAATCCTCATCAAGCCCCAGGTTGTTTTCATCAAAGTTGATAAACACCGAAAAATGATCCTTGGCTATCTTCGCAGCATCCGCCAGGGCATCATCGGGTTTGATAGTTCCGTCGGTCCACACATCAAGTACCAGTTTGTCATAATCACTGCGCTGCCCCACCCGGGTGGGCTCCACCGCAAACTTAACCTTCTTCACCGGCGAAAAAATCGCGTCCATGGGGATAGTGCCAATCACCTCCACATACCGCTCATTCACCTCCGAGGGAACATAGCCCCGGCCAAGGTCTATCTGTACTTCAAACTCAAGTTTGGCGTCTTCCATAAGGGTCATGATATGCTGACCGGTACTCAGTACTTCTACCTGACCGGTCCTCTCAAAATCATCGCTCTTAATCTCCCGTTTCCCGGACCATTCATACACCAGGATATCCTGCTCCGCCTCCTGGGGCAGCTTGAGCCGGATCTGCTTGAGGTTATTGATAACCTCCAGGGTATCCTCCACGATGTTCGGGATAGTCTCAAACTCACTGGAAACATTGTGGGCAATCCCCTCGGCATCATAGGAGGTAACCTTAACCGCCGTAATGGCGTAACCCGGAATTGAAGAAAGGAGAACCCTTCGCAGGGTATTGCCCACGGTCGTACCAAAACCCGGTTCGAAGGGGGCGGCGGTGAATTTGCCGTAA
>BNUY01000264.1 GCA_025997715.1 Spirochaetia bacterium
TGTAATATCTACGTGAAAAGCCTCCGAGCCGCCGAGAGAGTGATGGAAAGTTGTACAAAGTTTCTTGAGGGTAAACTGAAATTGAAAGTGAACCGAAAGAAAAGCACGACCGGGAGCCCTACCAGGCTCAAGTTTCTGGGGTTCAGCCTCTACAGATTTGGCAAAAGAATCGGAATACGGGTACATGAGAAATCCCTCGACCGGCTCAAAGAGCGGCTTAAAGCCCTAACGAGCCGGAAGCGAAGCGGGACCATGGAATGGATACTGAAAGAAATAACCCGGTACCTTATAGGGTGGCTTGGGTACTACAGTATCGCAGACATGAAGAAATATCTCCAACAAACAGAAGAATGGCTACGACGACGGATACGGCAGATATTTTGGAAACGCTGGAAACGGATAAGGACAAAACATGATAATCTGATCCAATTGGGAATCCCTAACAAGAAGGCCTGGGAATGGGCCAACACCCGGAAAAGCTATTGGCATACAGCTAATAGCTGGATACTCGCCACCACCCTTAACAACCATCATCTCGAATCAATTGGATTCCCCAATGTGGCCAAGCGATATGAGGTACTACACGCAACCCGTTGAACCGCCGTGTACCGAACGGTACGCACGGTGGTGTGAGAGGACGGCTACCCAATTAATGGGTAGCCTCCTACTCGATTGCCGTGCTGCCAGGCAGTTTGTGGTTAATCCCCTTGCACCAGTTTTATATTTCATACTATACTAAAACCATGAACCAAACAGTAACTAATGAAATAATTCTCTACCAACCGGACAACACCGTTAAGCTGGAAGTTCGGCTGGAGAATGAGACGGTGTGGCTGACACAAGCACAAATGGCGGAACTATTTCAGACGACTAAACAGAACGTTAGCTTGCATATCAACAATATTTTCAAAGAGGGTGAACTTGTACAATCGGCAGTTGTCAAGGATTCCTTGACAACTGCCGCTGATGGAAAAAATTATCATTTGGCTTACTATAATCTTGATGTTATCATTTCAGTTGGTTACCGGGTAAAATCACCGCGGGGCACACAGTTCCGGCAATGGGCAAACCGTATCCTTAAAGAGTATCTGCTTAAAGGCTATTCTGTTAACCGGCGTTTTGAACGTATAGAGCGGCAGGTCTCTAACACAAAGCGGCGTCTTGTAAAGGCAGAAGAAAAAATAGACTTTTTCGTAAAAACCGCCTTGCCGCCGGTGGAAGGCATTTTTTATGACGGTCAGATTTTTGACGCATATACTTTTGTTTCAGATTTGATAAAATCCGCCAAAAAAACCATCGTGTTAATAGATACTTATATTGACGAAAGCGTCCTGACTGTTTTATCCAAACGTGCGGGCAAGATTAATGCGGTGATATACACGCCGAAAATCTCAGCACAATTACAGCTTGATTTACAAAAATATAATGCTCAATATCCTCCGGTCGCAGTCAGGACATTCAAAAAATCCCACGACCGCTTTCTGATTATTGACGATACGGTATATCACATCGGCGCATCATTAAAAGACCTGGGTAAAAAATGGTTTGCATTTTCAAAAATGATGATACATGCAGATGAATTGTTACGGCGAATTATATGAGATAATTATGTAAGGGGCGCTTGTACAATTATAACACGTCGAGTACTGCGCATTCCCTGTAGTGGGTGGGTAAGATTGCCTTTTGGACAGCGCCAGGTGATTGGCACTGTTTAAGGCTAGGCGATTCCGTCTTAGGTTGGAGCCGCCTTTTTTGTGGGTGCGGGGGTGTCATGCGCCGTGGTGCTTGATGTTTTGTATGGTTTGCGCTATAGTCTGTTTCAGTGAGGAAAAATATAATCTCAGATGAATACTAGTACTACAGAAATGATACCTACTGACTATGCCGCATGGTTAGGCGACCTTAAAGCGCGTATCCATATTGCCCAGCAACGCGCGGCGCGGGCGGTGAATACGGAAATGATAGCGCTGTATTGGCATATCGGGCACGATATTTTGGAGCGCCAAAACCAGCAAGGTTGGGGGCGCAAAGGTTATAGAGCGGCTGTCAAAAGATTTGCGTTCCGCATTTCCTGACATGAAGGGATTTTCACGGGCAAATTTGCTGTATATGCGCGCCTTTGCAGAAGCATGGTCTGACGAAACAATTGTCCAACAAGTTGTTGGACAATTGCCGTGGGGACATAATTTAGTATTGCTGTAAACGTCAAAAGCAGCCACTCCCGAAAAATCAGGGGGTGATGTTCCAGGGCAGCAGTTGCCCCCAATCGTCGCCGGGGGCCAAGGTTGGCACTTTTTCAAAAACGGTTTTCAGGTAACTGTAGGGGTTCAGGTCGTTAGCCTTGGCCGTCTCGATAAGGGAATAAAGAGCGCAGGCAGTTTTTGCGCCCTCCGGAGAGCCGCACATGACCCAGTTTTTCCTCCCCATAACAAATGGCCGTATCCCCCGCACCCACAAAAAAGGCGGCTCCAACCTAAGACGGAA
>BNUY01000265.1 GCA_025997715.1 Spirochaetia bacterium
TTTTTTAATTTGGCACCAATGTTTTTTTCCTCTTAATGAAACTGCGTTAATAGTTCGTCGTCGTCTCAATAGAAAAAAACCCTTCCGTAAGCTGTTTCTGCATCTGGTACGCCTCGGTTTTGTAAAAATCCTCTATACCGATCCCGTCGTCGAAATCAAAAATTTGCGCGATATCACCGAATATCCACCCCGGCATCTTAACGTCCCCCGCGTTCTTTGCGCCGGTACCGTAGATGTTCATCACCATACCCGCCGGTAAGAGGGCCTTCACCCGGTTGAAAGCTTCCGCCGCCTTATTCAAATTTTCCTTATCATTCAACGCATAAATCGTAACACAACGCGCCATTATCGGTTCTCCTCCCCGGATAAGTTTTGTAGGAACTCAGCCGCATAATCTACATCAACACACTGAAACGTATCGTTCCGGAGCGTCGGCAGGGACGATGCATACTTCCGCGCAAGTTCGTCATAGAGCCGCGGAAAGTCCGTGACATAATTAATTTCATCCTCCCCGTGGTTTTCGTTCTGCTCATCCCTGTGGATCAGTACCAAAACACGCAGCCCGCCGATCACCTCAAAATGTATTTCAGATACAAATGAGTCCGCGGGAAGCTGTGAAAGCGCCGTTCCTTTGGCGATTTCAACGATGCGGTCGTCTAAGGCAGCATCAAAAATAAGTAGCTTCTCGCGGAGATCATTAACAGAACGGACGATGCGGAGAATAGAGCCGCCATTTTTCATATGTGGTATATTCTCCGCATCATTACTGCCGTCTGCGATAAGACAAATTACCTGGCGCAAATCCGGATCGATATAAAGGCAATTGTATATCAGGCGAATTTCATTTCCGCAGGCGGCGCACCGGTAATTGAAATAGGTTCCCTTGAGGATGGCGGTTTTCGCGGATGGGTCGGTCTGTGCGTTTACCGACCCCCGTGTCTGCGCCTTGGATACAGCGCCGCACGAGGGACAGGTAAACTCAGTTTGAGCTGCAATAGACATCGCAATCCTAGTGATGATCGCCAGGACCCGCATGGCCATATGCGTGGGGCCCGCCATGTTCGCTATGCGGATGAGCGGCGGGCTTGATAAAGAAGCAGCATATGAGCGCAACGATGCCGGGTATCACCAGGCCTATCCATGTCGCGGAGGCCCAGCCGGAAAGTTCGCCGATGGGGTCTCCCGCCCTTCGTGCAAGAATGCCGCCGTTTGACTGAACGAGTTTGACAAACAAGGGGGTGAACATATGCCCGGTATATTGCAGGACGGTGATCATCGAGAGGCCAAGGCTGATAGCGGTAACGCCGCCGCGGCCCACGAGCAGCGGGATATACGGGCGGACCGTTGCAACCAGAATCGCATTGCCAAGAAACTGCACCAGAAGGTACATCCAAAACAGCGGCCAGCCGGAAAGCCCCAGGAATTCGACCTTGAATCCGGCTACCCCGGACATGGTCAGGAACAGAACCCCCAGCATGACTAACAGGTACTTGCGGTTACGATTGATGCGGTCGGAAATCACCCCGAAGAGCGGGGCCAGAATCCCCATGGAGTTCACGATGGACGCCCACATATTGGCGGAGGTGCCGGTGAACATTTTAGGGCCGAACCCGCCCGCGAAAAACACCGCGTTGTAGGTGCTCAGGCTATAATTGATGTAATTGAAGGCGCACCACGCAATCAACACCATCCAAATTTGATGCTGCTTGAAAAGGGGCAGGACTTCTTTGAAGGGTTTCGCTTCGGTTGATATTTCGGTCTGGCCCTGGGGCGGATTTTTATACACGAAGATGATCAGCAGCAGACACACCAGGATGATGATGCTTTGCACAATCCAGATAGTGTGCGGATTGGTGTGCGCCAGGTCGCCCTTCGACAGGGGATTGACAATGGCGTTGGTGGTGACCAGCATTGCGACCGTAACCCAGGTTCCCCAGATACTGATGGTAAACGCGCGGTTCTTAGCGGAAAACCACATGGTGATTGCCGTCACCGAGTTCACCGCCACGAAGCCGACGCCGAGGCCCATGAGGACGCGGAAGGCGAGCAATGCAGAAATGCTGTCCCCGGAGAACGCGCTGCCAAAACCGGCGATGGTAACGAGTGCGCCGCCGATAATAATAGAATTCTTTATGCCGATCTTCTTTGCGAGGAACGCGGAAATAACAGCAGCCACCAGGGCGCCCATTGAAACAAAGGACATGGTGTTTCCGAGCTGCCCCATCGCGTGACCGATTGCGGGTCCCTTTGCGTTGGGGAAATACGCGTTGAGCAGAGTCCCGCCTGAAAGCATGGGCGGCACCGAAAACCAAATGATGGCAACAGAAACACTAATCAAATAAACCATGATAAGCATAAGCCAGGATTGTCCACCGGGCTTTTGCTGTTGTACGTCTGACATTTTTCACTCCTTTTGTAAAAAAATAATCCCCCGGCGGTTCATTTTCTGCCGGGGGATTGGCATGAATTATGTGCGC
>BNUY01000266.1 GCA_025997715.1 Spirochaetia bacterium
TCGCTTGACCCACGTTACGCCGACATCTGCGGCATTACTCAAGACGAACTTCTGCAAAATTTTCCGGACGAAATTGAACAATGTTCAAAAAATACAAAAAATACAAACGAACAAAAAGAAACTTATTTAAATAAAATAAAAAATTTTTACAATGGCTATCGTTTTTCTAAAGATCCGCTTACAGTCTATAATCCATTTGGGTTATTGCATCATTTTTATAGCCAGGGTGAATTTTTACCCTACTGGTATGAAAGCGGCTCTCCGACTTTTTTGATAAAGCTCATTAATGCTCAAAAAATCAATATTTTGGATATAGAAAAAAAAGTTTTGTCCTACGATGATTTTAGAAAATTCGATGTGGAAAATATGGATGCGGTTCCGGTGCTGTATCAATCAGGGTATCTTACAATCACTGGTTATAATGAAAAACGCGGCACCTATAATTTAGGTTACCCCAATGAGGAAGTACGCACAAGTTTTGCAAGCAGTTTAGCTGACGTGTATGTTCCTGTCAAAAGTGATGAAAAGACGCCGCTTGTGCTGCATCTTATTGATTCGCTTGAAGCCGGGGATGTAGACGGTTTTGTTGAAGCGCTTAAACCTTTTTATAACGGAATCCCGTATGACGAAGCGGCACAGGTTGAATCTTATTACGAACTCATATTATTACTAACCCTTAGAATGCTTGGCATTTATTGTGACGCTCAGGTGCATACTGCAATTGGGCGTGTTGATGCGGTACTAAAAGTTGACAACTATGTGTATGTGGTAGAGTTAAAAGTAAACGGCACCGCCGAAGAAGCAATCGCTCAAATTAATGATAAAAATTATGCGCTATCATATCAGGAACAGGGAAAGGAAATTATTAAATTGGGAATAGAATTCGATAAGGAAAAACGCAATATCGGGCGTTGGCTGGTAGAATAATACAGAAAACGGACTACCCGCATATTACCTTTGAAGATGACCGGGTCTGTAATCAATTCAAGGTGACGATAGCGCGCCGTGAAATATCCCAATGAACCAGGAAAAAGACTAATGCCATATCCTATCAAACGTCCGATCACTAAACCGCGTATAATTGCAACACTAACATCCTATCCTGCGAGAATTAGTACTGTCCATATAACTATTGATTCTCTATTAAAACAAAACTTAAAAGCTGATTTAGTTGTTTTGTATCTTGGATATGATAAATTCCCCAACAAAGAAAAAGATCTTCCCGGTGAATTGGTCGCTCAGACAAACCAGGGACTTTCCATTCATTGGGTTAAGGATATTGGGTGCTTTACTACCCTTGTTCCGGCCTTAATAGAATTTCCCGATGATGTTATTATAAATGTTGATGATGATATAGATTATTCGCCAAAACTATTTGAATCGCTTTATAATTCGTATTTAAAAGATACGGCTTCCATTCATTCCACTGTAGCGCATCGTATTCTTTTTTCCAAAAAAAACCGTGTTGCACCCTATATCCGGTGGGGGAACTGGCACGGTACAAAAGATCCTTCTTATCATAACTTTATTATAAGTACACTCGGCACATTATATCCGCCGCAGTCTTTGCATAAAGACGTATTAAACCTTGATTTAGCCTACAAACTTTCTCCGTCTAACGATGATATCTGGTTTTGGGTTCAGGCATTGCGTAATGGAACTCGTATCCGGGTTGCAGAAGAACCGGATGCATCTGAAAACTATATTGAAGGAACTCAGGATGTAGGGTTAAACACGACCAATACCAGGGGCATAAATGATAAGTTATTACATAATGTATTAAACTATTACCCGGAAATTTATGATATGCTAAATACCGAACCATTAAAATTTGCTCCAAGAACAGATAGAGCAATATTTCTATTTCATTTTTTTCCACTTGTTGGTTTTAGGCAATTTACTATAACCTTATATGATATTTTCTTATTCAATCTGATTTTTTTTCCCTTTATTAAGGCAGAGCTGACTGTTTCATCTTTTAATATTTTATTTAAACATAATGATTTAATTTTTTATTTATTTAAATTAACAAATTGGAAAAATAAAAAAATATACTCTGCCTTTAAAACAGATAATAATTTGCCGCTTACTAATGCTGAATCGGGTTTGTATGGACCCATTCCCGTTTTGCTTATCAGGATACAGATAAGTATGAAGACAGGAAAACCAAACATTTTAATGGATTTGTATATAAGGAAGTACTAAAACAGGGGTATTTAACCAGTTGCTCTTTCATTTCCGCTAAAAAAACAATTTTAGAAAAAATTGGCGGATATGATGAAAATTTTAAAGCCTGTCAGGATGACGATATTTGTTTTCGCTTGTGTAAAAACACCAAAACCGGTGAGGTCAATGAAGTTTTAGGGTCATTATTTATAAATCAAAATATAAAAAGAATAAGTAACAACAATGAACGTATGGCGGATGCATGGTTTTTCCTTTGGGAAAAGTATGCGGAAGATATTGTGCGGC
>BNUY01000267.1 GCA_025997715.1 Spirochaetia bacterium
TCCTTAACCGGCGGGCTTCCGCAGACCCCGCCGGTTAAGGAAGGAGGGCCGTATCCCCGCAGTGGTGTACGGGCGGACCGGCAAGGCCCTGTCCATAGACCTGGACGCCCTGGAATTTGTCAACAATGCCAAGGGTATTTCCGAAAGTACCATCGTCACCATTAATGTCGACGGGACTACCCATCAGGCCTTTGTAAAGGATACCCAGCGGAATATCACCACCGGACAGGTCCTTCACATTGACTTCTACGAGGTCGAAGCCGGGGTAACCCTCCGGGCCAAAGTTTCGGTCCATGTCCACGGGAACCCCGTCGGGGTCCGGGAAGGAGGCATCCTGGAAGCGCCCCTCCACGATATTGATGTGGAATGTCTGCCAAAGGACCTCCCCGAGCGGCTCGATGTGGATATCGCGGAACTCAAGGTGAATCAGTCCATCCACGTCCGGGACATTGCCATAATCATAGCGGTCCAGAATCTTCTGCTGCAGCTCCGCCCGGAATTCCGGGTGGATAGGATGGGCAACATCCTTGTACTCTCCTACCCTCGTTTTCCGGCTCGGCATGGCGATAAACACGCCGCTCTTCCCTTCGATAATTTTTACATTGTGGACGACGAAACAGTCATCAAATGTAACCGTCACATAAGCCTTTAGTTTTCCCTCTCCAGCTACCTTGCGGACCCTGATATCGGTAATCTCCATGGCGTCTCTCCTTTTGTTGGTCCCGGTTCATTACACTAGTATCTATTTTACTACCGCATTACCCAAACGCGCAAGGGGAAAGGTCAAAAGAGTAAAAAATTCCGGCCTTGATAGTGCTTTTTTTGCTTTTTCCGCCGTACCCGCCGGTCCGCCTCCTCCTCCCGTAAATATCCCAAAACAGGTCGATCCCGACCCGGTAAGCCCACAAAAATCCGCCCCCGCTTCCTGTAAGTCCCCCAGGATAGCCCGGTACATATCCCGTTCTGCGGGCGCTCCCTTTGCCAAAAAGACCTCCAGGAAGTCATTCCTATAAGGCCAGCGGGCAGGGGGGCCTTTCAGGGCTTCAACCAGAGCCCACTCTGAAAGCCCGGCAATATCACCGGGAGCCTCTGCGTCAAGCCTGTGGGCGTCCAAAAGCCTGAACGCATCGGCGGTATTGCTGGAAAACCCAGGTTTTACCAGTACCACCCCACAATCCGGCGGCCCCTCAATGGGCCGTATATGTTCCCCGCGGCCGGTCACAAAAGCCGCGCCTGATGCGCCCAGAAAGAAGGGCACGTCACTGCCCAGTTCCGCCGCTAGGCGCCGAAGCGCATCGCCATCGAGGACCGGCGAACGTCCCATCCGTCCCGCAAGCTCATTCAGGGCCAGCAGGGTTGAGGCGCCGTCGGAGGACCCGCCCCCGAGTCCGGCGCCCAGGGGGATACGTTTTTCCAGGCGTATCCGCAGCGGCGCGTCAAAGCCGGTTCGTGCCCTGAAAAGGTTCACCGCCTTAAGGACAATATTGTTCTCCCGGGGCAGTTCCGCACTATCCTGCACAAGGAACTCATCGCCCTTGCCGTTTTCTCCAAGTTCAAAATGGAGGGTGTCACCTGCGGCCAGGGCCAGGAAGATGCTCTCCAATTCGTGAAACCCATCGGTACGCCGACCTTTTACCCGCAGGTGCAGGTTTATCTTACAGGGAGCTTCAATGCTCAGGGCGTTCCGCATAGAGTAAGAGGAGTCTATACAAAAAGCGGGACTTTGTAAAGTAGTATCGCTAACCATATAAAGCTACTCTTTTGTGTAGTAAAGAATAAAAAAAAGAGAAAGCAACAGGACGTACTATTTATTTTTCTGATGATTGAGCTCGAAAAAGACAGGAAACACACGAAAAAAGACCGATAAAGAAACGTTAAGAATAGCACATTACTATTTCTTTTTCGTGGGTTTCGTATTTTCCGTGGTTTTTTTTCAATTTTGGGACTGGCTCGATTGTAAAAAAAAGTCTCCCGGTTAGGGGAGACCTTTTTTTGCTTAGCCCTGATTGACAACCGCAGACTTACGTTTCGCCGGGGCTTTTCTGGTTCTCTTCTTACATCTTTGTCCGTGTTGTCCGTGAGGTCGGTGGTTAAATTCTTATTTTGGAACCAGCTCAGGTATAAAAAAAATTTTTTTTTTTACGATAATAGTATAGACACATCTAAACAACCTGTGATACAATCATTGAAAGGAGAATACAATGGCGAAATCAGAAAAAGCTCTCGAAGATCTTAAGAAGCTGTACGGAAAACAAGCCGCCCTCAACAAGGAAGTCCTTGCTGCGGAAAAAGCGTATGCATCGGCACTGAAGGCTGACGCGAAAGTTGCCGTAAAGCCCGCCAAATCGGCGAAGAAAGCCCCCGCGAAAAAAGCTGGTGCAAAAAGAGCTCCCGCGAAGAAAGCTGCGGCCAGAAAAGCCCCGGCGAAGAGAACC
>BNUY01000268.1 GCA_025997715.1 Spirochaetia bacterium
AAGAATGAAAGGAGAAATGAATAGATTAAGAAGAGATTTACCACGAACCACACGAATTACACGAATGAGACCCCCTATATCCCTCTTTTATTCGTGAGGTTCGTGTCATTCGTGGTTAAATTCTTATTTTGAAACTGGCTCAAATAGTAAGAAGGAAGGTTTAATGGCAATTTTATCGATTCAATCACATGTGGTGTACGGATACGCGGGGAACGCCGCCGCCGTTTTCCCCCTCCAGCGTTTAGGCCGTGAAGTCTGGGCGGTGAACACCGTGGAATTTTCCAACCATACCGGCTACGGCGCATGGCGGGGCAAGGTCCTGGAACCCGGCCTGGCGGAAGAACTGGTGGCGGGTATTGCGGATCGCGGCGTTCTGGCAAACTGCGAGGCGGTTCTATCGGGCTACATGGGAGACGCCGGGGTGGGACGCGCGGTAATCGGCGCGGTGCAAAAGGTGAAAAGCGCCAACCCCAAGGCCATCTATTGCTGTGACCCCGTAATGGGTGACGTTGGCCGGGGCTTCTACGTCCACGCGGACATCCCAGCCATGTTCAAAAACGAAGTGATCCCCTGTGCGGACATCACCACCCCCAACCAGTTTGAACTGGAGGCCATCACCGGCATGGACACATCCACGCTTGCCAATGCCCGGAAAGCCATAGACCAACTCCACGCGGCGGGTCCCAAGGTAGTATTGGTAACCAGTTTTCGGGAAAAGGGCGGGCGAACCTCCGGTTCGATAGAAAACCACATTGATATGCTTGCCTCCGACGGCAGCTCCTGTTACCGCATCCGCACACCGGAACTGCCATTAGGACAGGGGATGGCGGGTTCCGGGGACGTGACCACCGCACTTTTCCTGTCGCGGTACCTGGAAACCGGCAATGTCCGGGACACCCTGGAACTGACCGCGGGCTCAATCTTCGGGATCATGGATGCCACCTATAAGGCGAAGAGCCGGGAGCTGCGGACCATCCAGGCGCAGGGGGAACTGGTAAAGCCCAGCCATACATTTACTGCGGAGAAGCTGTAGGGAGTAGAAATATGAAAAAGAGCATTAGCGTTTTATTTCTTTTGGTGCTTGCGGTATGCGGCGTTACGATAATCTCGTCCTGCGCGACATTCGCCACGATATTTGCGCCCCGGCCAAAGAAGGCATCCGGTTCTTCTGAAAAAATATTCGCGTTAGTGTTCGTTGCCTTGCACTAACTCCTACTGCTATTTATTGGTTTTACGTTGACCTGCTGTACATCTGCCCCGCTCTCTGACCCCGGCCGGGGTGTTCCACTCGCTTATCGTGGTTCACTATTGCTCCCGTCGTCGTAAAAACGAAAGCCCACTGCGATGACAAATATTTCGAGGCTCATCACGCGGCTACGAACCTTTGGTTCGATTGTACTCGCTGTCTACGGACCTTCGGTCCGCCGCTTCACAAACCTTGTCGCCAAGGCCCATGCATCGAACCAGAGGTTCGCACTCGCTTCCAGTGATGTGCTAAATCTTTCTGGGTGAAGTGCGCTATGTTTTTAGCGGTTTCACTAGGTCATGTTGAAAGGTTTATCCTATTTCCTCCTTTCACGAGCTTTCGTGACGCAATACGACGTTTTTATGGCCCGATAAAGGAAACCGTAGGTTTCCAGGGCAACAAAAAATGTGCCGGAGAAAAAACGCACTAAGGCCGTAGGCCGACTGCGTTTTTTCCTAGGCCAAGCCGCTACTGCGGCGCAGCGTATAGCGTATGTTATGTGCAGTGCCCCGTTTTATAATCTACTGTTTATATATTCTTTAAAATCAAATGTTTTTATATTTAATGATTTTGCATAATCACAGAGGCTACTGTCCCCGGATATTAACAATTCGGATTCTTTTGCCATCATTAGTATAGCTGAATCCGTTATGCCCAATGAGTCAAAAAACCAATTTTGTGATACTATGTCTGTTTTTATATACTTCTCTATTGTTTGTTTATAAATTGTTCTAACCAATACTAAATATTTGTATTTATCTTCCCCGGTAATCCTGTTTAGTATGTTATCAACTTCCGTTAAAATATTTGGGCTGGTTATTATCCTATCATAATTTGACAGAATATTCAAAAGAAAATAATAATCCTCTTTAGTGTAAAGCGAATTTCGTGTATAATTTTTTATCTTGTTTTCATTTATTTGACCAACGAGAAACAAAATAAATATATTCGTATCAATAATTACATCACGCATCTTTATGAATCTTTATGGAGATAACATCCCCATTTTTCTTATTCACAACTACGCTCTTATATTCACGTATATACGGGTTTACCATACTTCCAAAGGTTGAAGTTACCGTTGGAGATATATTTCTGTTAGGAACAAGAAATGACACGGTTAAGTAATATTCATTACTATTACTTTCCTTAATTTCCTCAAGC
>BNUY01000269.1 GCA_025997715.1 Spirochaetia bacterium
CCCGGATGTTTCCGGAACCGGTGGCCGGATATGACCGGAACCTATGCCCGCCAGTTTTCAGAACCGGTGGCCGGTTGCCATCGGATTCTCTGGCCGGATACGTCCGGAATCCCTGGCCGGATGTTTCTGGATTGCTTGCCCGGATGTTATTGGATTGCCTGGCCGAATGGGGCCGGATTACTCACGATTGCGGCTTCTTCCACAGGAAACATTTGGTTAAACTCTAAAAAGGTCATTTGTTTTGCACTCATTATGGTATAAATATACTATAAATTGTGAATTTTTCAAACTATTTAGGATTAGATGGTAAAATGTTAGTGTATACTATTGTATACAATTAAAGTGTAAAATAAGTTGTATGTGAGGGGATAATTCCGATTGTTATTATCGACTTAATGAACCCTTCCTACACCCCGAAGTATTGAAATATTTTGGAATGAAAAAATATGCTACAAGTTTATCTGAAGAATGCCTTATAATCACGGACTTGATAAAAAAAGAAATGGCTAAGCCGGAAAATAAGGTAGTACCAAAAGCCCGGGATCGGGGCGTCTCGGGTGAAATGCCAGAGATAATCAGAAAACTTTATGATATGGGGAAAGTAGATTGTATTCCAATAAATGGTAAGTATAAACCGACAGCGCCTATAAAGGATTTTATATATTGGGCGTTAGATAGCAAAGATGATGAAGATGAAATCAAAAAATTAAAAAAGGAACTTGATGAAAACTTTTTTATTAAGTGGATTTATTATGATGTTGATCATGATACCTTAAAAAAATATTTTCGTGATGAAAGAAGATGGCTTGAAAACCCAAAACCGCAAAAGCAAAAACCAAGAAAAAGAACAAAAACGGACAAATCCGGAAACAATCCGGTATAAAAACGGACGCTGAAAAAGACCTCTATAGATTATTTTTAGTCCCATAACGACCGCTAAAATTGTTTTTTAGCGAAATATAAGGGGATTAAAGATGAAAAGCTTACTCACTATCAAAACCGTCGCGCCGGTTCTTAACGCGGCGGAAATCACAATCCGGCGGATGCTGAGGCGGGGGGAGTTACCTCACCACAAGATCGGCAGCCGCTACCTATTCACGGAAAGCGACATTGAAGAATATCTCGCCGCTTCAAAAGTACCGGCGAAGTACCCAGTCCGGCAAACTGAAACGTCCGAGGCGGTACCCGTATGAACGATCTCACCATGAAAAACGACCGGCGCCATACCCTGCAGGAGATCGCCGATATTACAGGCACAGCCTACAGCACTGTGGCGGCTTATGCCCAGAAAGCCGGGTGGACGGAAAACGGCAAAAAGACCCTGCTCACCGATGCGCAGGCCGCCATCATCATTGAGGCCATGAAACGGGCCCATGCGGGCGGAGGTGACACTGATCCGACCTTCCGAACTAGTTTAGAAGCTGTCACCACCGAACTTACTCCGGTAGTACAGCTCAAAATGATTCAGGCAAAAAAGGAAGATCTCCACCGGCAGGAATTAGCCATCTATGAAGCGGAAAACCAGCGCCTTCTTGCCGAAAAGCAAGCTCTTCAAATCGAACTTTCCCAGGACAAGGAATGGTACAGCGTCAAGCGGGTGCTCATTGAAACCGGGAAAAATTATCCCTGGAGGCCGCTCAAGGAATACTCCGCGGCTAACGGCTACGAGGTGAAACAGGTGTTTGACCAAAACTATGCAAACGTCAACGCCTACCATGTTAACGTGTGGCACGCAGTTTACGGGCTGGAGTTGTAAAAATGGAGAATGGGAAAATATGAAACTACCTACCGCCGAAATCATAGCCGTGCTGGAAAATGAAACATCCCACCTTGAACATGGCATCGTTACCCTTGCGCTTCATGTCCGTGACGGGAGACTGGCGCGGATTGTGTCCACCAGAGAAACAAGCATTATCCCCGGAAAGTCTATGTCCGGGTCAGAGCAGCGGGGGGCCGAACAATGACCGACACCCGCGGGTGCTCCCCCCTTGAAATAGCTTTCCTTGAAACACACATGGGACACAGGCCGGGAATGTTCGGCGTGTGTCGGAGCAGTGCGTCCGCACAATGCAACCGGGGGCGCAAAATGACCGCGCTTAAATACATGCCGGAGTTTGTCCCGCCTGACGGCAGTAAAGGGGGTGCGGCATGAACGCCGGAGACAAAAACGCTGCTCCGGTGGGACGGGGCGGCATAGCAGAAAAAAAGAAGCACTCAATTGATATTTCAAAGTTACACAAACCAATAGAAAATGTCAACGCCCCTGAGTGCCTAACGCAGGGCTCCTGCATTTACTTTCCGTGGAATAAGACGGTAAGCATGTAATCAGGGTTCATGGCAGCGGCGAAACGCTTTTTTGGGCCTGAAAACTTTCGCTTGATTTCCGGCCGGGGACTTGGGGCGG
>BNUY01000270.1 GCA_025997715.1 Spirochaetia bacterium
CCATAGCCGCCGTACCGGGCAATACCCAGGTCCAGGGTTTCCTGTAGGAGGGTTGCCAAATCCGGGGCGTTATGACGCTCAATTTCGTCTTTGGTAACCACCTTCATCTGCTGGGTGGTTTCCGGACTGCCGGTTACGGTGAACCCCTCCCCCTCCATAAGGAGAAGCCCTTCATCCTCTGTTTCCTGTGCGCTAATCGTACAGGGAAGATAGAGGATACATAAGACCAGGATAAGGGCCGGAACTAATCTCCCGGCCCTTGGTAAACAAAAAATCATTATGCTTGCTTACGGCTATTGTTTTGGGTAGGTTGCACCAAGGTCACCGCCCCACAAACTGATGTTTGCAGGTTTGAATCTTTCCTTGGCCAAATCCAGAGTGGACACTGCGGCAGCCATGCTTCCTGACCCGTAAACCACGGATGTATCGTAGGCAACCCCTAACTTTACGGTACTCGTTGTTAAACTATTGAAATAAACAGCGTCGTATTTCTCCGCATAATTAGGATCAGGACTACCGGTAAAATCTGGGTCGGCTGTAATATATTCAACAATAACGACCCCCGCTGTTTCACTAAAATTGTAGATATAGCGAATAGTACCGGTAAAATCACCACCCCATCCGCCAAAATCAGAGTAGGCTATAGTGGTATCGGTAATCGTATATCCACTGTATTCGGTTGCCCATGTACCTATAAGCCCGCTATTGAGCTTGTGGTCATCGACAAACCCATCATCGTCCTCCAGGGAACATCCCGCCAACGACAGCGCCCCCATAACGAGGCTCAGCACGAGAACCAGGGAAACCCAGACGCGGGTTTTCCCAACCGAAGAATTGTGTGTAAACATGGCTTTACTCCTTTCCGAAGAAAAGGAGCCCGGAAACCGTAACGAACCTTTGGTTCGCAGTCCCCTGTGGACGATAGCCCACTTGGAAAAAATACCGGATTTAGCATACGGCTTTTTTCCAGGCTCTTACCTCGAAGCCCGAAAATTGGTCGTATATCAAAGTTTCCTGGCTAATGGGTCAGACCTACTGGTCTGCGTTTTCCATCGGTCTTCCCAAGCAGAGGGCCTCAAGGCCCATTGGACTAACAGCCCAAGCTCAGTGACCGTTTGCGATGGATTTTCCCAATCACAGTTACGGGTTAGCGGGGGATTCTCCGAACGGTCTACGTCCGGCCCCTCTTCCTTTGAAATATACAATTTGGAGTATAGGGGATGATTCCGGGGATGTCAAGCGATTTTTGACCGATTTTTTTGACATTTGAGCCGGTTCCGGAATGCCAATTTTTGAAAGGCTCAAGCGCCCTCACCCCATCTAATTAGGTATTTGAGGTAACTATATCAGGTAAATACCTAATTAATTGTGTTTTTAGGTAATTAATTAGGTATTTACCTGGTTAATTATGTTTTTAGGTGACTAGGTTATGTATTTACCTAATTAGCCGTGTTTTTAGGCGGCTAGTCATGTATTTACCTGGCTAGCCGTGTTTTTAGGCGGCTAGTCATGTATTTACCTGGTTAGCCGTGTTTTTAGGCGGCTGGCGGGGTATTTAGCCGGTGATGCGAATATTTTGGGAAATTCCGACAAATGGTATAAAAAATAATACATTTTACGAATTCGATGTATTGACATTGGGTAAAATTTATTCTAAACATAGATATTATGAATGGGAATATACCCTTTATTGATCAAATCGTGAATACAATAGTCTCAACGGTTGCTCCGGATAAAATTATATTATTTGGGTCATACGCACGGGGAGATTATAGAGAAAATAGTGACATTGATATTTTGATACTAAAAAAAGGACTGAAAAATGAAAGGGATGTTACCAATACATTATATATGGAATTTTTTGATAAAAAAATCACAACGCCGGTGGATCTTATTGCAATAGATTATGATAAATATAATAAATTAAATAATGACATTGGATATATTTATAAAACAATAAAACAGGAAGGGAAAATACTCTATGAATAGTTATGAAGAATGGCTGAAAAGGGCACGCAGTAGCCTGGAATTGGCAAAAGCATCGGATAACGAATTGGTATATTATGAGGATTTATGTTTTCAGGCACAACAGTCCGCTGAAAAAGGGCTAAAAGGACTATTAATATATTATGGAATTGAACCTGAAAAGACACACAGCCTTTATGCATTATTAAAAGAACTGGAAAAACATACTGAAATAAATGAGATAAAGGAAGTAATAAAATTAAATAATTTTGCGGTGCAGACAAGATACCCAGGGGATTATGGAGAAATAGAAAAAGAGGAATATGAACAAAGCATAATACTAGCAGAGAGATGTTTGAAATGGATTGAAGAAAAAATAAAAATTCCCTTTTCAGAAAACAAAAAAACGCGCCGGGAAGTAACCCTGGAATTAAAGG
>BNUY01000271.1 GCA_025997715.1 Spirochaetia bacterium
ACTTACGGAGATGGTGCTGGCTAACGGCAGAAGCCTCGGTTCAAGAAGAACCCTCTCCGGCATCACCCTGGTCAAGGTTTGGTGAGCGCCTGCAGAAATGCTGCGGTTCCCTCTTTATTCTCCCCCGGACCCACGCAGGAAGGGCAGCCCTCTTTACAGGGACATTCCGCAACCACCCGGTGTATGGACCGGAACAGTTCCCCCGTATGCCGCGCCAGGCTGTAGGCCAAGCCTTCCGCAAGCCCCGTACCACCGGGGTATTTGTCGTAAATATACAGGGCGGGCACACCAAAATGGGGGTCCCGTACCCGCTCCGCCACCCCGAGGTCCCGCGGGTCGCAGAGGAGAAACACCGGGGCGATATGCTTGATCAGCGTCCCGGCCCCCCCCAGGATTGAGCCGATCTCGTTTTCCCCAAAATTTGCCAGCGCCTTTCCCGCCGCAGTATGGCCAAAAAGCAGTGCCAGGCACCGTGTCTGCATTTCCTCCTCCGGCAGTTCGATGTCCCCGTAGCCGACATTCTCGTGGGTGTGGAAGCGGATCTTCTTGAATTTCGCCGCCTGGGACCGGACCAGCACATCCCCCAGTACCCCCGTGCAGGTGTCGAAATCAAGGGTTTCGTCTTCGGTGAGTACCTTGATGTCCGTTTTTACCAGGCCGTCGGTAAAGTAATTCACCTCCGCCTCTCGAACCAGGCATTTCCGGTTGGGGATATCCAGGGATTCCACCAGGTACTGCCGGCCCCGGTGCATGTACACCGCGTTCTTAAAAATCAGTTCCTTCGCGCTGGGCCGGTCCATCTCGCCGATGACGGCGTTGCGCCCCGCGGTCACATCCACGATCACCACATTATCCGCCAGGGCCGACCGCAGGCTTATTCCCTCCGCCGGAAAGGACCGGTCCGCCCAATGCCAGCGTGCGCCGGTATGCCGCACAACCCCATCCTCTTCCAGATACGCCAATACATCCCGGGCTCCTTCGCCAAAGGAACCTACCGGTTCCCGGCCCCCCGTCGCCTCATCATCACCCGTTCCTAGCTCTTCGTCAGTAAAGGGCAGCTCAAATGCCGCGCACTTAACATGGTCCGTCAGGATGTAAGGGTTATCCGGGTTAATCCGCGCTTCTTCGGCGCTCTTGCGGAAAAACCATTCCGGGTTGTTCATTATGAATTGATCCAGGGGTGATGAGGAGGCCACAAACACCGCCACCGATGAGCCGCCCCTGCGCCCCGCCCGTCCGGACTGCTGCCAGAAGCTGTTAAATGAGCCGGGGAACCCCGCCACCACCGATGCGTCCAACCCGCCGATGTCGATCCCTAGTTCCAGGGCATTGGTACTCACCACCCCCCGTATGCTTCCCTCCCGCAGCCCCCGCTCAATTTCCCGCCGTTCATTGGGGAGGAGGCCGCCCCGGTATGCCTCCACCCGGATGCGTTCATTGTCC
The DNA here is from genome assembly GCA_025997715.1 of Spirochaetia bacterium. GTDB lineage: Bacteria > Spirochaetota > Spirochaetia > Treponematales > Breznakiellaceae > Termitinema. The sequence continues at coordinate 1,444 of BNUY01000271.1, forward strand.
GTATAGATATTGGCCAGATCCTCGTTCACATAGGCGGCGGCCACTTCGGTTTTTACCCGTGAATGGGCAAAGAGGATAGTTTTGATGCCCCCCTTGAGGAAGGCCAGCATCCAGCGCCGGCTTTCGGTCACCACCGACCGGCGAATCCCCTGAACCGCGTCCAGAAGGGGCGGGTTGTACAGGATGATCCGCTTTTCCCCCCGGGGCGCGCCGTTGTTGTCCACCAGGGTGACTTCCTGCCCGACGAGGGTTTCCGCCAGTTCCCCGGGGTTGGCGATGGTGGCGGAACAGAGGATGAACTGCGGCTGGGAACCGTAAAAGGCGCAGACCCGCCGCAGCCGCCGCAGGACATCCGCCACATGACTGCCCAGGACACCCCGGTAGGCGTGGGCCTCATCAATGACGATGTATTTCAGGTTGGAAAAAAACTTGATCCACCGGGGGTGGTTGGGCAGTATTCCCGCATGGAGCATGTCCGGGTTGGAAATAATGATCCGCCCCGTATCCCGGGCCGCCACCCGGAGGGAATCCGGGGTATCCCCGTCGTAGGTGGACACCTTTATGGGGATATCGGCGCCCACCAGGCAGTTCAACTCCGCCTGCTGATCCTGGGAAAGAGCCTTGGTGGGAAAAAGGTACAGGGCACGGGCCTTTTCGTCCCGCAGCAAAGCCTGGAGGGTGGGCAGGTTGTAGCAGAGGGTTTTCCCCGATGCGGTGGGGGTGACCACCACCACATTACGGCCCTGTTGCAGCGCCGCCCAGACTGAGCCCTGGTGGGTGTAAATTTCGGTAATGCCCCGGTTCCGCAGTCCGGCGGCTATCCGGGAATCCAAATCCGCCGGAACGGGTACGGTTTCCCCATCCGTAGCCGGAAGGAGCCGCTCTTCCACAATGTACGGGGCAAAGCCGGGATCGGTGAGGATTTTTTGCAAGGCTGAAGCTGTTTT
>BNUY01000272.1 GCA_025997715.1 Spirochaetia bacterium
TGGTACATATCTTCCAGGGGATCAATGACCTTCTGTATGTTGAAAATATCCCGTACAATGTGCTCTTCCAGTTCCACATGGGAAAGGAGCGCTTCGGTGTTGCCCCGTTCAATGGTCTCTTGCTGTTTATCCAGTACCGTGAGGTATTCCCGGAACCGGTCTCTTTGAGCCTCAAGCAGTTCCCGGAAGCGCTTGAGCACCGCCACCCGTTGAGTAAGTTCTTCGGCGGTCATGCGCTATTATCCGGTAATATTGAGGCCCATAGCCGGCTGGCCGAACCCTTCCATGGAATTTTTGGCGATAATCTCGCTCCAGGCGCCCCGCAGGTCGTTCAGCATATTGCGAATCGTGGCAATTTTTTGGGGGTCCTGGCTGATATTGGCCGCCAGCAGTTCCTTGTTAAACCAGGTGTAGAGGGAAAAGAGGTTCCGGGCGATATCCCCGCCCTGCTCAAAATCCAGGGAAACCATGAGTTCCGTGACGATCTCCTGGGTTTTCAGGACGGATTTACTGACCTGCTCAATCCTGCCGGGGCTTTTCTTCCCCCCTGCGTTCCGTTCAAGCAGTTCAAGGCCATGATCGAGTTGTTTTACCGCCTCGTTATACAACATTATGATAAGCTGCCCCTGACTCGCGGTTTTTATGCGGGTCTCCCGGTAGGCATATAAGTGATTGGAATTTGCCAAAATGGTCTCCTCTGTTTACTATCGGTTAACTGCCGCTTATATTAAGGGGTTTTTAAAATCGTTTCCAGCCCCAAATACGCCCAGGGGATAAAAATCGCCGGAATCAGGTTGGCAACCCGGATTTCTTTCGGGTTTTCACCTGCGGCCAGGAAATTGAAGCCGATGGCCGCCACCAGGAGGTTCCCCACGGCGGACATTTCCCGGATAATGTCCGCCGTGAGGAAATCCTTGATGGCCATGGACGCCAGGGCTATCCCCGCCTGGTAGACCAGCACCGGGATGGCGGAAAATACCACCCCGATGCCCATGGACGCGCCGAATACCAGGGATATGGAGCCGTCCAGAACAGACTTGGCAAAGAGGGTCTCGTGGTTTCCCTGGAGACCGCTCTGCATGGACCCCACGATAGCCATGGACCCGGTACAGAAGAGGATGCTGGCGGATACGAAGCCCTTCGCAAAGGTCCCCCTGCTCATGGCGAAGTATCGCTTGAGTTTCCGCTCCGTCCAGTTCCCGAAGCGGTTCATCAGCCCATCAATATTGATGAGCTCCCCGATAATCGCCCCGATGACCATGCTCATGATCAGCAGGAGGACCCGTTGATTGTCCAGCGCGCCCTTGATCCCTACATACATAATGGACAGCCCGATGGCCTTTTTGATGATCTCCTCAAACCGCTCCGGGATGCCCCGGATCAGGAAACACCCCGCCAGGGCGCATACCACAATCGCCGCCGCATTAACCAAAGGACCCAGCATAAACCCCTCTCGCAATTCTGATGATTTTCGTACTATACTATCTGAAATGATACACCGGGGAAAGGGGAAACAGCCACAGGTTGTCACCCTCAAAGAGCATTCCACCGCCGTTTCGCTGCTGATGGTTTTTGCCTATCCGGTCCTGCGCGGGCCGGGTGTCAGATGCATCGCATCGGTCTTCCGCAACTTCTTCTTCCTGCAAAACCGGGCGTCCCTGCTGCCGGGGCGCATCCCCGTGAGCCAGGTGGATCATCCCCTGGACGCAGCAATCCCTTTTCACCCCCGGTGGGTCAATATATACCATGATTTTTCCCCCTTCTGGATACGCATCCTGGGCTTTCTTCTCAGCCGGTACCGCCGCCGCGCCATCCAGCCGGCAAAGGACTTTATCAATGCCATGAACCGTATCTACTGTTTTGCCGCGGAGGTCTATTCCAAAAACATGTCCACCACCCGCCTCAATAGCAAAATCATAGTCCGTCGTATCCTGCGCTGCAGCATGAAAGCAAACCAGGGAACATAAAAACAGAAATACTATTCGGCACGCCTTCACGTTCTTCGCTCCCGCAGAAACTCAAGCAGCGGCGTTTCCCAGCTTTCCCCGGGGCGGCTCCTGTCCATGAAATGCCGGTACAGGGTGAGGATGTGGTCCCGGATGCGTACCCCATCCTCCAGAGAGAAACCTTCGGGCTCCACAAAGAGCCGGGAGACAAACGCCTCCGCCTCCGCAGGGGGGAAGAGGGCGGGATCAAAGCGATTCATGGCGTACAGGGAAGCGGCCACACAATTTATACTGTGCTGCTTCACATAGAGGATGGCCTCGGTGATCAGGGCGGCCCCGGCATTCACCTCCTCAATCTTCGCTTTCAGTGTTTCCTCGTCACCAAAGGACCGGAGCAGTTCCCGGAAATGGGTGTAGCTAAAAATCAT
>BNUY01000273.1 GCA_025997715.1 Spirochaetia bacterium
TGATGAAGCTGGACGATGAACTCAAGAAATTGGTGGACATGCCCTGTTACAGCATGGGACTGAAACAAAAATAGCGGATCGTTCCAATAGATAGATTGACATGCGCAAAAAACCATGGGATACTACGACTATGTCAGACAGTACATTCCTTGAACTGAAGGGTATTACCAAGGCTTTCCCCGGGGTGCTGGCCCTGGACGGGGTGAGCTTTTCGGCCAAACGCGGGGAAGTCCATGCCCTGTGCGGCGAAAACGGCGCGGGGAAGTCTACCCTGATGAAGATAATCAACGGCCTCTACAAGGCGGATGCCGGGGAAGTGTTTATCGAGGGCAAACCGGTACAGATACAAAATCCGGTGGAAGCCAGGAAGCGGGGAATCGCCATGATTTTCCAGGAATGTACCTACGTGCCAGAAATGTCCGTGGCGGAAAGCCTGTTCCTGGGGGATTTGCCGGTAAACAAATTTGGCCGGGTAGACTGGAAGTATATCTATACAGAAACCGAGCGGCTTTTGCAGGCCGAGGGGCTCCTTAACAACCCACGCATGGTGGACGGTATCCATACCAAGCTGAAGTATCTGAGCATCGCGGATATTCAGATGCTGGAAATCGTCAAGGCTATTCACAAGGATTCCCCGGTTATCATCATGGATGAACCCACCTCTTCTATCGCAAAGAAAGAGGCGGACGATCTGCTTAACAAAATCCTTGACCTGAAAAACCGGGGCAAAAGCATCATCTATATTTCCCATAAGATGGACGAAATATTCAAAATTGCGGACCGCATAACTATTTTCCGGGACGGTAAGGTGGTGGGCAACGACGATGCCAAAAACCTGACCATAGACAAGGTTATCGCTCAGATGGTGGGCCGGGAATTGTCCAACGATTATCCTAAGATTGCGGTTACCCGGGGTGAAGAGATTCTGCGGGTGGATAAGCTGAACCGTATCGGTGTGTTTAAAGACATTAGTTTTACCCTCCATGCCGGGGAGATCGTGGGATTTGCCGGGCTGGTGGGCGCGGGGCGAACCGAAGTTGTCCGGGCCCTCAGCGGGCTGGACCCCATCGACTCGGGAACCGTAACGGTGCAGGGTAAACCGGTTGCCATAAAAAAGGTTGCGGACAGCGTGAGTAACGGTATCGCCATGTGTTCCGAAGACCGCCGACGCTTCGGCCTGGTGCTGATGCGCAGTATCCGTGAGAACATGGGGCTGCCGAATCTTGCCCGGTATATTTACGACGGCAGGCTGCACAAAAATAAAGAGCTGGCGGAAATTCATCAGCAGGTTAAGAACCTCAGGATAAAAGCGCCCTCCATAGAAGTCCCGGCGGGGAATCTTTCCGGGGGAAACCAGCAGAAGGTGGTCCTCGCCAAGTGGCTTATCAAGGACCCCTCGGTTTTGATACTGGACGAGCCTACCAGGGGCATTGATGTGGGGGCGAAATATGAGATCTACAAACTGATGAGCGAAATTGTGAAGGACGGCGAAAAAGGCATCATCATGATATCCTCGGAGATGCCGGAATTGCTGGGGATGTGCGACCGTATTTATGTGATGTCCAAGGGCAGACTGGCGGCTGAATTGCAGCGGGACCAGTTTTCCCCGGAACTGATTATGCAGTACGCCACGGGCAGCGTTAGAGCGGCCGGGTAAAATTCAAGTAAGGAAAAAAAGATGGTGAAGGACGAAGCGTTTTCATGGCCCCGTGTTGCTTCAATGCTGAGTAAAAATAGTATCTTTGTGATTTTGATAGGCGCCTTTCTTATCAGTACCCTGCTGAACCGGAATTTTTTATCCGTGACCAATCTCACCAATATCCTGAAGCAGAACTCGGTGGTTACCATACTGGCCTTTGGGGAGACCCTGCTTATCATTGCGGGGCTCATCGATCTTTCTTCCGGGGCGGTGCTGGCCCTTTCCGGCGTTCTGTCCATCGCCCTGTTCAAGACGACCGGTTCCCTGCCCCTGGCTTTCTTTGCCGGGATCGGGATTGGCCTTCTCTGCAATGTGGTCAGCGGTATCCTGGTAAGCCTCTACAAAACGCCGCCCTTTATCGCCACCCTGGCGGTGATGACCATGGCCCGGGGCACAGTATTACTGTACACCCAGGGGCAGAGTATCTACCAAATCGGTAATTTTGTTGTTTTCGGGCAGGGTTTGCTGTTTCATATCCCCATTACGATACTCTTTATGGTGTTAATGCTCCTCTTAACCTGGTATATTTTGAACAACAGCCGGTTCGGGCGCTCCCTCTATGCTATTGGGGGAAACGAGGAAGCGGCAAACGCCTCGGGGATTCAGGTTCCAAAGGCGAAGTTTATCTGCTATTTGATTAACGGCTGCCTGGTCGG
>BNUY01000274.1 GCA_025997715.1 Spirochaetia bacterium
CGAAACGGCGGCGGGTAATGGCGCCGCCTTTTCGGCATCCTGCCGTGCCCGCTGCCCGGCAAACGCCGTATCCCGGAGGGTCCGGGCTCCTTCATCATCGGGGTCCTTGATCAGAAGCCCCTCCAACAGCCCCAGTGCCCGCTGAAATTCATCCTGGGTAACATAATCGCGGGCAAGCATCAGGGTATTGTTGTAGACCTGTTGGGAGCGCGCCTCACTTCCTTTCAAATACCAGAAGGTTCCCCCCGCAAGCAGTGCCAGAATCACTACCCCAAGGGCGGCGCGGGAAACGTCAAATGAAGCACTATCCCATGCCCGGCAAGCCATTGCAAAGGACCCTACCCAGGCTTTGGCCCACGATACCCTTGGCAAGGTGAGCCGAGATCTTAACCAACTGGATACCGCCGTCGATGAATTGCGGGAAGCAGTGCGTCTGGACCCGGCGAATTACCTCTATTCCTTTGATTTGGGCAGGGCTTACTTTCTTAATAGGGACTATCCCAACGCCCGGAAGTCCTTTGAACAAGCCCTGAGCCTGAAGGGGGATTTTGAAGCCGCCTGGTATGACCTGGGGGTACCTTCCGGGCTCTAAAGATGCCGGAGGAGGCCCTTACCGCTTTCAGACGCGCGGTGGGGATAAAGCCGGATTACGCCCCCGCCCACCGGGAAATCGGGCGTATCCTCTTTAGCAAGGGGGATTTCCGGGGCGCGGTGAATGCCTTTACCACGGCTCTGCGCTATACCCCCGGCGGTTCGGCCTCCCTCAGGGAAATGGGCGCCGCCCAGATGGCTTTGAGGGATTTCACCGCCGCAGAGACGTCCTTTGCCAAAGCCCTCCAGGTATCCCCCGGGGACGATCAGACCAATTACAATATGGCGGTGCTTATGTTAAGCCGGAACAAGGGCGCGGAGGCGTTCCCGTATGCCAAACAAGCCGCCGATTCGGTCCCCGCCAATGCGGTTTACGTCTACACCCTGGGGCTTGCCCATGAAGCCGCCGGAGACGTTGATGCCGCCGCCGCCGCCTATAACCGGGCGATTACCCTGGACGCCGCGTACATCCGCCCCCGGATAAACCTTGGCAGCCTGTATCTTTCCAATGGACGTGCGGAAGAGGCCCTGAACCTGCTTACCGCAGCCTACAATCAACAGCCCGGCTCCTTTGAGGTGAACAACAACCTGGGAGCCGCCTACGCCCGTCTTGAACAATGGGGCCGAAGCGTGGAACACTACGGGAAAGCACTGCAATCGGAGCCGGACAATCCCACGGTCAGGATGAACCTGGCCCGGGCCCTCGTGGGGTCCGGGGATCTGGCAAAAGCCCGTGACGCCTACCTTGAGTGCCTGAAGCTCGATGCTGCCAACTGGGATGCCCGCCTGGAACTGGGTAAAACCTATGTCAGTCTGGGCGAAAGAGATTCAGCAAAACGCTCCCTTGAGGAACTGGTCAGCCGCAATCCAAACTACACCGGGAAGGCCGAAGCGGAGCGGATACTCTCGGGTTTATAACGGAGGAATCATGAACGCAGTTATCACCGTGGTGGGTACCGATCAGGTCGGCATCATCGCCAGGGTCAGCGCTTTTTTAGCGGATAGGAATATCAACATTGAGGACGTCAACCAAACCGTACTGTCGGGCAATTTTGTAATGGTGATGACGGTGGATCTTTCCCGGAGCAGCAAACCCCTGGAAACGATTAAGGAAGAGCTGGTCCTTCTGGGTACGGAGGTACATGTCTCCATCAGCGTTATGCACGAGCGGGTTTTTTCCGCCATGCACAGGATTTAGCAATGCTGTTTACCCCCTACGAAATACGGGAAACCGTGGACATGTTTATGCGGCACAAGCTGGACATCCGGGCCATCACCTTAGGGGTCTCCCTGCTGGACTGCGCCGCCGCCACGGGATCCGAAACCCGCCGCCGTATCCGGGAGAAGCTCCTCAAGGTAGCGGGTTCCCTGGTCAAGGTGGGCCGGGAAATCGAAGTGGAGTACGGCATACCCATTATCAACAAGCGGGTCTCGGTTACCCCGATGGCGCTCATCGCCGCTTCATCGGATGACGAGAACTACACCCCCTACGCACAGACCCTGGACGATGTTGCCAAGGAGCTTGCCATTGACTTTGTGGGGGGCTTTTCCGCTCTGGTCCAGAAGGGCTTTTCCGCCGGGGACCGCCGTCTGATTGACTCCATCCCCGAGGCGCTGTCGGTAACCGACCGGGTCTGCGCCTCGGTAAACGTGGCGAGTACCAAGAGCGGCATCAACATGGACGCCGTGCGCCGCATGGGGGAGATTGTAAAGGCCGCAGCAACACTAACGGCGGAC
>BNUY01000275.1 GCA_025997715.1 Spirochaetia bacterium
ATTAAGCCGAAAATCGGTATGTATGAAATTTTTTGCACACAAGACGGGAAAGGTTATGACCTTGTTGTTAAGGATGACAAAAAGTTAGCTCAGTTCGTAGAGATTATACACGAGTTTAAGTAATTTGCGAGTGGGTCAAATTGACCCACTTTTTATAGGCCCCGCTTTATGGAACAGAGCCAAAAGAGTAAATGCAGGAGCCCTGGGGTCCGGATTCTGCCGGAAGCCCTTGTTTGACCGCCCCCTTTTATGGAATACTATCCCCACGGTCTAAACGCCGTACAACCTACAAAGACGGAGCAAACCATGAACCAATCCCAGGCGCTCTGCGCCAAGCTGCGCGGGGCTTTTACCGCCCTGGTCACCCCTTTTAAGGAAAACGGGGATGTGGATTACGAGGGATTCAGAAAGCTCATCAAATTCCAGCTCGATGAAGGGATCAACGGTCTGGTACCCCTGGGAACCACCGGGGAAACCCCGACCATGGATGATGATGAAGAGGAAAAGCTGATTCGGATCGCCGTGGATGAGGTTAAAGGCCGCCTTCCGCTGATTATGGGGACCGGTTCCAACGACACAAAACATATGGTGGGCTACACCAAACGGGCTAAAGATCTGGGGGCCGACGCCGCCCTGGTGGTGACCCCCTACTACAATAAACCCAACGACACGGGGCTTATCAAACATTTCGAGGCCGCCGCCGCAGTGGGCATCCCCGTGGTGATCTACAACATCGGTTCCCGTACCGGCAGAAACATCCCCATCGCGCTGATGAAGCGGCTGGCGGAAATTCCCGGCATTATCGGGGTAAAGGAAGCCTCCGGGGACATCAACCAGATGGGGGACACCATTCAGGAGATAGCCCTGCCCCGGAAAGCTGCGGGAAACCCCTTCGTAGTGCTTTCCGGGGATGACGGCCTCACCCTGCCCCTGATTGCCCTGGGGGGGGATGGGATCATTTCGGTTATCTCCAACCTGATACCGAAGAAGATCACCGCCCTGGCTAAGGCCTGCCTTGAGGGCAATTTCGAGGAAGGCAGGAGATTGCACTACGAACTGCTACCCTTTGCCAAAACCGCTTTCATCGAAACCAACCCTATCCCCATCAAGGCCGCGCTGAACTGGGCGGGTCTTCCCGCCGGGCCGACCCGGCTTCCCCTGGGTCCCCTGGAGGCAAAAAATGAACCGGCCCTTAGAACGGTGGTGGAAGCGCTGGGATTTAAACTGAAATAAAAGGACACGAAGTTACATAAAGGAAGAAAAAAAATTAGTCTTGATCTTTACTTTGTGTTCCTTTGTGTACTTTGTGGTTAAAATTCTTTTTCTTTGATTTGTGTTTTTAATTACAAGGAGCGTGTTATGGAAAAGATTCCCGTAGGGATATTAGGCGCCACCGGTATGGTTGGGCAGCAGTACATTGCGTTATTGGCTAACCACCCCTGGTTTGAGGTGCGGTATGTGGCGGCATCCCCCCGGAGTGCAGGGAAGGTGTATCAGGAAGCCGTGGGCGGGCGCTGGAACGCCACCCGGGGCGATTTGGGAGGGGCCAATCCGTTTGCCGTGTCAAAACTAACCGTGGGTGACGCCAACGATGTGTCCCAGGCAGTTGCGGCGGCAAAGCGGGGGGACTTAGCGTTTGTGTTTTCCGCCCTGGAAATGGAGAAGGATGAAATTAAACATCTGGAAGAAAGCTATGCGGCGGCGGGAATACCCGTGGTGTCCAATGCCTCGGCCAACCGCTGGACCAGTGACATCCCCATGCTCATCGCCGAGGTGAATCCGGACCATGCGGATATCATCCCCGTCCAGAAAAAGAACCGGGGCTGGGACAAGGGCTTTATCGCGGTCAAGCCCAACTGTTCCATACAGAGCTACATGACCCCCCTTTGGGCATTGCTCCAGGCGGGCTACGAGGTGCAGCGGATCATCGTGAGCACCCTCCAGGCGATTTCCGGCGCGGGTTACCCCGGTGTGCCGAGCCTGGATATTATCGACAACATTGTGCCCTTTATCGGGGGCGAGGAAGAAAAGACCGAGCAGGAACCGCTGAAAATTCTGGGGAAGATTCAGGAGAACAGTTTTATTAACGCTCCGGGGCCGAAGATCAGCGCCCACTGCAACCGGGTGCCGGTGATCGATGGCCACACCGCTTGTGTCAGCCTGGAGTTCGGCGCGAAGAAGCGGATTGTATTATTCTTATCAGGATAATCACCAGTCCAAGATAAACCAAATGGAAGACTTATGCCATAAACTTGTTCAATAGCCTCCGAGAATGGAGTTTTTACATCAACACCATCTTCGGGAA
>BNUY01000276.1 GCA_025997715.1 Spirochaetia bacterium
GGAAACCTTAGGGACTCCCATGATTCCGAAAAAAACGGCTCCATCCAGGAATTGGGCCGGGAACATTAGGCATGTTTCAAGAATAGGGCTGCTTGAGACTTAGTTTTCGGACGGTCTGGGGGGGGGGTAAAACAGCTATTTTCATTAAGGGTGTGGCCCAGTATTACTTCTTTCCTGCCAATGCGCCCTTTGTTTTTTGGGATTACCTGAAACCGGACCCGGGTTTCCGTGCCGCCCTGGGGTTTGAATGGCGGAACTTCGATTTTTCCCTGGAATCCGGCTATACCCACTTTGCGGGAATAGACCCCTACCGGATATATGTTGAGGACCTCCATCTGTTTCCCCTGCTATTTAAGTTTGGCTATATATTCGCCCTTCCCAAGGGATGGGGGATACAACCGGAAGCGGGATTCGGCGCGGTGTTCTACAAAACCATCCACGATTCAACAATTCATCCGGGTCCCCGTATTATGCAGGAATCCTTTACCGTAAATATGATGGCTTCCCTCCGGCTTAATCTGGTATGGGAAATTCCGAAGGCGTCCTTTCTCCTTCTCCATATCGGAGGGGGGGCGGATATGATTCCGGAAACCGAGGGGCCCAACTTTATACCCGCCGTCGAAGCGGGCCTTACCTTTAAGCCCCGCCTGTCCCGGCGTACTCCGGTACGGTCCGCCTCTCAGCCCGCCCCACGGCCAATGACACCGACGACCCCGCGACAGCCGGCTCCCACCTGGAACATCCATTTCATTGAAAATACAGAACAGATCGTGCCCACCGATTACCCCCTGCTGGAGAAGATAGCCAATGCGATCAAGCAGCTTCCCGCGAACTGCAAAATCCAGTTGGACGGCCATGTCGCCGCCTGGGGCCGTCCTGATGCGGAAATGGACCTGTCCTTCTGGCGGGGGCAGCTCATATTGGAAGCCCTTTCCAGCCGGGGCATAGCGGATGAGCGTATTTATTTCCTGCCCTGGGGGAGTACGAAACCTCTGATGAGGAACGACACCACAGAAGGCCGCTACCTGAACAACCGAGTGGAGATTACCGTACTGACCGGAGGGAAAGATTAAATGAAACGGAGAACCGCTTTCCGGACATCTTGTTTGACCGCGCTGATGGTTTGCGCCGTGCTCCTGACGCAGTGCAACAACTTTATCCATGACCTTATTCCCCAGGAAGATGATCAGTCGACACCGCCGGTGATACTGACCGTAACCTTCGACAGAAACGGCGGGACAACGGATGCAAGCCCTTCAGTTAAAACGGTATCTATGCCGGGAGCCGTTATTGACGCGCTGCCCGCTATTGATCCTACTTGGGCAGGCCGCGACTTTCTGGGCTGGTGGACGCAAAACGGCTATGGCGGGAACTGGGGCACATCGTTTACCGCATCAACCCCGGTAACTGCGGACATCACCGTATTCGCCAAGTGGAATCCGCCGCCCAATTACTACACAGTAACATTTGACAAGAACAACACCGACTCAGGCAGTACGGAAGCAAGCCCGCGGACGAAGTCCGCCGCGCAGGGCGGTACAATAAACCCGCTGCCGGCGCAACCCGCCAGAACCGGCTACACCTTCGGCGGCTGGAACACGGCGGCCGATGGAAGCGGAACTGTGTTTGACGCAACCACTACAGTGACGGCGGTCATCACCGTGTATGCGCAGTGGACGGCAAACACCTACACGGTAACATTTGACAAGAACAACAGTGATCCCGGCAGTACCGAGGCAAGCCCGAATAGCCTGGGAGTAGCAGCGGGTTCCGGCGCAAACCCGCTGCCGGTTGCGCCTACCAGAACCAGCTACACTTTTGTTGGCTGGAACACGGCGGCAGATGGAAGCGGTACAGCATTTACCGTAGCGACTGTGGTGACGGCTGACATTACCGTATACGCACAATGGACGGCGAACATCTACACGGTACGGTTTGACAGAAACGGCGGAACAACAGATGCAAGCCCCGCGGCCAAGACGGTAATCCCGCCGGCGGCCACGATAGACGCGCTGCCCGCTGTCAACCCCACTTGGGCAGGCCGCGACTTCCAGGGCTGGTGGACGCAAAACGGCTCAGGCGGCAATTGGGGCACATCGTTTACCGCATCAACCCCGGTAACTGCGGACATCACCGTATACGCCAAGTGGAATCCGCCGCCCAATTACTACACGGTAACATTTGACAAGAACAACACCGACTCAGGCAGTACGGAAGCAAGCCCGCGGACGAAGCCCGCCGCGCAGGGCGGTACAATAAACCCGCTGCCGGCGCAACCCGCCAGAACCGGCTACACCTTCG
>BNUY01000277.1 GCA_025997715.1 Spirochaetia bacterium
TTTGAAGGAAAAGGGGGCCAGGCGGAATGAAAAAATCAACAGGGTACAGCCCAGAAGGACAAATACCACGGCGGGAACTACATAGCGGCTGCGGAGGGAGCCGAAATAACGCCAGCCTGCGGGTAAAAGGGCAAGCCCGGCGAAGACGGACAAGAGCGGCCAGAGTTGGGAAAAGGAAAACGGGATAATCTGCAGGGCGAAAAGGAAGAGAAAGAAACCCACCAGGAGAAAAAAAGCGGCAAAGAACAAATAAACCGATCGTTTATTCAATTTTATGGAAAAGAAAGCACAGAGGACGCCGATAATAACGAAGAAGAAGGCCCTCAGAATAGAAAACCCGGTGGTACCCTCCAGGGTCCCCAATAAAAAGGCGCTCCCGAAGAATATCAGGAGGAGCCCGATGATAAAAGCGATGGGTGTAGTGATTTTGCGGGGGGTGATTTGATCCATAGTATGCAGTATAGCATTATTGGCCGTGCTTGCCAATGGAAAAAACCGATGTTAGGATGGTAACGTGAAAGTTAAGCTTACTCCCTGGTTTTGCTTACGACGGTTTCGTTTATGGCGGCTTTCAATTTCGATTTTTGTACTCGGCGCTCTTTCGGTATGCGCCACCGGGGATTCCCCTACTGCCCAGGATAGGCTTGATCCCTACTATATTATCGGGACAAAGGATCAGCAGGAGGTACTCCGGGACCTCTTCGGTCTTCTGGCCCAGGAATCCCAAAGCGGGGAGGAACAATTTTCGGTGATCAGGGAAATTGCTAATGAGTACGCTAAATTAAAGGAATACAGCAGGTTGATCAACTTCCTTAGTTCCTGGACCAATGCCCACCCGGATGATCCCTACGCCGCCTATTACCTGCTCATGACCGCCTATGCCTATTCCCGGCAGGAAGCCTATGCCATGTCGGCACTGTACTTTGATCTGATCGTCAAAAATTACCCCGATCTGAGTATCCGGGGCGAATCGATCCATAAGATCTGCCTGAACCAGCTTATCAGCCTGACCGATAATCCGGAACAGCGGGTCTGGTATTACCAGGAACTGATTTCCCGTTTTTCCGACGAGATCGATCCGGGGCTCACCTACTTTATGCTGGGCCAGGCCTATGAGCGGACCGGCGAGTGGAACCGGGCTATCCAGGCGTATACCCAATTCCTTCCCTATTATGGAACGGTAATACCGGGCTTCCCCGATGCGGACAGCTACGCCAAGCAGTTGGTGGACTTTAACAAGTCCCGCAAAGACTGGACCTTTGAAAATCTCAATTCCCTCCTCACTGCGGTTCGTACCGCCCTGGACAACGGGAGCAGTTATCAGATGCGGCGCTACCAGGCCAAGGTCAATTTCTTTGCCCGGTCCTGGGGGCAGGAGGACCAGGACAATTCGGGGATGGCGGAATTCAGCCTTTCGGACTTTATGATGAGTAACCATGTCTACTACGCCCCGGACCTGGACGCCAATTCCAATGCCAACGAAGCCTACCTCCGCACCTGGGGCTGGTCCCAGCATATCTCCACCTGGTACCTCTACTTCCGGAAGATCAACTTCCCCTCGGACCCGGAGATTCACGGCCGCTGGGAATGGGCGGGGATCTACTATGGGGAAAAATTCTGATGCCTGGAAGAGAGAAGGAAAAGGAATAGAAATGAAGAGGAGAATAAACACAGAGGGCACAGAGAGAAGAACACAGAGGAAGAGGAAAACAAAATTTATAATTCTCTTTTCTTCCTCTGTGTCCTCTGTGAAACCTCTGTGTCCTCTGTGTTTAATCTTCTCCTTTTTCACGTTTATCCTACCCATACCCAGACTTTGGGCGGAGGTCTTTGAGCCCCCCGTACCGGCTCTGGAAACGGCGGTATTCGTGCCGCCCTTCCGGTCCCAGCGGCAGGTCCGCAGTTCCGTACCGGTACGGTTTCTCCGCCGGGAGACGCCGGGCAATAAGCCGATGCGGCCCCTGTCGATACCGGGACTGGAACATCCCCTGACCCAAAAATATATACGGCAGTATTCTACCAAGGGCGGGCTTTCCTGGCTCCGGGCGGTGATAGACAAGGGCGGCCCCTATCTGGCCTTTATACGCCGGGAAGTGGAAACCCGGAACCTGCCCCCGGAACTGGTCTACCTGCCGGTAATCGAATCGGGCTTTCTGCCTACCGCGGTCAGCCGTTCCGGCGCCGTCGGGCTCTGGCAGTTCATGAAGAACAGCATCAAGGGCTACGGTATGGGTATTTCCGACTATGCGGATGAACGGATGGACTTCTGGAAGTCCACCCAGGGCGC
>BNUY01000278.1 GCA_025997715.1 Spirochaetia bacterium
CTATTGGCGAATTTAGCTAAAAGTTCAACGGGGCTTTTGGGATATAAAAACCAGATTAACACCTCAACATATCTTTTCCCCGGTAGTTCTACCTCATGGCCTTTCTCGCCGGGTGAAGGCGTGTTTTCATCAATCAGCGGCGGCAGCGTTATTGCCAGTTCTTCCTATTCGTCGCCGAACATAAAGTATGTCGGTATTCCCAACGGTGGTTACTTAGATGAAACAGGTCCAACGTATAGCGGAGTATATTTACTCACGTACAACGCTAACTCCAATAAGGCGGGGCTCGATGAAAGTGGAAAAATTGCTTCCAATGTCGTAAGCAGCCCGCAGGCATCGGTGCAGATGTCCCTTAACGGAAATGCTGCGACCGCTCCGTCAGCGCTCTTGCCCACGAGCTACCCGATTGACGTTCACTTCGGGCCGGACGGCACGGTGTCGCCGGATAGTCCCCCTGTAGGAACAGGTAAAACGGGGAAGGCAAAACCGCATGGGATCGGGAAATGAGCGGACTAAGGCTGATCAGGATGCTGGCTTTGGCCGGTGTCATCCTGGCGCTGCCTGTTCAGGGTTTCTCCCTGGGCAGGCAGGATGCCGGGAAAGCGCCTCAGACACAGGCCGCGCCGGATCAGCCGTCGGCCTCTGATGCGGCGCTCTACGAGTCTGCGGTTTCAGGCCAGAGCGTGGAGGTAAGCGGCCGAGTCCGGCTGGTGGGGAGCGAGCCCTTCCCGGACCTGGTGCTTACCGATTCGGAGGAACATACCTGGTACATCGATCCTGCGGACCGGAAAACCCTTTCCCGCTACGAACAGCAAACCGTAACGATCCGGGGTGTTGTGGAGCTTACGGAAATGGTTCTGGCTAACGGCAAAAACCTCGGTTCACGGAGAACCCTCTCCGTCATCACCCTCGTCAAGGTTTGGTGAATCATAGATCACGACAAACACATGAAAAAATTATTCACGGATTTTCACTGATTAAGATAGAATTTCCAAGGAATTAAACCACGAAAAACACGAACGACACGAAAGAAGATTGCAATTTCAAAGCAAAATTTCGTGGTTTTCGTGCCTTTCGTGGTTTAATCTCTAAGGGTATAATTCCCCGCCCTTTAGGGCGTAAAGCTGGGGGCGTGGGGGATATGTTCCCCCACGTGCGCAAAGATTTCAAAGAGAAATCTTCAATACCTCGCCCTTTAGGGCGAGGATGCTTTATTTCTTTTTTTTATCCGTTTTTTCGGATTAGCTGGTTAAGAAACTCTTTCATGCGTTTGTCGTGAATCATAGATAGAGCCTTATGAACCGCCCGTAGGCTTCTTCCCATTGCGCCGTATTCTGCGGCAGGAACTCCCCACTCTCAAAGGAATTCCGGATAATTTCTCTGCGCTGCTCTGAACCCTGCACTTCCCCCTGAGCTTCCAGTTGAACCAGGATGTTTCCCACGGCTGTTGCTTCCGAAGGGCCGGTAATAACCGGAAGGTTCATTGCGTCTGCGGCAAATTGGTTTAGCAGCCGGTTTTTGACACCCCCGCCGACTATGTAAAGTGCATCCCCATGGTGAATATAGGGCTTGAGTACTTCATACACCTGCCGGTATTTCAAGGCCAGGCTTTCCAGAATACAACGGACGATTTCCCCCGGTTGTTCCGAAACCCTCTGGCCGGTCTTTTGACAAAATGTGCGGATCAGCTCCGGGTAGTTTCCGCTTTTTTCAAAATCATCGGGACGAATCAGGCTTTGCAGCGGCTTCGCCTGTTGTGCCATGGTATCAAGATCATTAAACGAATATTTTTTTCCTTCAATGTTCCATTGCCGTTGACATTCCTGCAAAATCCACAGGCCGGGAATATTTATATTGGAACGATACCCGCCGTCCCAAACCCCTTCATTGGCAATTTTGTGGGGGATAATAAATTCATCATCCAATAAGCGGTCTGAACAAAAACCCAGCAACGACCATGTCCCGCTGGAAAGGTACATAAACTCCTGATTAATCCTTAACTCCGCAAATTTTACCCTGTCTAAAAGTATAATTTTTCGCGAACTGGTCATTTCGGCTTATTTTTAGCCTAAATTAGACAAATTTCACTTGACAATTCATAAAGAATATAGTAATATAAAGACAGCTTATATAAGATGTCTTTAGGAGGAAGGATTTATGAGTTTACCAGATTGGATTTTGCAGTTCAAAGAACCGCATACGCAAATAAAGTATATCAATAAAAGATATTACAAATATGCTGTGTCGTATAAATACGTGCCTGAACGAAAACGAACCATAA
>BNUY01000279.1 GCA_025997715.1 Spirochaetia bacterium
GGCTCGGATGGATGCGGTCTATAAGGAAGTGCTGGGTTGTTTTACTACCCTTGACGCTACCCGTTCGGTTACGGAACGGACACAGGCGGAGGATAGGCTTATTGCTCTGTATAACGACATGGGCGGCGCCCAGATAATAGATGGTTTTGTAATACTCCACTTCTTCAATATAGGCGCGCAAAACAGGCCGGCGGGGAGTTTCCGCTATGAGCGCGTCCAGGGTGGTAAAGGAAAAGTCGAACTGGGCCTTGATGATTTCCTCAATCAACACGGTATTCTGAATCAAAAAGGCAAAAAGCAGGTGCTGTACCCCCAAGTCATACCGGCCCGCGGCAAGATAGTAGAGCCCCAAAAGCCGGTGCGCCCGTTCCACATCCTGGTTATTGAAGCGGTAGAGGGTCAGAAACCGGCCTACCCCGTCATTCTCCAGGGTTCGCATCATGGCAGCCCTGACAAAAGAGGATGAATCCTGTGACCATAGGGTATCCCGCTGCACTATCTCCAGCAGCCGTTTTTCCATGGCGGTATATTCCCGCCTGAGCCGGTGGGTATCCGCGATTTTATACAGGATTTCCAGGTCAAACCCCGGGGTTTCCAACCGCGACCGCTGTTCATAGGCCTTTTCGTACTGCTTCAGGGCAATCCCCAGTTCGCCCTCAACCCGGTAGGTCTCGCCAATCCAGTATTCGGCCTCCGGGAAGTCCTTAAAACGGCCAATCGTCTCCAGCGCCCTCATACCGGACGGGGGGCCCTCAATGGTAATCCTTAGAGAGTCCCTGGGCACCCGGTAATACAATTCATCCAGGGCCGCCCTCGCGTCTAAAAGCCCCCGCTCCGCAATATACGGCTCAATCAATTCCAGGGAATCCCCCATGCGGCGAACCTCCGGCAGGGACAGGAGGGAGATCATATCCTGCTCCATCCGGGTATACATGGCCCGCCGCTGATCACGGGCTTCCTCAAAGGCAGTAAGGGCTTGCCCATACTCCCCGCTCCGGAAATGGAGCTTCCCCCGTTCCAGGGTGTACCAATAGGGACGGATCCCCCTGGCCTGCCCAAAGGCAAAATTGAGTATAAGCGCCATAAGAAAGCTAAAACAGATTGCCCGTTTCATCGTTCCCCAGTTTACAACTTTTCAAGCACTTCCCGGAAGGGCCTGTCGGCAAAGCCGGGTGGAAGGGGGCGTGTCGGGCGCTCATGCGGTTGGGGTCAGACCAAAGGTCTGCATCCACTCCGGGAGCCTGTGTCGACAAAGCCGGGAAGAAAGGGTCATGCCGGGCACTCATGCTGTTGGAGGAGCCTGCTCCCGGAGCCCGGCCCCAGAGGGCCTGAATAGGTCTCCGTACGCAGAGACGTCCAAATGCATTCGACCCATCACGCCCCTTTCTTCCCGCTGCGCCACCATTATATCGCCGAACTGAGTGGGGAAATGCATTCGACCCGCTACGACCCCTTCCACCCGCTGCGTCGTCATATATCGCCAAAAGGCCGTCCCCGGCATATTCTTTCAAGCCCTTCCTGCCCCTGTTTCCATGCTCAGAACGGAAGCGGAAAGGAAAGGTCAAAAAAGAAGCCCTCGAAACGGTGTGAGGGGATTTTGTCCGAAAAGGAATAGGCATTGCAACGATACGCGTCCTCCCCGTAGGTAAACACCATGACGATTTTATACAGCGGGTCGATAACCACGTATTCCTCTACGCCGGCCTGGTGGTATAGATTCAGCTTGGTGACCAGGTCGTGGGAACGGTTTTGGGAGAGGATTTCAATTACCAGAGGCGGCGGGCCGTAGTAACCGTCAATTTTCAGGCGTTCCTTGTCACACACCATAAAAATATCCGGCTGAACCACCGTCCCGGTATCGCCTAAATCTGCCAGGGGATACAGGTCGAAAGGCGCGGCGTAGGGCGTGCAGGGTTTACCGTCAAAAAAGTTTTTAAGCTGATGAAAAACTTCCCCAAAAATAACCTGATGGACGGCGTTTGGGGAACCCATGGCGTAAACCGTACCATAAATACGCTCAATGCGTTCTTCAACCAGCGGAGTGTCTTCTTCAATTATAGGGGCTGCGTCTGACATACCACAAGTATAGCAGAAGGTAGAAAAAAAGACAATTGAACCCGCACTGTCAACAGCAATTCCAAATTCAACCGTCAGGAGGTTCACCGGCAATAGTCATTAAGAAAGAATGCCAGTCTTCGTGGAAATAACGGCTCATTTCGTAGCGCAATGCCCAAAAAAAGGCGTCTCGTCTGCCAAAACTCGCCCTGGCTT
>BNUY01000280.1 GCA_025997715.1 Spirochaetia bacterium
CCCAGCTAGCGTTAAGTGCGTAAACCGGGCCGGGAGTTGCCGGGGGAAACAAGATTTTTCGTAAGAAAAATTAGCGAATTCCCTTGACAAGAAACATAGGAGGCGCCAAAGGCGACGAAGGGGAAGAGAAGACCCCTTCGGGACCTGGCTATCCCTCATCTTCATCTTCCTTTGTCGCCTTCGCGGTTTTTTTCTTCATTCTTTGATCTGTGGTTCCTTATGCCTGCCCTGCGGAACCCAGGACATTGACGGTCTTATGGGCATAGAGCTTTTTAAGCTCATCCCGGGCGGGTCCCAGGTACTTCCGGGGGTCGAATTCCTCCGGCTTTTCCGCAAAAACCTTACGGATAAGGGCGGTCATGGCCAGCCGGCCGTCGGAATCAATGTTGATCTTGCAGACCGCGCTCTTGGCGGCCCGCCGGAGTTGTTCCTCGGGGATACCTACGGAATCCTTCAGCGTGCCGCCGTATTTTTCGATCATCTCCACATACTCCGGGGGCACCGATGAGGAGCCGTGGAGTACGATGGGGAAGCCCGGCAGCCGCTTTTCAATCTCCGCCAGGATGTCGAAACGCAGGGGCGGGGGGATCAGGATGCCCTTGGCGTCCCGGGTGCACTGTTCAGGCTTAAACTTAGTCCGGCCGTGGCTGGTACCGATGGAAATCGCCAGGGAATCGACCTTGGTCTTCCCCACAAAGTCCTGGACCTCTTCCGGCTGGGTATAGTTGCTGTGTTCCGCGGCAACATCGTCCTCAACCCCCGCCAGAACCCCCAATTCCCCTTCCACGGACACATAATCCTTCTGGGAATGGGCGAATTCGCAGACCTTTTTGGTCAAAACCACGTTTTCGTCATAGGACAGGTGGGAGCCGTCGATCATCACCGAGGAAAACCCAGTCTCGATACAGTCCTTGCAGAGTTCAAAGGTATCCCCGTGGTCCAGGTGCAGCACGATAGGAATATCGCAGCCCAGCTCATGGGCGTATTCCACCGCGCCCTTAGCCATGTTTTTCAGCAGATTCTGGTTGGCGTACTTCCGTGCCCCGGAGGAAACCTGGAGGATAACCGGAGACTTAGTCTCCACACAGGCCTGAATAATAGCCTGCATTTGTTCCATATTGTTAAAATTAAACGCCGGAAGCGCGTAGCCCCCGGATACCGCTTTCTTGAACAGATCCAGGGTATTGACCAGCCCCAATTCTTTGTAACTTGTCATGTAAAAACTCCTTAAATAGTGAGATACGTTACCTTTATAGTACGATTATAGAGGGACCTTGGTCAACGCTTACCACTTCTCCAGCAGCAATGCGGTCCCTTGCGGTTCCTTGCGGTTCCTTCCAAATGCCCCTATGATTACCTATGCAGGACGAAGCGGACACAACGGCAAAAGACACCCAGGATGGAAACGCCACCCATTGGCACCCCGCTTTCGTTGCGGCTATCCGGCTAGAACTGACGGAATACAAGGGCGTCCTCGAGTATACCGCCGAACATCAATTGACCACCGAGCCGCTCAGGATTGACCTGCTCATCATAAAGAAGCCGCCTGAGGTGGTCATCAAAAAGAACATCGCCGCCATCTTCCGCAGAGTAAATTTAGTGGAGTATAAGAGCCCCACGGACTATATCTCGGTGGAGGATTTTTACAAGGTTCACGCGTATGCGTATCTGTATGCCTCCCTTGAAAAGGTTGCTATAACCGATATTACCCTTACCCTTGTTGCAAGCCGCCACCCCCATGCCTTGATAAAGCATATAAAAGAGGTTCTGCACTTTAGTATTGAAGAAAACACCCCGGGGATTTATACTGTAGTTGGGGATGTGCTGCCGGTACAGATAATAGACAGCCGGAAGCTATCCCCGGACGAGAGTATATGGCTAAAGAACCTCAGAAGCAAGCTGGGGGAGGCGGAAGCCGGGCGGATAACCGGGGATATGAAGGGGCAGGATAGGGAGGATTTGGCCGCCTATCTTGAAGTAGTACTCAAGGTAAATTCCGCCGCATTTAAGGAGTTAGTTATGAGGGACAGCAAAGCAGCACTGACCTTGGATCAGGCACTTGAGGAAACCGGCCTCACCGCGAAGTGGGAGGCCAGAGGCAAGTCCGAGGAAAAGTTCGAAGTGGCCCGGAATGGGCTTGCGAAGGGCTATCCCATAGAAACCTTGAGTGATCTTACCGGGTTACCGGTAGAGACGATACAGAAATTGGCTTCAGAGAGATGAATTATATCAAAGATC
Source organism: Spirochaetia bacterium (assembly GCA_025997715.1). Taxonomy (GTDB): domain Bacteria; phylum Spirochaetota; class Spirochaetia; order Treponematales; family Breznakiellaceae; genus Termitinema. Next base: position 2,239 of record BNUY01000280.1, read on the forward strand.
TGCGATAAACAAACTGGCTG
>BNUY01000281.1 GCA_025997715.1 Spirochaetia bacterium
AATCCTGGGGTCCCTCGGCTTCTCTCACCCAGTTCTTTAAGGTTGCCGGGTTTAGGCCGTTCCTTTTTGCGTAGGTGTACCGGCCGGTTCCGCTTTCCTTCCAGTCCTCCACCCACATCCGCTTCTCTTCCTCGCTGTAACGCTTCATTTTCGCCTCCGAAATATTTGATTCCCGGAAGTTTAGGGCTGTGACTGTTTTTTTATAAGGTGGGGCGCTTTTGACGTTTACGTATTGCTCAGCAAAATGAAGGAACAAGGCACATGACTTGCCTATGCTCGCGCTGCAATAGAACACGGTTGGTCGCGCAATGTGCTTGTTATGCATATTGAGACGCAATCACTGGAACGCTCCGGTAAGGCGCTCACTAATTTTGATGAACGCTTACCAAAACCGCAGTCTGACCTTGCTCGTGAGGCATTGAAGGATCCCTACAGCCGACTATCGGACTGTTGCTTTGTAAAAACCGCAACAAGATTGTAGCGGAATATGCATTGCGCGATATGAAAAAACCAATCGGCATTGCGGAATATGAACTGGTCAATGCATTGCCCTCAAAATTTGAAACTGTGTTACCGAGCATTGAAGATATTGAGGCAGAGTTAGGTTGTTATGGTGATAAGGAGTAACCATCCCCATAAACCGATACCCACGGGCGGAGGAAGCGGAACGCAGCGCGGGCTATAGTAAGAACACGGCATAAATCTGCGATTGCGGCTAAAAGCCGCCTCCTTCGGGGACCGCCTTTTTTATGCCGTGCTGCCAGGCAGCTTGTGGTTAATCCTCCCACATCCCCTTGCACCAGTTTTATATTTCATGATATAATAAAGAAAGATAAACGGAGGCTCATTATGTTAGCAGTGAAAGGTATTTACTCAGGCAATAGAACGGTGCAACTTGAGAGGGATGCACCGGTAAATGAAGGTGATGAAGTTATTGTTACGTTTGTGAGGTCGCCGCAAGACCGGGAACGGGAACCCATAATCATTCCGCCTGTTAAAAATGAGAAAATTACCGATGAAATGCTTGGTAAACCGTTCATTCATACAAATGGATGGAAATTTGATAGGGATGAGGCAAATGAACGCTGAAAGTGTTTTCCTTGATACAAATGTATTGATATATGCTTATTCGGACGATGACACAATTAAGCAGTATAAAGCGCGTTCTGTATTGTTTGCCCATAGTTGTATCATCAGCACGCAAGTTCTTACGGAATTTAGCAATATTGCGTTTAAGAAACTTCATTTACCGGCAAGTGAAATAAATAGCACTATAAGCGTGTTGTCCGGTCTTTGTTCTGTTCATGTTGTTGATAAAATTACCATACAGAAAGCGGTCGATATTAAGGCAAGGTATGAATACTCATTCTATGACAGTTTGATGATTGCGTCAGCTATTGAATGCAAGTGCAGTTTCTTGTATTCAGAAGATATGGCAGATGGTCATGTTATTAATTCGTTAATGATACGGAACATTTTTTAGAACAAGGTGAGTAAAAGGGCTGTAAGCGCAATGATGCGTCCCCGCTTTTGACTTACAATGATGGTATGGTTGTGGAGTGGACGGGATGACACCGAATGGCACTGATCCAACCAATGAAATAATCCTCTGCCAACTCTAACACAAAGCGGCGTCTTGTAAAGGCAGAAGAAAAAATTGACTTTTTCGTAAAAACCGCCTTGCCGCCGACAGAATGAATTGTTACGGCGAATTATATGAGACAACACGAACTTATTTATCCACATCCCCTTGCACCAGTTTTATATTTCATACAATTGTATGAATAACGACCGCTTGTCCCCCAAAAGACTACACGAATTTAAGCCTAGTTTACAAAAAGACGACATACCCCAAAAGCGTTTTTCCGTAAAATTACCCCATGCTTCACCTGGTTATTGCTGTTGCCCTGTTTGTCCTTGCCATAGCCGCTGCTGTCATTCATGTTGTGGTTCTGCTTCGGCTACGGCGAAAAAACAAACAGGAACAAACAGAACGGGAAGGCAAATTTTAAAGGCGGTCCCTGCGTCTTGACATCAGTAGATGTCTCAGGGGGAAAGGAGAATTGTAATGAAAAAAGCATTACAGATTTTAGCGGTTGTTGCCATAGGGGCGGCAATCATGACGACGGTTGGCTGCGCAAGCGGGCCAAAGGCAACGCCTCTGTACGAACGGGGCGATTACGCGGAGTTTTCGCCGGTAGCGGTACTCAACATTACGCATCCCGAAAAGATAATGACGACTTCCGAGCGGGAAAGGC
>BNUY01000282.1 GCA_025997715.1 Spirochaetia bacterium
ATCATCGGCATAGTGCCGGTAGCCCAGGAGGTTCTGCCCCCGGAGGAGCATCATGATCTTGGTATTGGGGAGGGCGGCCTTGAGCTTTTTGAGCCGGTCCCAGGGATCTTCGTTCAGGAAGCGGATGCAGGAGTCGAAGGTGGCCCCTCCCCAGGCTTCCAGGGCGTAAAAGCCCACCTTGTCCAGTTTTTCCGTGATGGGAAGCATATCGGCGGTAACCATGCGGGTTGCGAACAGGGATTGATGGGCGTCCCGCAGCACCAGATCCGTTAATTGTACTTTAGCCATTTTTCTTTTCTCCTATAAGTGTGTTTTACGATATTCGGTAACCGCCGCAGTGATTGCCGCAATAGCGGGCGCCATTACCGCTGAAGCTGTTCCGGCATTTGCCGCCCCGGCGCTTGCCGCCGCAGGCTTGGTCACATCAGTATCCGCCCCAATGGCGTGGATAAACTTCCCCACCAGGGTGACAGAGATAATCAGGATAATCAGGAACGAAAACACGATTCCCATACCCAGCAGGGTAAGGACGCCGCTTTGTCCCAGCATGTCCACAATAGTCATAAAGCCTCCGTATATAATAATGGGTGAATACTACCAAACCGGCGCTATATGGACAAGAGGGGAGCATAGGGTATACTGGTAATTGGAGGCGCAAATGCCGTTGATACAGGAAAAAGAGCGTTATACCTATGCCGATTGTCTTGAATGGGACGAGGATTTCAGGGCGGAAATCATAAATGGGGTGGTCTATGCCATGAGTCCCCCACTCACTGCCCATCAGATAGTTTCCATGAACTTATCAATAGAGTTTGGGAGTTATCTTCGGGGGAAACCCTGCCGGGTATTTGCCGGTCCATTCGGGGTCCGTCTTTCCCCGAAGGAGGACCTAAGCGATAATACGGTACTGGAGCCCGATTTGGTGGTGGTATGCGATTCTTCAAAGATCGATAAACGGGGCTGTAACGGCGCGCCGGATCTGATCATAGAAATCCTCTCCCCCTCAAACTCCCGTAGGGACACCCTGGTTAAATTCAACCTCTATCTTGACGCCGGGGTGAGGGAATACTGGATTGTTAATCCGGAAACTCAATCTGTTCAGGTTCATATCCTGGATCAGGGCAGGTATATTACGACCGCCTATGGTATCGGTGATCCGGAGGACCCGTACCGCGAATATACATCGGATATCGTGCCGGTTTCAGTGCTGCCCGGACTCACCATCGATCTCAAAACGATTTTCCCGGGATAGGTTCCAGCGGTTCAATCAGCAGCTTATCAATCCGGTTCCCATCCATGTCCACCACCTTGAACCGGTAGCCGTTCCAGTCAAACACAGAGCCTGCACGGGGTATCTCCCCGGCCAGTTCCAGGATAAACCCCGCCAGGGTGTGGTATTCCCGGGGCGTTTCGGGAAAACCGGCGATGGGGAGAATCTTCGCGATGTCGTCGATGTTTACGCTGCCATCCACCAGGTAACTGCCGTCCTCCTGGGCCAGGATGGCGTCATCATCGGAGGCTGTGGCGGAAAGTTCGCCCACAATCTCTTCGATAAGGTCACGCACCGAAAGCACTCCGGCAAAGCCGCCGTATTCGTCGATCACCAGGAGGAAGTTTGATTCCCCCCGCTTGAAGGCTTCGAAGGCCCGGATGGATGACATGGTTTCCGGGACAAAATGAGGGGGGACCATGAGGGATTTCAGGCCCCTCCAGGTCTTGGCGCACGGTCCTTCCAGGAAGGCGAGCAGTATGTCCTGGACCGAAACTACCCCGACGATCTCGTCCAGGGCGCCGTCTGCTACGGGGAAGAATTGCTGGGCCCGGTATTCCACCGCCATCTCCCGTACCTTTTCTGCGTCCGCGTTGACATCCAGCCATTGGATCTCGGAGCGGTGGGTCATGAAGGTTCCCACAGGCCGGTCCCCCAGGTAGAAGACCCCCTCCACCATGGTCCGTTCCTCGCTTTCCACGATGCCCGACTTTTCCCCCTCCGCCAGGGCGAGCCGTAATTCATCCTCGGTCATCCCCTGATCGGAGGGGAGATTTATCTTGAGGATACGGCGGGTCAGGGTGGAACTATGGGCGGCGATGAAGATCAGGGGGGTAAAGAGCAATGTGAGCAGGCGGATAAGCGGGAGGGTATGGACAAGGATGCTTTCCGGAGCTGCCTGGGCGATGGGCCGAGCCAGGGAACTCCGCAGCAGGACCAGCAGGATGGTAAATACCAGGGCGGCAGCCAGCGCGAGGATGATGAA
>BNUY01000283.1 GCA_025997715.1 Spirochaetia bacterium
ACCCAGAAATTTGAAGTCTGGGTAAATTCCGAGTACAAAGAGACCATTTCAGTTCGCCAGTTACTCATAAGGAACTCAAACGCCAATACCCAACAGTAGTAGGCCCCGCTTTATGGAACAGAGCCTAGAAGATTATCATTGACAGGAGAGTACCATGGAAAAACGGATTAAAATTCCCACGATTGGGGAAATATTAATAGAGGAATTTCTGGAACCCTTAAATTTCAGCGCCTATGGGTTAGCGAAACATATCAACGTACCCAGTTCCCGAATTTTAGATATCATCCACAGGAAAAGACGCATAAGTATTGAAACCGGGCTAAAACTTTCCCGCTACTTCGGTATGTCTGATCGATTTTTCATCGACCTTCAAACTACTATTGATATCCGAAACGAAAAAATCACGCTTACGAACGAATTAGCAAAAATTGAACCCGCCATAGCCGGGTAAATACGCCGGAGCGCGACTGCCGGGCAGGGCAGTACGCCAATCGGGTAGGATGCTCTGTAACCGCTCTATAAGCACTGAAGCAGAAGTTTCTGGTAGTAACCCCGGACGGTTTATTTAGCCGCCCAGAGACCTGCGATCCGGTGACAGGCGCCTCTGCGCTCACCAATACGAATCACCGCTCTTCAACAACTTACTACTTGTCGCACAGGCGGTAAAACCCAATGCCGTTACCACTACTGCCGCTAAAGCAGCTTTAGCGACAGCGTTCAATACGAAACTCTTTTTCATAAGATTTTCCTTCTAATGTTCAAAATTTGGTGCACCTTTGCGCTACCTCTCGCTGAACTTCTTCAGATTTTCATTAAACAATCTAGTTTCCGCGTTGTATATTTTGGTCAATATTTCTTTATAGGGCGATGTGGGCAACGCGTCCTGTAATTTTTTCAGCAGGTCTTTTATATATATCAAATCATTATTAGCCGTTTCTGTTGCATCGAGATTCCAAAAATGTTCCGTGACATTGAACCCTTTATTTCCGCTTAAGTATTCTTTAATTATATTATTTATGGATACCAAATGGTTTATCTGTCCGCGCAGATCTAGAGGCAGCTTACTGCCAATGTTGATTAATTCCGGGTATTTTGCAGGCACCTCGTTGTAATAATAGACATAATCGTCATGAATGGCTTGAATGATCTGGCGCGCTTCACTAGACAAAATTTTATTATCATAGTATTTATTAGCATGCAGTACATTATCGATGTAATTATATTCATCTTTGTCGACCTTGCCGTCTTTGCGAATAATTTTTTCTATCTCGTCAACTCCCTCTTTGCTCAGTTCCTTGGCTTTATAAATAACATTATCCATATAAAAATCCAATCTCTCCATTCCTGCCTCGTCTGCAGCCTTGACATTTTGTGGCAAAACCACCCCGAATATCAGCGCCATACCGAACATTCCCAACAGAACCATTTTGTCCAATTTCATAAAATCCTCCTTTGCGTATATCCCGCCGGATACCATAAAAGCTGCCCGGAAAAATCCCGGACAGCCCCACACTAATACTAATCCCCCTTACGGGATAATCGTCCAGAACAGCGGCCCCAAGCCGTCCTTACCGTCCACACCGCCCTTCGCAATTTCCAGCCGGGCGATAAACCACACCTTCTTCCCCCGGTCCTTCTCGTCAAAGTCAAGGTCCAGCGTGCTCTTCCGGGTAAACACCGACCAGCTAAAATCCACGTCCGACAAAGGCGGACCGCTCAGGTACTTCCCGTACCGGCTCACGGCGCCCGCCGCGGCGTTGGGGTCCTCTATACCGGCAAAAATCATCTTGCCGTAGTTACTGGCCGGCCGTTCCTGCCCCCGGATCGAGGTTAGTTTCATGAGTATCCGCAGCAGGTGGTCCGCCAGGGGCTTACTGCTCATGATAACCTGATTCAGGGAGACCTCCACCGGCTCCGCATCCTTCCGGACCGCTAATTCCACCATGGCCAGTTCCTCCGCCGTGCGCGGGGGGCTCTGGAAGTGGTTATTCTTGATCCGGCTCATCTCCGCCGGCAGGATTTTAAAGACCTCATCGCCGTGTACATAGTGCGCAGGGGTGTGTTTAGTGAACGGTATTGCTATGTAACTTGTTATTCTATAAGGAAATACCGGGGGGGCAGACCGTCCGAAAACTAGCCAAAAAGCGATAGAACTGCTATAAAGGGGAGAGCGAAGCAAAGCAGGAGCGAGACAATGGCGTACAAGGTTGGTATAGAGCGGCAGCAAACGATACTAT
>BNUY01000284.1 GCA_025997715.1 Spirochaetia bacterium
TCGCCCTAAAGGGCGAGGTATTGAAGATTTCTCTTTGAAATCTTTGCGCACGTGGGGGAACATATCCCCCACACCCCCAGCTTTACGCCCTAAAGGGCGGGGAATTATACCCTTAGAGATTAAAAATCCAATGGGTAAACCCATCACGCTCATAAATACAAAAGAATTCACCGTACCCATGAAATTTTTTTGTAAGTTTTCACGATAAATATTTTTTCTTAAAAAAATACTTAATCCTATATAGACTAATAGAAGAACAATAACAGGTATTGTTCTAATCACCTTAAAATACAAGAGGTCATACACATTATACTTGAGCATTATTAAGCCTGGAATTGACATAATGCCAACTATAACCGGTGAAGAATAATATAAAAACGTATTTTTGGTAAAGGCTGTCCTTACAGGGCGTAAAAAAACAGTAATTAGTCCCGCTGCAATATAGCATATAACAATTACGCCGCGGGTTAGGTAATTAGCTAAAGGAAAATAATTCAAAAAACCAAACAAACCTACAGATCTAATAAGCATACCCAATTCACTCATAAATACAAAAGCATTAACAGTACCCATAAAGTTTTTTGTTTCGTTTTTACGATAGACTTTTTCTCTTAAAAAAATACTTAGTCCTATATAGACAAAAAATAAAATATAATACATTTTTTATTCTCCTTTAATCTATTTTATCGTAATTTCTTACTTTATTTTTGTCAATATATTTATCCTAAATAATAAAATAAATCTTAGGGCAAATGGCACATAGCGTATGTTATGTGCAGTTTGGGCGTACTCCATTATTATTTAACCTTTATTTAAACATTTTTAAAAATTATGACTCCCCCATGGTATGATCATATTAATACAAGTATCATCATAACGGGTTCCCCTATAGACTTCCAGAATTTCTATTTCCAATATGTTTGATTCTGTTTTTAATGCATCCTGAAATTCAAAATATTGAAATTGTGGAGTATCCTCTATATCTATATCCACATATTCATTGGGATTACCCCGACTTACCCGTATTTTTTTAACGCGATTATTATATTCATATAAATATGGTTTATTATAATCAATAAATCCATTTGATATAATAATACCCCAGTATCTATATACATCGAGAGTAGATTGGGCTGCTACAATATTTTCTGTATTCTGACTTATTCTTATTTTTTCACCAATTCCACTACCGGATTTACCTTCTACCCATGGAGATAGTTCATCCTGTTTTACTACATTATTCGCTTTATAAACAATATTTCCTTCTCTTAATTCCGATGTAGATTGAGCTTTTGACGGTGTTTCATAAACACCCCCTGCTCTGTTAAAATATTGACAAACCGCTTTATTTTTTTCGTCAAATAAAAATATATAATCCTCACTATATAAAACTAAATACCTTTTTAAACCATGTTCTACCTTATTACCAAGAAAATTGCCGGTATAGTTAAACCGTATATATGATATTTGATTAATTGTTTCCCATGTAATATCGTATTCTTCGGTATTTGAGTCATCATTCTCCTCCCAAACTTCATATTTTAACTTATTATCTGTTAGTGTAATACCGCTATAATGCCCTACGGTTATATCTATTGCAAAGGTGTTATGAACCAGCATAAGAAAAAATACCAAAAACATATGTTTATTCTTCATATTATTTATATTTATCATACTTTTTTATTTATGTCAATAGTTTTTCATAATATTTTCAAACAAATCTTAGCCCAAACTGCACATAGCGTATGTTATGTGCAGTAAAAACCAGCGTCGAATAGCCGGCCAAGGATGGCGGGCGTTTTTTCATTTTAGCAGACAATTTTAGCATTTTTTATTATTATGTTCCACCAACCAATGCTATAAAAATAAGTTTGTCATTTCCGTCAAATGTGAAATTTAATTCAATATGATCATATTCATTATTTATATAACAGTAAGTATTATTTCTTCTTATATCGTCTGGGATTCCATATTTTTCAATTACAACATCTTTATTATTTCCAATTTTAATGTTTCTATATGTGTAACTATTCAGCCAGAAATTGAAGAAAAAGCTGTACATTTAGAACAAATCATGATAGAATTTATTCATGGGAGAAAATAAAAACAAAGAGAGCATACAAGACATCATTGAAAATGCACGCAAGCAAATAGCAGAGGAGAAAAACCTGAGTCCGGCTATACGTGCAACATTTGATGTGCTTATAGCATTGCTA
>BNUY01000285.1 GCA_025997715.1 Spirochaetia bacterium
ATGGGTGATTGTGATAATTGCAGCATAGCCGACCAATGCCCCCTTCCAGAAGCGTATGGAGAGTATGAAGAGTCCTATGATGACGAAAATACTCAGTAATAGGTGACGCTTTATGGAACAGAGCCAAAAGGAATCCCCCCGTGCATAATAGACTGCCGTAGGAATATATTTATCGCCTCTGACATAGTAAGTCCGAGTTTGTTGAAAAGGTCTGAAGAAGCGGTCTTGGTCTGATCATCTGTCCGGAATTGGATTGTGGGCATGGCTAAACTCCCCTCATGCAAATATAGCCTATTTGGGCCCTTGGGTCAATACAATGTAGCTAATATTGCAGGCATGAATTTATCTGCCTTTTTACCCCATAGCCAAATGCCGTTTCCACTACGATGATTAGCGCCGCCCTTCCCTCCGCGTCTTATTCCGGCGACCGAAAAGAGCAGGGTAGCCCTGCCAAACATTTCCCGCAGACATCGGCGTACCCCAGATCCTTGTGGAGTTCCCCGTTTTTCAGGCATTGTGCGTAGCAGCGGCGCCGGTCAAAGCCGCCGTCCCCGTAGGCATTCACCGGGCACCGTTTCCGGCAGGCCCCGCAGCCCCCGGTCAGCTTGTGGATGCACCGCTCCCTTGGGGGCCTGGCTGCCGCTGCTTCCGGAACGGCGCTCACCGGCAGGCTGGTCACCATAGACCCGAAGCGGCCGCAGCAACCCTGATCGGTGATGAGCATATTGTTGAAGCCGAAGCTTCCGAGCCCGGCGATGCAGGCAACATGCCGGTGGGACCAGTCGCTGACCAGCCGTTCCGTGTCAAAGTTATGGGTCGCCGGGAGTTTCCCCGCCGCGTATCCTTCCCTGCGCAGCATCTCTGCGATGTCATCGTTTATAACCCTGATCAGATCGTTCGTTTTTATGTACGCCAGCGCCCATTCCCGGGACGCCGTTTCTCCGTGGAGATTACTTTCAACGATTGAATCCTGAAAGGGGATGAAAAACACAATGATGCTCTCCGCGCCGGGAAGTATATCCCCGGGCAGCAGATGGGTGGAAGACACCACCTCCCGGAGCAGCTTCAAGCCCTCATCCTCCGCGGAGATGATCCCCAGGATAGGTTCCTTCCACATTTTGAAGGGGAGCGTTTTTTCGTACGTATCAATAGCTGCCCGGATACACGCGTTTATTTTTTGGTACATAAGCCTTCACCCAATATCAAACTCTTCCCACCGGACCCGGCCCGCCCGGACGGCATCCCGGAGCCGCTTCTCCTGGTCGTTCAGGTTTTTCCCGGTTCCGCTTTTCACTTCCAGAAAAACTACTTCGGTGATGTTCTTTTCGTTCATCCCCCGGAACACAATAAAGTCTACCGGTTTCCCCACAAAGCGGCAATCCCCCGGGTCAAAGGGAAAGCCCGGCAGCAACGGCGCCATCTGTTCCGCGACCAACCCCCCAATCACCGCCCGGGACGCCTTGAGCCGGTCCTTCACAATTTCCCGAAGCTTGTGCCCCTCCCAGTCCGCCCGTTCCTGCCGCCGCCCCTGGCTAAACCCCATGCGGCGGCCGATGAGCAGGAAGATGAGGCAGAACAAAACGAATACGCAGAGGAGGATAATTGTTTGCGGGTTCAGGGTTTCCATTTTATTTCTCCACTAAATATAAATACTCTTTCACCTGTATGTCACGGTTATTAAGATTTCTGCTTCCCCGAAAGGCGGGGTAACTGGTTTCCAACACCTCAACCCTTCCTATTTTGTGTAACATATCCGTCATTTCGCTCCGGCTGATAAATCCTTCCGAGTTAAATGAAATAAGAACATACTTTGCTTTGATGTTCGTTACTAATGCTGTTAAGGCCGCATAGGCATTGGCTGCATTATTGTAGTTTGACCGGTTCCAGTCTTCCGGTATGCCGGATATTTTACTGATGTTTTCCGGTTTTTTATAATCCACAATCACGTTAAGCATAAAATAATTAGACCCGTAGGGATGCTGATTATAAGGAGGATCCAAATAAGCAATATCCACCTCCGGCGGGCATAGTCAGAACGCCCTGGAAAGAATAACCGGCAATATCAATGTGCCCTTTCCCGTTTTTAGCAATTTTGATTGCGATACAAGTATTTACAACGGAGATGCAAACAGCGTTATTAACGATTCGCCGGAGGTGGATATTGCTTATTTTGTTCCTCCTTATCATCAGCATCCCTACGG
>BNUY01000286.1 GCA_025997715.1 Spirochaetia bacterium
TCCCCCAGGGTATAGGCGGCGGCAAAGAGCAGTGATATCGGCATGGCGTAGGAAAAACTTTTTGGAAGGTAATAAAAACAAACCCGGAGAATTTCTTTGACGGGCACCTCGTAGTTAAGGTAGCGCCAGAGATTTGCGAAGAGATCTATCAGCGAAAGGAGCATTACAAACATTGAGGCAGCCACAATAAACACGGGGAAAAACTGGCGCAGAAGATAGCGGTCAAGGATCATTTTCGTGTCCTTACGATACCCATGATTACCCCGATGGATATGGAAAGGATATTAGGCAGCCACATGGTCCAGAAGGGTGAATACCCCAGGCGCAGCCCCATGGTCTGACCGCTCAGAAGCAGTGCCCAGTAGATAACGGATATGAACATACCAAAGATAAAGCCCACGGTCTGGCCGCTTTTTTTTGCCAACAGTCCCAGGGACACCGCAAGGAATGCAAAGGAAAGGGCGCCGAAGGGGATGGAAAATTTCTTGTAATACTCAAGCCGGTAGATGAGCAGGCTCCGGTCCTGTTTCAGCGCCGCCGCAGCTTCGGTTTCCCGGACAAAATTTTGGACGTAATTTGAGCGGCGGTTCCATTCGGCATCCTGGGGCCCCTTACGTATGGCCTGCTCCAGGGACAGGGCTTGGTTCAGCGCCTTGTTGTACCGCTGATCAAGCCGGGTACGGAGGTTCTCCTGCTTGACTTTAATTTCCCGCCGCACATCGGTGGAACTCATCTCCCGGGGGCCTATGGAGGACACCGCCTGGATAAGATCCTCCTGGGGAACCCAGTAGCGCATAAACCCTGATGAACCGTAATCATAATCCCTGCGGGCCAGTTCCTTTGAGGATTGTATAAAGGCGTCATCCAGATCCAGGCTCAAGCCCTGCTTGCCCCCATCCTTCAGTTCCGCGGTTTTCGCCATGATCACCCGCCGCTCACCATCGCTGGTTTTGTCAAGGATAAGCACGTCACTGATGGAGTTTCCCGTAACGTCCCCGGTTACCACCACCGTATCCTTAAAGCGCTTGACCGAGTTTGCCTCCAGTTCCAACGCCGGTGTGGACACGAGGATTCTTCGGTAGAGCCGGGAAAACTGCACCGTTCCTGCGGGGAGAAGCACATCGTTGGTGACAAAGGACAGGATGGATATAAGGACACCCACCGCCAGGGCGGGGAGAAAAATATTTCGGTAGGACAGCCCGGAAGAAAGGAGCACCAGCACTTCATTATCGGAGCTAAGCCGGCCTACGGTCATCAGGGTTCCTACCAGGGACGCAAAGGGCGCCGACATGGCGACTATGGAGGGCAGCGAATAGAGAACCAACAGGGCGACCTGCGTGAAGGGTACCTTCTTGGCTAATATTTCCTGGGCCATGAGCAAAAGCTGGTTCACAAAAAAAATGAAAAAGAAAAAGAGGAAGGCTACCAAAAATGAAAACATCGTTTCTGATACGACATAAAAAAATATGGTGCGGGACAGGGATCGGGAGCTTGCCAAGCTCTTGCTTGCCAAGCTTTTCGTTGCCAAACCGGTTTTCATCATATTCCTGTGGATCCGAATCCCCCTTCTCCGCGTTCCGTACCCGACAGGGAAGCGGCCTCAACCATGCGGGCTCTGCATACGGGGGCAATAACAAGCTGGGCTATCCGGTCTCCGTCATGCACCGAAAAAGGCTCCTGCCCCAGGTTGACCAGGATAATCCCCAACTCCCCCCGGTAATCACTGTCAATGGTTCCCGGCGAATTGAGCACCGTTACCCCCCACTTGGCGGCCAGCCCTGAACGAGGCCGGACCTGGGCTTCATACCCGGGCGTAATCTCCAGGGCCAAGCCCGTGGGGATACGGGCGCGGCCCAAAGGCGGAATCACGATGGGCAGAGGCGTCCTTGCCCTGATATCCGCCCCCGCAGCGCCATCGGTCGCATATTCCGGCAGCCGGGCGCCGGGGTCCAATTTCAGAACCCGTATCTCTGTTACCGCCTTTAAGCTATCCATGTGCGCCCGGAAGAAGAAAAGAAAAACAACCACAAAGGACACAAAGGAGAAGAAAGGGAAGAGAAACTAACTGTTTTATTCCTTTGTGTCCTTCGTGGTTCAAAACTCTTCATCTTCCTCTTCCTTATTCGACTTCTTCGCCTTTGCGGTTCAAAACTCTTTCTCTTCCTTTTTCA
>BNUY01000287.1 GCA_025997715.1 Spirochaetia bacterium
GCAGATGTGCTCCTACACGGACGTGGTTTTGCTAATGGTATTACATATGCCAGCCAGATTCAGCTGGGACTGATTCAAAATATGGATTCTATCGAAAAAACAAGGCCACCGTATACGGATTCAGGTAATAACAAGACATTCAAGAGCAGTACAATTTACCATACTGTCAGGAAGAAGAGTAATGTTTTTGAAAGGCTTATTAGAGAACAATATGCTGCCTTATAATCCGGCAGCCACGGCTTTCAGCAATTTTTAGGTTTTCCATTGATATATCAGCCCCTATTCCTATTGGCAAGGATTTTGATGTCCTTTTGGGTTGCTCGTATGGTTCCAGACAAGAGCTTGTCCTTTATGTCCGGGTTAATCTCTCCAATGGCATCTACTTCCTTAACAAAATCAGCGGCCCGCTGGACTGACTTTTCGCTGATGGAATATTGTTTGGCTAGATGGACTAAGGTATTGGCAGACTGGACATTTTGACCGGACTGCTTGGTATATTGATTAGCCCCGGTTCCTCCCTGTTTCTTTTTGGTTAATTCATACAGTTTTCCAATATTGTATTGTTGTTCCAACTTGGTGAAGTTTCGCCGTCCCTTTTAGTTGCTCCGTATCCAGATTTCGGCTTCGGTCTTGTCCTCAAAGTCCTTCTGGACAATCTTGAATTTCAGATTATGCTTTTTGGCTATGCTGTACCGGTTATGGCCGTCAATAAGGACATCACCCCAGAGAACCAGAGGGTCACGGATTCCGTCCTGTAGGATGTTTGCTTCAAGTTGGTCAAATTCCTCATCGGTGAGAGGCCGGAAGAGATTCTTGAACTGTTTGTTGATGGTGATTTCCATACAAGGAAATTATACAGAGCAGACCCAGACGATTGAATACCCTAAAATCAATGATGATGGCGATAAGACATAGAAAGTAAAAATACATAATCCAGAAAGTAACGGAAGTGTTATAGTTTTTTTAACCTATATTATATAAGAGGCTGCAGCAATTTTACTTTTAGGAACCATTTTGTGGTTCAAAAAACTTCGGTTTGAGCTTAATTGGGGGAAAATGGGTCTGCTGGATATGGCGTGATTAAAACTCCCTTGTCAGATTTGCTGGTAGGTGAAGAGTATGAACTGGAATAATAAGACTAACCTGACCAAATGAGGAATGACATGACCGATTTTGACCCCAACGCCCCGGCGTGGTGGATTAGTCCCCAAGGAAAGATTCTCCCCATCGAACAGGGCGAAACTCATATGCAAAAGGTGATTGAAAACCCGGTGGCATTTGATTGTGCCACCAAACAGATCGAGGACATCTATCATTCCTATGGTGAAGCGGTAGGAACGGAAAAGAAAGCAAGAGATAAAATTATCGCCGATATTTTAGACAAGGGATGGATACGGATAAGAAACAATCCGTCTTTTTATTCCATTCAACTCTCTATTTTATCACCAACAGCCAAGGAATACATATTTGACTGGGCTGTCAAAATGAGTGACTGGGTTGGCCCCTTAACAAAGGCGAATATCATCACCAATTTTGATATGGCTATTTACGCCATATCCGACATAGCCGGTGGCGCTCTTGGTGAAACAGAAGAAGGTGGGCGTGGAAGAAAAACGCTCATCCATATAAGTTCGGTGTTTGATTTTTAATGAATAGCGGTTGAAATGATAATAAAGTTTATTTGTGAAAAATGCCGGGGGATACAATATGTTAGTTATCCTCTTCTCGGTTTTAACTGCCAAAAAAGCGGTATTGCGGGATTTGTAATGAAATTACGCCTCAAAACTATCGCTCTGCGATGAATGAAGATGGACCGTTAAACGAGCCGTCGTTATCTTCAACGGTTGGCTGGATACCCTATGGTGATGAGAGAAATCCAATAATTCCTAAATAGAAGGCTATTATTGTGATAAAATATGTTTGTGAAAAATGGCTCTGTTCCATAAAGCAGGACATGCTTTTTGATTTAACTTTCCCAATAAAAAAACCCATAATTTTATCTGATAAACTCAGGCGTATTCTTTTGACAATGCTGACTCCCTTCCCGCAGTTGGCAGGAAAGCATATAGCCTTCCGCCCCTATGTACGCGAATATCGGCGCATCAGACCTCCGGTCTGCACCATCACAGCCTTTATACGTGCGGCTCACCCCTT
>BNUY01000288.1 GCA_025997715.1 Spirochaetia bacterium
AAAACTTAGGTATTACAAGGTAAGGGGGGAGGAATAGGGGTCTGTTGCCTGACCTAACCGTTCAGGCGCCTATGGCCAAGAGAAAATCGAAAAAAGTTCGATTTCCCCTTGACATTTAACATAGGAGAACACTGAGGGAGGAACACAAAGAACACAGAGGGGGAAAAAGTGTCGGAAGTCTCTAATTTTTTCATTCTTTTCTTCCTCTGTGTCTTCCTTGAAACCTCCGTGTGTGTTTACTCCTTTCTTCATTCTTTATCTATTCAGTAGATATTACTTAGCAAGTATGCGCTGGCCCTGTACGTTAACAGAAGTCCGCTTGAAAGTCCGGGCGGGGTAATTTATCATTACCCCGTGCGTAACAAACTGACCAGGGAGTTGGCGGTCTGCGGCTGGAATGCCGTGACCGCCCTGGGGAAGTACCACCCCGAAATGGTACGTCGGCTCTTCCTCCGGGAGGACCGGCTGCCCCCGCTTACCGGGCTGTGTAAACACCTGGCCGAACGGAAACGGCCCTACAAGATCTGCGATGACGAAGAGCTGGAACGGGTCTGTAAAAGCAACCGGCACCAGGGGGTTGCGGCCATGATCGATGAACCTGAGATACCGCCCGTCAATCAGGAGGACCTTGACGCCTGGGCCCGGGAGGGGAAGACGGGGCTCATCCTGTTTTCTGTGGGGAACGACCACAACCTGGGCGCCATAGTCCGTTCCGCCGCTTTTTTCGACACCCCCTTAGTGGTGCTTTCCGATACCGACGAGGCTGCCCAGCTTACCACCAGCGCCTACCGGGTTGCGGAGGGCGGCATGGAATATGTCACATTCAGAAAGCTGCGGAATGCGTCGGCCTTCCTGAAAAGCGCCGCTAAATCCCTGCATATCATTGGGGCGGACCACCGGGCGCGGCTCCGGATACGGGACCTGTTGGTGGTGCTTGGGAAAAATGCCGGCGGCGGGCGCCCCGGCATCGCCCTGGTGGTGGGCAATGAGGAAACGGGCCTGCCCCCGGAGATAAAGGAACTGTGTACCAGTCTGGTGCGTATCCCCGGGAGCGGCGTCATGGAAAGCCTCAATGTTGCCCAGGCGGCGACCCTGTTTCTCCACGAGCTATATGAACTCTGATTCTGCCGTGGAATCCTTTCTGCGGCTTCTCCGGAATCTGCCCGCAGAACTTATGGTGAAAATGCCGGTCCTCAGTGATATTGCGGATATGAGCAGCGGTATTACCGGTACACAGCCGGGGCTGGTCAGGCGGCGGCTTGACCGGAGATACGCACGTATCTCTGTGGTCCATGCGGAACTGGGCAAACTGGATTTTAAAAAGGCTAAGCCGGGGATCGGTCTTGAAGACATGGTCTTTGCGCAGACCGATTTTGACCGGTATAAAAAAATCAGCCGGGAAGATTTTAACACCTTTTTTGACGAAGGGCTGGATGATTTTACGGATGTTTTCTATAAAAATAATTGTATGATGGATCGCGGGGCGGTACGGAAAGCCATTTTTCACTGGTACCATTTGGAGGAAGAACACTATTACTGTGCGGTGGTGAACCCCCTGCTTCTGGGGATCATGCGTACCCTGCATATATCCCTGGATTTCGCGCCCCTCCTAAGGGCGGAGGAAACGCGGGGGGAATGTGAAATCCTTATCCGCTACCTGCAATCCCAATCGGCCTTGGGGGATGATGCGCTATCAGATTTGACCCGCAATTTCCCCCTCCTCTTTTCCGGCCTGATCCGCAGCCTCAACACGGTGACGGTGATTCACCCGGACGGAATGACCACCACCCTCTCACTGAAGAATGAAACGCCGCCGGTTCTGTACGGAACCTTTCACCCTGCCAATAAGGCCCACACCATTCGTTTAATTTAAGAAGAAATTTTAACCACGAACCGCACAAACAACACGAACCTTTTTGCTCGTGGTGCACCACAGGGATACTGCGAATAACAGTTATTCTGAAAGGCCGTAGGCACAGTCAAAGACCACCGGCATAGCCGGTGGCTTGAGGAAGCCCCCTTAAAGGGGGCCGTTAAGTTAAGTTATCGTTCTCCCCAAAATTGAGAGTCCCTTGTTCACCAGCTTCCAGTATTTCCTGGTTCT
>BNUY01000289.1 GCA_025997715.1 Spirochaetia bacterium
TGGCAATCGACATGTTGATGATGTCGGCGCCCCAGGCGCGGAACATGCGGGATTCGGCGCGGGTGGAGAACCGGGGGCCCTCAATGGTGACCACCGTGCCCGTTTCATGACAGGGATACTGCAGGCGCTTACATTCGGCAATGAGGATTTGCCGCAGGCGGCTGTCGTAGGGGTCCGCCATGGCGCAATGCACCGGGTTGTGGGGCGTAAAGGTTTCGTGGTAGGTCATCTTCCGCTGTTTGGTAAAGTCGATAAATTGATCGATGACCACCAAGTCTCCCCGGCGGATCTCCTCCCGCAGCGATCCTACCGCGGTGGTGGCCAGAATGTGGGTGCACCCAGCCGCCTTAAGGGCCGCGATATTCGCCCGGTAGTTTACCTGGGTGGGGGGAATGGTGTGTTCCCGCCCGTGACGCCCCAGCAGAACCACGGGAACACCGCCGATATTTCCATGCTTGAGGGGAGACGATGGCTTCCCATAGGCCGTGGTGACTTCAAGGTCCCGGGGATTAGAAAAGATATCGGGATTGTCCAGACCGCTCCCGCCGATGATACCGATTACCGCCATGCTTATCCTCCTTAAGGATTAGTGATTGAGCCAGTTCCAAAATGCAAGACAGACCACGAAAAACACGAATAAAAATTAAGAATTTAACCACAGACCTCACGGACAACACGGACAAAGGAAAAGATAAGAAAACAGGAGTCCGTGGCGTCAGTGAGGTCGGTGGTTAATCCTTATTTTGGAACCGGCTCAATTGCCATATTTATTATACAGTTCCAATACCTGCGCCATGGCCTCGTCTATTGAAACGCCCCAAACAATAACCCCCTCATCATGCCCGGTAAGCACGATACTCCCGTGAGCTGTCTCGTAGGTATTACCCACTTGCTCCACCGCAGCGATAATCGCACGGGCCATCTCCGGCGTCCCGTAGGCCGCAGCCTTTGGGGTGGACAAACAATTATTCCGCAGCATCCCTTCAAAGATAGCTTTACTGTGGATGTGGATCACCGAGAAGGCGTCCAGGCAGGTGCGGTAAATTGCGCTGTGGCTCATGGACTCCGACGATGCCTGGATGGGGCCGGTGGACTCCACCCGGTTCCCGTTGATGTCGCAGGAACACACCTTGCAATAATCATCCGGGGTCAGTTCCCGCTTGGACCCGGTGGCGGTGCCGCTTATCAGAAACTGATTCCCCCGGAGGCGGATACTGAGGTTGCCGAACCCCACTCCGTTGGGAAGCGCCCCGATTAAGCCTAAATCGTAAAGCTGTGTCCGGACGCGGGTAAGGGTTCGTATCAAGGGGTGCTTCATTGCCGGGCCCGGGGCATGCTCTGCGGTATACTTTACATAGCCCTCGGCAGCCTCCGCCTGTTGCACGGGAGACTGCGCTGTATGCTCCGGGTACAGGCCGGTTATCCCCTGCTCCGAGGCAGCGCAGATTCCCCGCTCGCTGATGAGGCCCCTGATATACCGCCCCGGGGTAACGTCAAAGCCCCAGTTCCGCGCAGGGGTGCTGTCGGGGCAGATCTGCACGGTTTCTATCGCGCCGTTTGAGGTCTTGCCGCTTATGAAGCGCACTTCCGCTGCGTCCCGTTCTTCAATGGGGATCTCCGCCAGGCCGTCCCGCATGGCAAAATCGAAGGTTGATGAGGGCAGGGCCACGTAAAAGGGCACCCAGTTTTCCTTTGCCGCCACGGCCTTGAGGTAGGTGCCGATTTTGTTTGCCGCATCGCCAGAGCGGGTTACCCGGTCGGCGCCGGTGATTACCATATCTACCATGCCGTGCTGCATCAGGTGGCCCCCGGCGTTGTCGGGGATTAGGTCGTGGGGCACCCCGTGCTGCCCGAGTTCCCAGGCGGTAAGGCTCGCCCCCTGGTTGCGGGGACGGGTCTCGTCAACCCAGACATGGACCTTAATGCCTGAGTCAAAGGCGGCGTACACCGGGGACAGTGCCGTGCCGTAATCCACAAAAGCAAGCCAGCCGGCGTTGCAGTGGGTAAGAATGTTGACCGGCTCGCCGTTTTTCTTCGCGGCAATAGCTTTAATAATCTCCGCCCCGTGCAGGCCGATACG
>BNUY01000290.1 GCA_025997715.1 Spirochaetia bacterium
TTGCCATGTACAACGCCGGTACCCGCCGGGTTAATGCGGGGACCACCCCCCGCATACCCTCTCCCACGTATCCCGGATTCTGGAATTCCGGCAGGGCATAGAATCCCTTTTTCAGGCCGAATATGTCCAGCATATAGCCCTAACCCGCCCTCAACGGGAACTACGGATCTCCAAATCCCCCCGGTGACGGCAGAATTTTGCTTGACATGTATAACAATAACGCCTACCCTTTAGGAAGATATTCATACTTAAGGAGGGGTTTCTGATGAAGAAGTATTTACTCTTTTTTCTTATTGCTCTTGTGTCAGAAATGGCATTCGGTCAAGAACTAAGCCAAGCCAACCCTTCCCTTATGGCAAGCATAAATGCGTGGTTCAAAGAGTGGAGTGGAATCGTTGGAGCAATAGCGGCTTTTCTTATTGCTGCCGGTGTTATTTATGCTTTTACCGGAAGGCTTAAGCGTTTATTTTTTGGCGATATATACAAAAAACTTGACAAGATAGAAAACAATGAATTAAAACACCTTGATATATCGCTGCAACAGGTGAGGAAGACAGAAGATCTGACCCTTGATATCCTGCTTGGTCTCGTACCGGACGATGCAAAGAAAGCAGAAGCTTTGAAAAAGCGGCTGGATATTCAAACATGGTATACCGACCAATTGCAGGAATTGAGCAAAGCCCCTACGAAAGAGAAGAAGACTGAATAATTAACCTATCCACGGGAAATACGGATCTCCAAATCCCCCCGGCAGCCTTCGTTTCGTATAAAAATCCTGCCCTCATCCGCCCGGTATTCGGCGGTAACTGCGGCGGGGTTTTCCCCGTGGATTTCTATTTTCGGGCTGCTCCCAAAACACTCAGGGGGGGCGTAGATTTCCGTAGGGGCGTGTATCTCCGGGTCCGCCGAATACCGGAAACGGAACAGGCCCTGTTTCGAGTTCCAGCGTAGTTCCCGCAGTTTTCCGGCGGTTGCCATGGGGTAGGGCCGCCGCCACCCCTCAATTGCCCGGCCCTCACCCTCGCTGAAAATAGACAGATCTTCGCCGTTCCAGTTGTCCCCGGTTTCGTGGGTGCTGTCCGCCGAATAATTCCAGATAAGGGCATGGAGCAGGTTTTTGTCGATGGCATCGTAGTACATGGCGAGCGCTTCTTCGTGGAGGGAATAATCCCCGGTCCTAAAGGCGCGTTTCCCGTTCATATCAAAGGGCAGGCCGAATTCCCCCAGCAAACAGGGCATGTTCCCCATCTGTGTCCCGGTCCAGGCGATGCCCTCCGCTAATTGTTCCGCAAAATAGGCCGCCACCTTCTGCCGCCCCAGGATAAGCTTCAGGGTATCGGTACGGAAGGAGAGCCAGGGCCGGAAAAACTTGGTAAACAGGGTCGGGCCGTCGTACCAGTGGAAAGCGTTCACCATCCCCGGCGGGTCATCCTTCGTCCAACCGGGGTGATGCGATTGTTTATTGCCCTGCCCTTGGGGAATTCCTTCTATAAAGATGATGGTTTTCTCATCGGCATCCCGCATCCGTTCGGTAAAGCGGATCATGAAGGGCTTGAGGAAGTCATCCGCAAAACACACCGGACGGCCCTGAAATTGGGCAAAGTGATCCGCCCTAAGCAGTTGGGGCGTTCCAAGGGGTTTACCCCCGGCGTCGGTCCATACCCCGGCCTGTTTCCAGGGGCAGGTAAAGCCGTCCTTAAACAGGGACAGTCCCCGGGGGTTGAGCACCTCGTGACGGACCACCTGTTCCCCCAGAATGCCGGTGGAATAGACCGGCACGGAAACCCGGTGACCCGAAGCGGCGGCCATGGCTTGGAAGCCGCCGGGCATGGGGCCGGTGGCAACCGCATAGTTTTCCAGGCGGTTCAGGTCCGTATAGCCGGTAAAGCCCGGGTGGGGTTCGTTCATGGTCCCCCAGCCGATAATGGCCTTGCAGTTCTTGAGCCGCCGGAAGCAGTGGCGCATACAGGCCAGGTACCGTTCCTGGAGCCAGTCCTGGGCGCTTTCCCCGTCGATCTTCGTTTCCGGGGCGTAGGTATTGCCGCTGAAAAAGAGGCTGAACATGGTGGCC
>BNUY01000291.1 GCA_025997715.1 Spirochaetia bacterium
GGTGACCGTACAGCAATCCCATGATCTGTATAACAATCAGGGGGGTCATGGCAACCATGGCAACGATGCCGAATGCGTCGGTCATCAGGTTGCCCCCCACGCCCTGGCAGGTCCCCATGGCCAGGGGCAGCAGGAACGTTGAGGTCATGGGGCCGGAACAAACGCCGCCTGAGTCAAAGGCGATACCGGTAAATATTTTGGGAACAAAGAAGGTCAGGGTCAGGGCAACGGCATAGCCGGGGATCAGGATGTACATGATGTGTATCCCCGTCAGGATACGCACCATGGTGATGGCCAGGGCGGCGGCCATGCCGATGGAAAGCCCCCGCTTCATAGCCCGTTGGGGGATGGTACCCTGGGAAATCTCCTCGACCTGCTTATTCAGCACATGGACCGCCGGTTCCGCCGCCACGATAAAGTACCCGATCAGGATGCTCAGGGGGACCAGTACCCATTTATAGGAGGATGATGCCAACTGTTCCCCCAGAAAATGCCCCACGGGGATGAAGCCCACATTGACCCCGGTGAGGAACACCACCAGACCGATAAAGGTATACAGGAAGCCGATAAGAATACGGCCGATTTGGTGTTTCTTATAGCGCCGGGACACGCATTGGAAGATAACAAAGAACACCACGATGGCGGCCAGGGCCAGGAACATGTCCTCGGCATAGCGGGGAAATTCGACGGCGAAGTGTTCTATCACATCACGGGAGGTATTGACCTGGGGAATTGCGGAAATCGACACATCCGCGCCACTGGGCTTGAAGAATATCCCCAGGAAAAGGACCGCCAATATCGGGCCGATACTGCACAGGGACACCAGGCCGAAACTGTCGTCCTGGGAGTTCTTATCACTGCGCACCGAGGCAACGCCGACACCCATGGCCAGGATGAAGGGGACGGTCATGGGGCCCGTGGTGACACCCCCGGAATCAAAGGCCACGGGGATAAAGCTGGCCAGGAAGTAGTATTGCGGGATCAGGGGGACAAGAATGGCAACCGCGAAGAGCAGCCCGTAGAAAATCAGGAGCAGCGCCGAAAGCGGTATCTTAAAGAGGATACGGAATATCGCCAGGGCAAGGAACAGGCCTACCCCGACGGCAACGGCCAAAATCAGTTGGAGGGGAGGGATTGAGGGTACCTGGGCGGCCAGGACTTGCAGGTCCGGCTCGGCGATGGCGGTGATAAGCCCCATGAGAAAGCAGATAAGCATGGTCAGGCCCAGCTTGGTGGTCCTGGTAAGCTGGATCCCGATACCTTCCCCCATGGGCATCATGGACATATCCGCTCCCAGGGTAAAGAAGCCCATTCCTACGATAAGCAGGGCGGCGCCGACGATGAACATCAGGATGGTTCCGGTGGGCATGGGTACCAGCACCACGCTTGCCGCCAGGACTATCACGGAAATGGGGAGAACCGAGGTGAAGGCTTCCCGGATTTTTTCTGCAAGTATTTTGTTCATTTTATCCAACAGCTACCCAATTATCGTTAAAATGGGAAAAAATTATAGGGGGTAACCCATAACCATCTTTCATTTAAACGGTTTATACGCAATACTATAAGTCACATTTTGCAAAAAATGAAACGATTTTAAAATTCGGGGGGTGTAGTATGGCAAAGGTACAAAAAGGACAGGAAACTGCTGAGGTGTGTATAGGGCGTTTAATTGGCGTGGTCGTCCCGGTGGGAGCCCTCCGGGGAACGCAGAGCATCGGGGTTGGGGAATTTCCGGACCTGGCTGAATTCGGCCTGCTGTGCGTCAAAATGGGGGTGGGCCTTATCCAAATTTTGCCCGTAAACGATACGGGCTATGAAAGCTCCCCCTACGGCTCATTGACCGCCTTTGCCCTCAACCCCCTGTTTTTAAGAATCGGGGATTTAAGCGAGGCCGCCGGGTTTACGGAGCAGCTTGCGGCCCTTAAAAAGGAATTTGACGGGGCAGCCCGGTTTCCCTACTATAAGATACTCCGGGCAAAGATGGACCTGCTCCGTGAGATATACGAAAAAGCCAAACCGGTGGTATCGGCGGCCT
>BNUY01000292.1 GCA_025997715.1 Spirochaetia bacterium
ACCGACCGGGATAAACGCTACCGCCGCTCCTCTCCACAACTATATTAACCTTTCATGGATCAGCGTAACCGGGGCAGAAGGATATCGGATTTATCGTTCTTCCGCCGCTAACGGAACCTATTCTTTGGTTGCCAGCTACAGCGAGTCCTATTATCAAGATCAAGATAGCGGACTACTTAGCTCTACAACTTACTACTACAAGGTTTCTGCCTATAACAGCACCGGAGAAAGCGCCCAATCTGCTTATGTATCGGCAACCACTGCACCGGCGCCTCCAACCGTATCTGTTACCGCCACTACTCGTTCCAGTATTACTATTTCTTGGACTGCCGTAACCGGGGCAACCGGTTACGGCGTATATCAAAATCTAGGTGGTACTAGTTATTATCATTTGGGAAATACTTCAAGTTCTGAGCGAACTATTACCATTACCGGCCTAAATGCTAATACGACCTACTCCTTTTCGGTTACTTACTTTACGGGTGCCGGTGAAAGCTGGTGGTCCACTTCGGTTTCCGGAACTACAAGACCGTAAGGAGAAGTGGAGGCGGCGCACAGTTGACCGGCATTGTTGTGGTGCCGGTCAATTGTGTTTAGATAAAGGAGAAAAAGATGAAAAAGATTTTTGCAATTGGAGCGCTTATCATGGCGCTGGTATTGGCGGGCTGTACGACTGATGATGACGGTTCCGATACTGGCACATCGCTAAAAATTCAGAATGAAACATTTATCGATCTGATTGACATTACATGGAGCGGAGCATCATTCGCATCCGCAGATAAGCCGCTGGAACGGGGCAAAAGTAAAACAATGTCGGTCGAGGAAGGGCAGGGTTATATCTATTTTAAGGGAAAAAACACCCTGGTTGGTCGTACACAGGAACTATTTACCGTATCGAAAGGAGAGCAAAAAACCTTTGTATTCCTTGATAATTTGCTTATTGTGGAAAAAGACAACCCGGTTAGTGTCGGCCTATTAAAAGATATACTGAGCAAGGAATCGCCGCTGCCGCAGCTAACATGGTTTGGTTCATGGATACGTAACAATGACACAAGCTACACATAACATAAGTCACAATAGCAATACATGGGAGACCCTCACTATTACTACGACCAGCGGATGCAGTATTATGGTATCGCTTACCGCATCAAGTGAAGGTGTCGATTTTGGTTATGCCACAAGGCTGGACGCAGCTCAGGCTATCGCCAATTACCAGATCCGTGTATCGGGAACCTCAAGTCAAAGTTATACTTACACGATTCCGGCAGGTACCCATACTATCCATTTTGGGTATGTAAAAGATTCTTCTGTCAGTTCTAGAAATGACAATGTGACGGTCGCGGTAGCGGTTCAGTAAACGCAGCTCACCACCCTGCGATGGGCACGGAGGCCAGCGTACAGTTGACCGGCATTGTTTTGATGCCGGTCAACTGCATCACATAGATGCCGGGGTGACTTCCCCAAAGGGGGGGTAATGTGGTATACTTATGGGAAAGGAAGGGAATAACGTGCCCAAGCATGAGCCGATTCTCATTTTTAAGCGGCTTATGCGGTTATCAAGCAAGGCTATTGTCCAGTTTATCAACGGGCTTTTTGATACCGCCTATCCGGTGGATAGCACGGTTGATTATCCCTCGACCGAAACCGTTACCGAAGACCTGACCCATTCCCGGATGGGAATCATTATGATTGGGTTGATACCTTTAAGTTTCTGGATCACAGCATCCGTGAACTTGAAGAAAAGAAGATGAGTATCCTCCTGCCGTTTTATGTATTAAAATTACGCAGGCAATTTTTTGCAGCGAAATCTGAAAAACAATTATTGGATTTGTCTATCACCATGAAAAACATCATGGAAGAACTTGCAGAGACAGTAGAACGCAGTACAAAAAACAGCCTGATGACTATTGAAGACATGAGAACCGTTATCGGATTAATGGACCGATTATACATTGATTTGTATAATTCCTATAAAGAATTTAAGGAGGCAGATAGTATGCTGCAAGAAATGATCTTAACCCGTGAGGAAGAGAGG
>BNUY01000293.1 GCA_025997715.1 Spirochaetia bacterium
GATGTAGAGGCCATAGAGGCCGCCGCCGCCGTGATCACCGCCCAGGGGGGCTATGCGGCTCACGCATCGGTGGTGGCCCGGCAGTACGGCACGGTGTCCCTGATTGCGCCGGAAATGATCCTCACCGATAAAAAGGCAGCCCTGGGGGATCTGGTTTTTGGCGAAGGGGACCTCATCACCCTGGATGCGCCCTACGATAGGGAGCCTTCGGTATACCGGGGGGCGGCGGAACTCACCGAACCGGATATTGCCGATTCCGGCCTCCTTGAGTTTATCGCCATGGCCAAGGGGTTCATAAACGAACCAGGGGTTCGCGGATTCCAGGTCCGGGCAAACGCGGAAACCCCTGCGGATGCGGAACGGGCGCTGTCCTTCGGCGCAGACGGCATCGGCCTCTGCCGCCGGGCTTCCGTTGATTCGGAAAGGAGCATTTCGCGGAAGATGTTGAGCCGGTCTGCTTGGAAAAACTCCGGGTAATGCAGCGGGAGGATTTTTACCGCAATCAGGGACACCGTGCCGTACTGCCGGGCCACCACCGATGCGTGAGCCGCATAGCCCCCCTGGGCGGTGATCACGGCGGCGGCGGCCTCTATGGCCTCTACATCCCCGGCAAAGGAGGCGGGCAGGACCAGGATGCCCCGTTCCCGGGCCTCAAGGAGGGCGTCGGCGCTGAAATATGCCCTGCCCACCGCAGCCCCGGGCGCACCGGTACTGCCGCCGGTCCATTTCGGCAGTCCTTCTACGCTGGAGGCCTTGATAACCGGGTGAAGAATTTCGGCCAGCCGTGAAACTTCCAGGGTTTTGACCGCCTGGGCTTCATCAATAAGCCCCCGTTTAACCTGATCCAAGAGGAACCGGATTTCCTCCCCGGCGGATTTCATTAAAATAATCCTCCATTTGCCGGGGTTTGGAGGAGGGGCGAAAAATTGGGGCCGGCGCCCTGGGCCAGATACCGCCGCAGCCTGGACACATCCCTAATATCCCTCCCGGATACGGCGAACTGGATTGTACCGCCGTGTTTTACCTTGCCCCAGGTGAAAAGGGAATTGATATCCAGGATAGGATCGCCCTCGTAAAAGATATGCACCCTAAGTCCGGGGTATTTGGAAGTGTACGCGCTTACAATGCGTTTCCATGCCTCAACATTGCTATTGTGGAAAAGTTCATTAGTTACCGTCACGGAATACCGGGGGGTCATAGTCTCCAGGGGAACATCCGTTTCGTTGTGGGCGGCCATCGGGAAAGCCTCCGGGGTTTCCAAGTACAGTTCCGGGGCAATATCCGCCTTTGCGCCGCTGAAAAGTGCAACGGCTGTTTTGGCGGCCTCCAGGCAAAGCTCCTCCGACGCCTTACCGGCATAAACTACCAGGAGTTCCCGGGGGCGGATGTTGCCCAAAGCGGCAAGCGATTCGGCCCGCTTAGGGTTGGCCAGCAGGAGTCCCCCTCCGGGATCGTGGCAAGCGGCCGCCAAATCCACGGCCTTCCATTGGGCGAATTCGGCGGCAAGCGCAGGAAGGTCGGCGGCTATGGCGGTGGGATTCGCGGAAACGGCGCGGTATCCCCGCTTATCCAGCAGGAGCAGGCGCAGAAGCGGTAACCCGTCAAGATCACGGTACTCGTTCTCGCAGAGAATATCAGCCGGATTTTTGCCCCTATCCAGGGCTTCATCAATCCTGACCGTTGTTTTGACATACCGTACGGTGGCATTAAACCCGGATCTGGCGGCAAGCATCTCTAAACGTTCCTATATCTCCCTAAAAAAGTAAAGCCTTTCCCGAGAGAAGAATTTTTAACCGCAAAGTCGACAAAGGCGCCGAAGGGGAAGAAGAGGATACTCCCTCGTAGGCACAATTCAGTATTTTTTTAACCGGATGCTCTTGTTCTTTCTTTCCTTAGTCGCCTTTGGCGCCTCCTATGTTTCTTGTCAAGGGAATTCGCTAATTTTTCTTACGAAAAATCTTGTTTCCCCCGGCAACTCCCGGCCCGGTTTACGCACTTAACGCTAACTGGGCTATTTCTTCCCCCTCCTTT
>BNUY01000294.1 GCA_025997715.1 Spirochaetia bacterium
ATGTTCAATAGGAGACGTAATAATCAAATTATATTGCTTTTGTTGAATAATAAGGTTGTTTGCTTCTGATGCCGAAGCAGTAAAAATGAGTCTTCCATCTAACCCGTGAATGGATTCCAAGATGATATGTCGCGCGTTTTCAATTTCAATACTTACTTGTTCACACGCTGATTGTAATCCACCTGGATTATAGAAACACTTTGAAAAGTATGGGTACATCGCTTCATATACTTCAGGAAGTAATGGAGTTGTTGAATTATGATCAAAAAACACTATGTCATTCATTTTTTTGCCTTTATATATAATATCGGATAGGTTGATTCACCATATATCGTTGTATTTGAAAAACCAACACTTTCAAAAAGATTAATTAATTCCTGTTTTGAATACATTTTTTTTCCATAAGATACAATGCCATCAGTTTTTTGTAAGACATCTAAAAAAAGAAATCCTGTTTTAGCTAAATGTGAATATATCAATTGCAATAAATTTTTTGCTAAAGTTTCCCCATAGTGGCTCAGTAATATTCCTCTGCTTATTACTACTTTTACATTACTTGGATATATTTTTTTATCAAAGATGTCACCTTCCTTTAAGATTATCTTTTCTGAAAGCTTACGCTTTGCGTGTTCTAACATTTTTGAACTTACATCAATACCAATAGCCGAATGGAATTGACTAGCAAAATGAACGAGCAGTTCACCTGTTCCACATCCCAGGTCTAGTAAGCAGCCGTTTTTAAAAGTAGGTTCAATTTTATCAAACTCAAATTGCAATATTTCAATAAATCGTTGATAAGAACCGGATCTATTAAGATGACACTTCTCATCTTTTAAATCAGCGTCCCATCGTCCCGCACGATTATCCCATCGTTCTTTTATATATTTTATATCTTTTGATAGATACTTCTTCTGATCGGTTGATTCCTGACCATCGTACGTGTTCATTACCATTTTCCTTGCAAATCGCTCAGTGTTAGTTGAATTTCATCAAGACCAAGATAATCCTGCCAGTTCCACTTTATTGGAAAATGCATCTGTTTTGTAATAATGGTTCTTATAAATTGCGATGGTATACCGGATATTGGAAAAGCATAATTATTATTATTATCAAATAGCCACAAATATTCGATATTTGAAAAATCATTTAAATCAGTAATTGAATGTATTTGTTTCGTTATATTAAATTTTGGTAAACAGCGCCAAATATCAAAATCAATTGGAAATATATTGATATGGGCATGATCCACACAACAGGCTCCTTTTGAACCGCAAGTTCCCGGACCATGTTCGAAAAATAAAATATTTTTTTTATATGTTTTTCGAAGAATTTCAGCAGTTTGCGTAATCAAAGTGTCCATTGATAATGCTATGCTTTTATCTAGTATTGAACAGCATCTATAATGGCTTTCCGTTAACAACAAGAGTCCACCCGGTATGAAACTTCCGAGCGGTGGCATTATTACTAACCCATCTTTTTTATAAAGAATACGGTTAAGCGGCAAATCATTTCTTTTTTGATTCCAAATTGATAATTCAGGGGTAGTTAATTCAACACAAAAGGGACAATTATTATCCATTTTTTCCTCCAAACCTTTCTATTTCGGCTCTGGCAAGTTCAAAGACACGCTCTTTTGTTCCGCTTGCGTCAATAATTACAATTGGCACTCCTTGTTTTTTAAGCCATTCAAAAAAATCAATTTCTCTATCATATGATTCCTCATCCCCCGGAGCAAATTCATCTAATTTTTTTGCAAGACCCGTCTTTTTGGAGATACGATTTCGTGTTTCCTTATATCCAGGATGTAACACAATAGTAAAATCGGGAAAATAAATATCTTCTGCAACAAGATCAAAAATTTCAAATACTTGTTGCGTTCGTGATAAGTCAGTTTTTATGTGTATTGCAAGAGTGGACCAAACAAATCTGTCCATAACTATATTTTTGCTAATCTGTGCTATTCTGTTTCCTTGTTCAATCGAACCGGATAGAA
>BNUY01000295.1 GCA_025997715.1 Spirochaetia bacterium
TTTCTATATTCTCATGTTGTTGTGTTTCGGCGTGCGTTTCTATATCAAACAATTTTCGGCGGTAATTTCTTAAACTTTCAATGAGTTCCTTTAATGTTTTTGTATTGTCTGCTTTAACGTTTGAAACAAAAATTGATTATTCATTATATCTTGGCGATATTACTTAACATCGTTACTTCGCAAATTGAATTAAAGGACTGGTAAAAACATTCTATGTCTGGTTTATTTGCGGGAGCGGTAAAAGTCGGTTGGTTGTCATCACCGACAGGATAATTGGGTTTTATTCCGATTGCATCATTGAGAATATGCAAGCCCAATGCAACCATCCTTTCAAGTTCAACTGGCCTTTTTTCTGCCAATATAAAAATACTTTGCAATGAGGATATACAATTTTCTATATTCTCATGTTGTTGTGTTTCGGCGTGCGTTTCTATATCAAACAATTTTCGGCGGTAATTTCTTAAACTTTCAATGAGTTCCTTTAATGTTTTTGTATTGTCTGCTTTAACAGTTTTTGGTCTTTGCGGTACAGAGATATTTTTATTATGTAATTCATTTTCTGCCGTTTCAATATCTTGCAATAAAACATCAATAACGTTTTGTAGTTTTGTTATGTTTTCCCACGGCAATTCAGGTTTAGTAATATCGCCAAGATATAATGAATAATCAATTTTTGTTTCAAACGTTAAAGCAGATGCATTGTCTGTTTCAAGAAGTGATTCTATTTCAACTTTCCGGCGCGGCTCCAAGTCAATATAGAATCCGTTGCCACGTAAATAAAAGAGACGTGTAAGTCGAAAGTATCGAATAACATTATCGGCATAATCAATTGCGTTTCCCCACGAATCATATTCACTACAGTTTAATTCAAAATATTGTTTTGCAAAAGCATCCTTTTCTGCTTTTCCTATTTTTGCTTCATATTCTTTACGAAATTCAATGAGTGCATCTGCCGTTGAATTTATATTCACATAATTAGACAGAGTAGTGAAAAAGATTGCGAATTCTGTTTTTGAAACACCTTTCTCTTTTAAATGTTGCGATGAACACAATTTATTTACTTTCGCAATTAAATGCAAAGTTGCTATAAGCGGCTTTATATTATAACCATCTTTTTTAGGATAGTCATTTGCATCTGGGTTCGGATATTGCCATTTAAGCAAACTCCGAAAGAAAATATCACCTAAATCATAGTCTTCGGCAAGAAAAGCATTGCCAAGAGGCGTTATTACAATTTGCTTTTCATCATTGAGATATACAAATCCCATTTTTTTTATAGGATTTAATGATTGTCGGCCTCGCATATCTGCTCCGCCGACATAATTCTTAGACAAAACAATATTTTTTGCTTGTTCGTATGTAAGATTTTCAGAATAAAGCCATTTAAGTTGTTCAGGTGTCAAAGTTTTTTCAAATTCAGGATTTCCAATTCCGTATAGTTTTTGCTGTAGAAGTAAAAACTGAAATTTTGATTGCGTTTCGTGAGTCCACTTTTCACCTTCAAGTTCCTTGAAAGCAAGCAAGAAACGCCGTATCCGTTCAGGATTGCGTACTGTAGTTGAAAACGACCAAAATTTCATATTCTCCCTCGTATATATTTTCAAGTTTGACTCTTTAAGTGTCGATGTCTACTCTCGGAAAGCCATAGCCGACTCTAAAAGAGTCGATTTCAGGGCTTTTAGTACTAATGCCGGTTCTCGGAGAGCCATTTTCGGGTCTCCGAGAATCAATTTTCACTCTCAGAGAGCCGCCATCGGGTCTAAAAGTATCAAATTCGATACGAAAAGAGCCGTTGTCCACGCTCGAAAACTAAAAATCGGCTCTTTAAGAGACCTTGACCTCTTTCTTTATAGTTCCGGTTACGGTTTCCGATTCGCTTTCACCGGGTTTACGCTTGCCGCCGGGGAATCGGGTCTTTATAGTCCAATTTGTCAGCAAGTGCCTTTATCAATTCCTCCGATGGGAGTTCCAGTCCCCTTTCAAGTTTACTCA
>BNUY01000296.1 GCA_025997715.1 Spirochaetia bacterium
ACGGTGGTGACGTTCACCATGTACTGCTTGTCGATGCCGAAGGGCAGCCTGACATGGAGCCCCGGCCCGTTGATGTTGTGGAACTTCCCGAACCGGGTTATCACCGACTGTTCGGTCTGGTCCACGATGTAGACACTGGTCCCCAGCAATGCTATCACAATGATTCCCCCGATGATGAGGAGGACGGTCATGGGCTTGAGAAACTTTGACCACGGCCCCGGCGTTACGTTTTGCATATTACTCCTTTTTGGTCAGATCCCGGGCGTTAAGCAGCACCGCCTGACCATCGGTGCTTTGGGTTATCAGCAAATCATCCTGGAAGGTGATTGCGGCATAGGGATGGATGGTGACGGTTGATAGGGCCTGGCGGGCGAGGTCCGTATTGTACCGCCCCAGGAAAAGGCCGTCATTGGTGGTAGTGATGGCGTAGAGGTCGGAACCTTTAACCCAGAGAAGGCTTTGCCCATGGATGGTATCATTGCCCTGCTGGTCTATTTCAAGGGTAACGGGGTTGAAGGTCACCAGCCGAATAGCGGTGGTTGTCTCCGCCGCCGCAAACACCTTCCCGTTCACCACCGTCAGGGTCCGGGCGTTGATGGTATTCACCGCCGAGGTTTTGAGTACCGCTCCATTGGCAGGGTCCACCCGGACGAGCCGTCCCAGACCGCCATCCCTGGTTTCCAGGCGCATCCCCAGGATTCCCGTGGGGGCCATGGCAGTATCTTGGTTGATAAGGGCCTGTTGGTCGGCGGCTATGGCCTGCCGTTCCTGTTGGGCTTCGGTGGCCTTCTGTTCCGCTAATGCCTCGCTGCGCTCCGCCTCACTTTTTTGATCCGCAAGGTTGTTCTCCCGCCCGGCCAGTTCTGTTTCCTTCTCCACCGCGTCCGCCTCACGGGCGGCAAGTTCTGCTTCCTTTGCCGTCGCTTCCTCATCGCTAAGACGACCTGCCGCCTGGTCCGATTGAGCCTGCTGCCGTTCTTCCTCAATCCGCCGCTGCTCCTCCGCATTCCGCTGTCGTTCTTCGGCTATGGCCGCCTCTTCCCGGGCGGCAGCCTCCCGTTGTTCGGCGGCCCTCTGTTCAGCCGCATCGGCCTCCCGTTCCTTGAGGTCCACCATGTCCTGCCGCTGGGGCAGACCCCGGTCTTCGTCCTTCCGCAGTTCGTCGATAACCTCCCCTTTGGTGAGGGTGGAGGTGTCTATGGCGCTGAGGGAACCGGCGATGGCGGTTTGCAGGGGGATCACTATCAGTGCCTGTCCGGGCCATTGGTCATAACGTTTAGCAAGCCCCGCCTTTTCCCGGGTCAGGTTACGGATCACCGGTGTCTTATACTTTGAGTTGAAGAAATCCCAGTTCCCCCGGAAAACCGCGTTGTAAATGGTGATGTACTGGGCAAGGAGGGCGGCGTCCTGCTCGCTGTAGTTGTAGGCTCCTTCCAGGTAGCCCTGGATGATGAGGCGGAGGCTGCGGATGTGATCCACCCCCACATTCGGGCCGAGCCCCAGGATGTCCGCGTCAAGCTTATCGTCTTCGCTCTCGCTCACCGAGTGGATCACGAAGTACCGTGCGCCGGTTCCGGTGTTTGCGGCGCCGCTCCGTACCGGCGTGCCCAGGGCATAACCGATGCCCCGGATCTGGGCGCGGGTTTCGATACGGTCATAGCGGCCCTCATAGTTGATAAAGTCGATGGGTTCCTGCCCATCCGCCAATTCTCCGGCGTCTACTTGTGCGTAGAGGGGAACCATGGGGATCATAGCCAGGGAGGCCGCAGCCAGCATAAGGGTAAAGAGCCATCGGAATCGGGCCATTACTATAGTATGGGTATTTTCCGGATTGTTTACAAGGAGGATGGATCATGCGGGTGCAACAACTTTTTCCGGGTAAATTAGGCTGCTGGCCGTAGGCGGAATCCGATCTTGCTGGCGGCTCTCGCGCAAAGGGTCAGCATATGTTGAGCACACCGTTCATTCCACCGCATACCGGCTT
>BNUY01000297.1 GCA_025997715.1 Spirochaetia bacterium
GGTGAGGATGGTCTACCTGGACGTTTCCGGGGCTTCCTGGAGGGGCTTACATGGAAACGGGCATCTTCCCTTGCCAGGAATTCCCGGTAGAGGCCGGCCGCCTTTTTCCGGAGCGTTGTATAGTCCGTATTTAATTCCAGACAATAGTCTTCACAATCCGGGCCCAATATCCATGCCATAGCATCATCTTTTATGTTGTTGCCTGCACGTACAGAAATTTCACCGTTTCCCAGATCAGAGAGGGCGCGGGATACTATCGCTGCCATGAGGCCCCGGAAACCATCGGCTATGCTGTGCTGGTTTGTCTGCATCGCTAAGACTACAGTACCCATGCAGTTTTTTTCATATCCAATTCCTCTACCGCGTACCGGCATGCGGCAATAGCATCATCCCTGAACTTTACCGGCTCATCAAGGGGATTGCCGTCACGGTCCTCCCGCCATTTGTATGTCGCTATTTCGCTCACCAGTCCGGGGCAGGCTACCGGGTCCACATACCATGTCCCCCGGTTTAGCTCCGCTATTTGCGCCTTTACGCTGTCCGGCCCCTTCTTGGCGGCTATCATGGTATACCCGGCCTGCTGCCAGTCTTTTATAGACTTGGGTTCCGCACTATCGGCGATACACCGCTGTTTTTTTGAAAGGATATGTCGGGCTTCATTCTCGGCGATGATCTCGCTATTCACCAGGTGCCGGACATAGAGCTCCCGGAATGAATATTTATCGCCGTCCTTGAGGCCGATCAGTTCTATGGCGTTACGGTGATTATATCCGAAGTCTTGCCCGGCAATGATCTGATCAAATTCATTCGAGGTATAGGGGCATCTTTGGTACACCACATTGCGAAATACCAGATTACCGATGCTTCCCCATTTGCCAAGACAGTAAATTTCATAATAGGTCCTATCCTCATATTTCAGGGCTTCCAGTTCCTCCTTGTATTCAGGGTCAAGAAAACGGTTGTCCAGGTAAGTTGATTCATGCAGGGTTATTTTGTCCCGCTTCTCCCCGGGGTTATCGAAAAAGCGGCGTTTCATCCAATGGGTATCACTGACAGGATTAAACAACAGGGTTATTTGAAAGGGTACTTTTGATTGTCCCCGCAGCCGGAGATTCAGCTGGTTAAAATCCTGCTCGGTTATTTCGGTGGCTTCCTCGATGAGAACATCGGTAAGGGGCCCCCGCTCAAAGGTAATGGACTTCACCTTTTCAATATCATCAAGCCCCAAAAACTTGATCTGGTTCCCGTTGGTAGTACAGGTTACGGTTTGATTGCTTTTGTTCTCGGCGAATAGCGGCCCCAGGTTCCAATCACTTATACATTGCCGTATTAAGGGGATGCAGCTTATTGAGAGCGTGCGGCCAACTTTCCGGACTATGGCGTAGTTGTGCCCCGGCTCCGCGATCATGCGGTATAGCACTCGGCGATGGGCGTCCATGCTTTTACCGCTCCCGGCGCCGCCCTTGCAAACAATGAAGCGGTTCCGGTCGAACCATAAGGGATAAAACGCTTTGTTAACCCAGGCGGGGAGCGTTGAAAAGTCTACCGTCATTCCGGGAATTCCGCTTCTTCTAACCCAGGCGGGGAGCCGATGACGTGAACCGTAGTATCGGTGGTTATGTCCTGCCGGTCGGTCCAGCCGATACTCTGCTGCTTTAATTTGAATATTGCAAAAGCCGGAGAAATAAACCCCTGCATAGTATTCTTCTCGATGAAATCTTCCTGTATACCGTTCATCCGGTCAATACATTCCTGGAAATACTCGCCAAGGGGATATTTGTCATTCGTATCCCCATTTTCTTTTTCGTTTTTTGCCCATTCGTATAACCGGCGTTTGGCAATATGGTTTATCCGGCAAAAATCAGGAACAGTCGGGTATTCTTCTTCCCGAATATATTTTACCAGCTTTTTGAGATAGTTAAGTTTTGTATCGTAATCGTATTTAATCGGGCGTCCAATTACAAATGACCCTAT
>BNUY01000298.1 GCA_025997715.1 Spirochaetia bacterium
AATTTTACTCTAAATACGGAAGAAGATACCTTTAAGAAACAAATTAATGATGAAATTGTTGATTATGGCTATTTATTTATACATAATCAATGGAAATGTCGGCAAAATGTGATTCCGCATTACAGCAGATTGAAGAAAAGCGATATGAACAGGAATGGATTGACGAGGGTTATACCGATATTCTCAAATACGGTATTGCTTTTTATAAAAAAAATTGTCTGATAAAGAAATCTGTATGACACAAGGTTTTGCGAAACTATGAAACCCCTACCCGTCGGCATAAGTTTTTTTGACACAATAATTGAACAAGGCTATTACTATGTTGATAAAACACTGCTGATCAAAGAGATGATCGATAAAAAATCTGCGGTAAATCTGTTTACCCGTCCCCGGCGCTTTGGAAAGACGCTCAATATGCGTATGCTCCAATGTTTTTTTGAAGATACCGCCGAAACCACCGGCAAGGATTCCGTATCCTGGTTCAACAGCCTTAAAATTATGTCGGCAGGCGATAGCTACACTTCCCTGCTCGGCCAATATCCCGTTGTGTTTCTTACCTTTAAGGATTCACGGCAGACATCATTTGAATCGGCATATGCTGTTATTAAAGACAATATCGCAGGCGAATTTGATCGGCATAGCTATGTACTGCAAGATAACAAGCTGGCGGGTAAAAAAGAGCAATACGAACGAATCATGCGGGGTACCGGCAGCCTGCATGAGTATAGTCAGGGGATTAAGTTTCTTTCGGAATGTCTGTTTATACACCATGGGAAAAAAGCTATCATTCTTATCGACGAGTACGATGTACCGCTTGAAGCATCATGGTCGAATCATTATTACAACGATATGGTAAACTTTATCCGTTCGTTGTTGGGAACAGCGCTTAAGGATAATCCTTTTCTGGAATTCGCTGCAATTACTGGCTGTCTGCGTATCTCAAAATGCGCTCCCACTTTTTTCAAGTAGCCGGTAAAGAATAAAAAATTCCAAATATTGTCAATGCTCTTTTCAACTTCATCATAGGTTATGTCTTCGTGTATCGCTTTTTTTATTGTACCTCCGGCAATAAGGGTGTCAAGGTCCGCTTTGGCGGTATCATCAGCTTTATCAATAAGGGTACGCACGATACTGTTGGAACTGGTATTTGCCCAAAAGGGACTGGGAAAACGTCTATTATCGCTGCTCAAAAATGTTGGCGATCCAGTTTCAAACCAGTATGGTAAAAACTTACCGCCACTATAAAAATTGCGTAGCATATCATTGGGCAAATAATAGTGTTTTATTATGATCTATACTGATACAGTAAGAACTCAATATCTTTACTAGCACTAATAATATTTTGTAAATTGACTTTACAGGTATTTGATATTTTTGGCTGTAATGATTCAGCTTGGGTAATCACATATTTCACTAAACCTTTGGCTTTATTTAGCGGCTTATCAGCAAGGATTTCCTCTAAATCAATTTCCGTACCATCACTAGACCAACATTTCCATTGATTATGTATAAATAAATAGCCATAATCAACAATTTCATCATTAATTTGTTTCTTAAAGGTATCTTCTTCCGTATTTAGAGTAAAATTCAAAGTGCTTTCCGGTTCATGATACAATCCACAATCTGTTACACTATTGGCAATATAAGATAAATTCCCACATGCAAGTAAATTGTTGATTTTGTTTTCTGAGACATAAGAGTTAAAAAGAATATCGCCTGTATAATCAGGATATCCATCACGTCCTACTTGAATGTAGTGAATAATATTTTCCTTGTTATTAGGCATTCCGACTAAAGCTCTTGTTGACATATTATATCTCCCTTTGATATGTTAAGCGCACGAGTATAATACCCGTTCCAAGACCACAGTAATACCATTTTAGATAGACCATGTATGCACACACTAAGGTATCTATTAGCCTGCAATTTTGACCATACAGTCTTTCCGGTAAAAAGCAATGCCG
>BNUY01000299.1 GCA_025997715.1 Spirochaetia bacterium
ATCAAATCGCAGCCGTTGGTATAACCGGAACTTTCGGCGGCCAGATAGATCACCGCCCCCACCAATTCTTCGGGATCACCCATGCGATGGGGCGTATACCTGCCAATAGGGTATAGACCGAACACCCTTCCGTGGTCATTATGAAACTACCATGGATCATGCCGCAATCTTTGCCCCCCTGGTTTCTGCAAGCTATTCAGTGCGCCTCCATAGTTTCAGCGCCCTGGATAGCTACATGGGGTTGCCCACCCTGCCCTTTACCCTGGTGGAAACCAATGCGGACATCCCCGTCCTTGCCCGTCTCCTGGAGGGCCTCCGCTTCCCCGGCATAGACATTGCCGATGGGGCGGTGGATGCTGCCGGACAGAGTTGGTACTTCCGCTGCGTTGATCCCGATGATGTCCGTCCGCTTTCCTATACCCTGCTGTCCCTCTCCCAAGACTGGGCCACCGAACGCTTTCGGGACCTCCTGGATATTTACCCCCTGCTCCGGGAACTTCGGGATGGATGCAGTGAGAAAGCTCCGGTGAGTCCTTGGTGAACCGGTCTTAACCCCGGCGCCGACCGTTACCTGGCGCTTATGGATGCCGCCCTTATTCTGGCCCGTTACCGCAGCGATTCCGATGATACTCTCTCACCAATACTGCGGCCCCTGGCAAACCTACACGAAGGCCTCCCTCCAAAGCCCGAAGCCCAGCGGCTTCTCCTGACGGGTATTTTGGTTTCCCCCCGCCCGGACCTGGGGCTGAAACTTCTCAAAGCCGCCGGGTTTATCCGGGAACACTGGCCGGAACTCGCCATCCTGGACGATGTGGATCACTCCAAGGAATTTCACCCCGAAGGCAATGTCTGGAAACACACCCTGGAAACCTTACGGTATCGTAAAACCACCGGCCATAATTCGGCGGCCTATGATCTGCGGCTTTCCCTGGGGCTCCTGCTCCACGATATGGGGAAACCCCTGTCGG
Organism: Spirochaetia bacterium; assembly: GCA_025997715.1. Classification (GTDB taxonomy): domain Bacteria; phylum Spirochaetota; class Spirochaetia; order Treponematales; family Breznakiellaceae; genus Termitinema. Next base: position 969 of record BNUY01000299.1, read on the forward strand.
CCAGTTCCGGAAGCCGCCGGTTTAACGGCCACGCAGAATTGGGCGCCTGGGCGGCCCGGAAATTTCTGGAACGCCTGGGATTTGATCCTTCGCTTATTGGAGATATTTATTACCTGGTAAAAAACCACATGCTCCCCGCCGCCCTTCCCCGGCTGCCCCTGGTCAGGATTCGGGAAATCCTGGAATCTCCCCTGTTCCCCACCCTGCTGGAACTCTACCGCTGTGACGAGTCGTCATCCTTCAAAGGCCTGGACGGGTACTATGAAAGCAGCGCCGCCTATCAGAGCTACCTGAAGAACCGCCGCAACCCCTACCGGTTCGCGGATGGGAAGAAGATGGGGAGACAGGGGTTCTCCTTATCATAACCCGATACAGCCAATTGTTATTCCGGCCTGTGCAATTGCATAGGTTGCCATAACAAAAGAAACGCCTGTTTTGTCATCGGGTTTACGGTAATTTCACTGCAATACCCCTAATCCGCAATAAATTTTTCAATGGCCCCTAGAGGTACCGCATACAACCGGCCATCAATCTCCACAGTAAACGGATCATTCTTTTTGCGGTTTGAAAAGTCAGTAATTTTTCCCCGCTTGCCGTTAGTTAGCGCAACGGTAGAGCCAATTATTTTCCCCACCGCCTTATGACCAAAACGCAGAAGGTAACGAGTAGCATTCAACTCGACTACCGGATCAACCATTACTTCACCACTTACAAGGGTCTTCGCCTCCATCCGGGTAGAAAGACCCGCTTCATTATAGGTAATCGGCCCAAAATCAATCTTTATACTATATTTTGACTCCAGGTTTTTTACTGCGGCGATAAGGTCAGCCCGGAATTCTGACATATTACTTTCAGTTACCATTTTTCACCCCTTCACCCCATGCATATTCCTTTTGGTAATTCTCTACTAATATTCTATCAAAAATCATGGTTATTGGGGAATCATAATACTTTTCACGATTTG
>BNUY01000300.1 GCA_025997715.1 Spirochaetia bacterium
GTTCATTCGCGTATTCCGCTACTATGCTGGAAGCGCGGTACAATGTTGCCCGGTGCAAAGCCTTACTCGAAGAAGATGCAAGGGATGATTTGCGGTATGTCTTCGAGAAAGACCCGCTCTACTGTATTAAAGCGGTCAACGACCCTGATTTGGCGGATGGTCAACCTGAAAAAGTTATTGAGACACTGCGGCAGGAAGAATTGGAATGGATAAAAAAAATTTTTAAAAAAATGATTAGCAATCAAGAAAAAGCTAAACCTCTAAGAACTTCAGTAATGCAATATGCTCCGGAGATATACGACCTTTACGCAACTTGTGATGAACATTGGCTGTTTGATGCTATAGATTTAATAAATAAATATAAAGGCTTTGAAAATCCGGAGACTATAAGCACACCATATCTTGATTTGCTTCAAATTGCTCATGAAGTAAAAAATGTTGCGGCGTGTTTGCCCTATTTTATTCTTAATATGGAAGAATGTTTACGTGAAGCGAAAGCCAACCACGAAAGAAAACTGCAAAAGGCAAAACTACAAGAAGAAAAAAGATTAGAAAACTTACGTCCGAATGAAGGCAGTGATTTTGAGGTAAGGAAATTGGCTGACGGAACAATTAGGATTACCGATTACGTCGGTTCCCGAAAAGTTGTAGTTATTCCGTCAGAGATAGACGATTTTGTAGTATCTCAGATTGGCAAGGATGCTTTTAAGGAGAAGGGTATTACTTCGGTAACGCTGCCGAATGGATTAGAATACATATATGAAATGGCTTTCCACTCAAATTTATTGACGAGTATTAGTATTCCAAATACCGTTAGAGGTATTGGTTTTTCCGCCTTTCAAAACAACAAAATTGCCGATTTAATAATTCCCAAGAACGTCCAAATAATACCTGATAGCGCTTTTGAACATAATAAACTGGTTGAGGTAATAATTCCCGGAAAGGTCAATAACATTGCCGTATTCATTTATGCCGAAAAGATACGCCTTGCCTGCCAAAAACCACGAAAGATAATCCGTTGTATTTTTTTCGATAGACACTTTTAAATCATCCAGCGCTTCTTCATAAAAGCCTTTATTATAATTGCCCACTGCCCGCCGGTATAATTCCCGCGCCTGAGTTAACAGGGGATTCTCTAAAACTTTTTGAATGATGTCAAATTTTGAACATATATCCTCCGACAAATTCTTTATGGCATCTATTTGCAGCGCAACGCCGGCTTCATAAGAAGCCGTCATATATCCAAGCTGCTTTGAAACGCCGGTAAGCCCTAAATTAATAGTTCCGGTAAGCCGGTCAAATCCTTCTCCGCATAGTTCCGCCAGTGCGTTCTGTGAGGCAATCATAACATTCATGGCGCCGCCAAGCTGGTTGATACCGTCCCCAACTTGGTCAAGGCTGCTTTCAACCATCCGGTTAGACGCAATGATACTGTCGCTTTGCTGCCGCATGGCTATTTGAAAGCCGTCGTTCATCTTAACCATGGTCTGATTGAGCCGTTCACTGTTAAACGTGTTGGCCGCTATTTGTACCATGGTGTTTCTGGTCATGGCGTTGCTCAGATCCATCACCGCCGCCCGCTGGATATTATAGTCCCGATACCCCCGGTCGGAATTCGTCTTTTGCGGATAAAAATAAGACATTTTGTTCAATTCGGTCATACTTGCCATATAGATAACCTGCCGCCCATACTGCACTGAATGGGAACGTGTGTCAACTATCTAAAAATCCTACCCACAAAAATGGGTAGGATTGCCGGATTTAGCTTGCGGGACCTGCATATTCACCTGTTGACCCGCCAAATATGGCTTACTATAGATTCCATTGGAACCCGCCAATTCACCGGCAAAAAAAGGCGTTTCCAACAGTCTATAACAGACATGTATCATAAAAAGCTGCCCGGGGGTATCTCCCGGGCAG
>BNUY01000301.1 GCA_025997715.1 Spirochaetia bacterium
GGTGAGGTTATTGAGGTCAGAAAATATACTCACTTTGGAAAATTTTGTGACTCCCGTAAGAAATACAAATTTGAGGTGCTCATCGGATGTCTTTATCACACCGTAAAAACCTTTAAGCGTACTCCTGATTGTTTCATGTAAATCTTTATTGTCCAGTGTGCCAAGCAGGGGTTTATCATATTCGTCTATGATGACGGCAACTTTTTCACCGCACTGTTCATGCAGATTTGCTATTAAGCATCTGAACTTGTCGCTTATATTATTTCCGATGAACGGTACGCCGTATTTTTTGGCACAAAGTTCTAAGGATCTGTTTGCAGTAGAGAGCAAATCATCTATTTCTAGATACGCACCGGGGTTTAAATCAATATGAATCACCGGGTGTTTTTTCCAAGGCCAATTCAAAGAATCAATGTCAAGTCCATTGAATAACTCGCGCCGTCCTTCAAAGAGCGCTCCTAATGTGGAACATAGCAGCGATTTGCCAAAACGGCGCGGACGTGATAAAAAAAAGACATAACCTGAGCCGGAAACCAGTTCGTGAATTCGAGCCGTTTTATCCACATAATGGTAACCGTCTTCACGGATAGTCGAAAATGTCTGTATGCCTAGGGGAAGTTTCATTTATGATAGTCCTTCAGTCTGCTATTTTTATCATGCAGTCTTTGTTTTTGTTCCTGGTTATGAATCAAGCGGGAAACACACAGCGAAACAAGAAAAGCAACAATTTCTACCGGAATAAAAATAGCCGTTACGATACATTTTAGTGAAGACCGCGCTTTTCCGATTCCTTTTCGCTTCCGATACCAATAAGCGGCTTTTCCTGATGTGGTCATATTGTATAAGAATGTAAAATACTTTGTAAATCCAATATGTGGTATTGCATATCCCGCCTGCACAGGATCAACCATAGCTAAAATATCTTGTGTGGCTATATGTTTTTTGAGGTGTGGCGAAAATGGATAGGAGTTCTCTGGAAAATTATAGCAATAGCCGGTAAGTTCTTGTTCTATTTTTTCTATATCTGCCGCTAATTCAGGATATTTTTTGTAAACCTGCGTATTTTTGATAGAAATCTCCGGATTAAAACGGGTCAATTTTTCTGTGTGATACTCACATGATAATCCGGTAAAGGTATATATTTTATTCAAATCATTTTCGTATTCATATATGAATGATTCAAAGGGCAGGACAAGAACATCGGCATTTTCCTTTACCTGTTTCTGTGAAATACGTGACAATTTATACCATTGGATAAATAGGTCTACTGTATATGAAGGGATAAACCGTGCGCCCCAGTCATGTTTATTAATCACATATAAATCTCTTGGGTCACGGTCGATGAGGATTGTTTTCGATTCTGAAAAATAACGCATATAGTGGTTAGGTGCAGTGGGTGGAAATGCCTGGTCGGTAAGTACATATTCAAAATCTCCGCCAATCCCGGATATTATTTCACGAATAAGACCTGAAGTAAAAGCAATGACTTTATTAATAAAATCCGCCTGTGTAGTTTTGTCATATAAAAAGCCATAATACATATCAATATAGGGTGTGTATGATGGCTGACAGGCATCCGGTTCATATAAATCATATTTACTGTTTCCAACGAGCGTACGAAAAAGTCCCTCCGCTGTGTTGATACGGAATTTTTCACCCGGTTTTAAAATATGCCCTTCAAATCCATGGCGATGGTTTCCGTTCCATTTCACAAGATTAAGAGAGGCAATGAAATTATATGCATGCTGTTTGAAATTACCATGAAAAATTTGTTTGTACTCAGGTTGAGCCGACAGGTTTTCAACAAGTCTTATGAACCGTTTTACCGCTAAATCGACCTTGAGCCGGTGTCCTTCTTTGAGGGCATATTCTAAATCGGCGATGCCGTCCGTTTCATGCAAAAAAGTGAATT
>BNUY01000302.1 GCA_025997715.1 Spirochaetia bacterium
TGAAGCAGGCTCTGCTTAACCTCATCAAGAACGCCCAGGCCGCCATGGCCGGGGGGGGAACCCTTACCATAAAGACCGAAGTCATGGACGGGCAAATCGCTATCCAGGTGCGGGATACCGGCGCCGGCATAAGCGAGGCCAACATTGCCAAAATATTTGAGCCCTACTTTACCACCAAGAAAACCGGTTCCGGCCTGGGGCTGACCCTGGTCTTTAAGATAGTCCGGGAACACCGGGGGGAGATCACCGTAAAGTCAAAGGAAGGGGAGGGGTCCCGGTTCACCATCACCCTGCCCATCCCGCAAAAGGAACGGCGGCTTATTGCCTTTGATAAGGGAGAAGATTATGCAATTTAAGCTCCTCATCGTGGACGATGAAAAGCACATCCGGGAGGGACTCGCCGACTCCCTGGAAATGGAAAACTACCTGGTTGAAACCGCCGCGGACGGGGATGCGGGATTTAAGCGTTTTCAGAAGGGCGATATCGACCTGATTATTACCGATTTACGAATGCCCGGCCTGAGCGGGGAGGAACTGCTCAAACGGGTCGTTTCGGAAGCCCCGGGCCTCCCGGTGATAGTGCTCACCGGCCATGGCACCATGGAGAACGCCCTGGAGGCCGGGCGGAACGGCGCCTACGACTTCCTCACCAAACCCGTGGACCTGGACCACCTTTCCCTGCTGGTAAAGCGGGCCCTCCAAAGCCGGGAACTGCACCTCACCAACCGGCGGCTTGAGGAGGAACTGGAACATCAAAAGCTCTTCAAGACCATGGTGGGTACCAGCGCCCCCTTGCGGCAGGTCTTCGACACCGTCAGTCGGGTCGCCCCCTCCAAGGCCTCCATCCTCATCACCGGTGAATCCGGGGTGGGCAAGGAACTGGTGGCCGACGCCATCCACGAGCTCTCCCCCCGGAAGGCCAAACCTCTGATCAAGGTCCACTGCGCCGCCCTTGCCGCCGGCATCCTGGAGAGCGAACTCTTCGGCCACGAAAAGGGGGCCTACACCGGCGCCGTATCCCGCACCCGTGGCCGTTTCGAGATGGCCCACGAGGGGACCCTCTTCCTGGACGAGATTGGCGAAATCGACCAAAACCTCCAGATAAAGCTATTGCGGGTACTTCAGGAGAAGAAGTTTGAACGGGTAGGGGGGGAGGAAACCATCGAAGTGGATGTCCGCATCGTGGCGGCCACCAACAAGGACCTCAAGGCGGAGATCGAAAAGGGCAATTTCCGGGAGGACCTCTACTACCGTCTCAACGTGGTCAACATCCAGGTTCCCCCCTTGCGTGAACGGAAGGACGACCTCCCCCTGCTCATCACCGCCTTTTTGAAGGAGTTTGCGGCGGAGAACGGCAAAGCCCTGGAGGGCATCGACGACAAGGCCCGTGCCGCCCTCTACGCCTACGACTGGCCCGGCAATGTTCGGGAACTACGGAACTGCATGGAAAGCGCCGTGGTGATGACCCGCGGCCCGGTAATCACCGCCGGGGACCTCCCTCCCACGCTGAGCCCCCGGAACGACTCCGGCTGGATGCGCATCCCCCTGGGCGCCACCCTGGATGAAGCGGAGAAGATCATCATCCGTGACACCCTTGCCGCCCATGGGGGCAATAAAAGCAAAGCGGCGGATGCGCTGGGGGTAGGGCGTAAGACCCTGCACCGGAAGTTGTCGGGGGAAGCCATGCACAGCGGAGTCTCCGAAAGCACGCAAGATGACTAAGGCAGTGGGGCCTGTCAGAGGGAAGAGATGGGGCCCCTCCGGCTAACGTTTATACACAAGTTCAGAAACGTATGGTATAATAAGGGAAATCCTTGGGAGGGAGAACAAATGGTCACGATAGATGGGAGCAACCGGTTTAAAGACAGGCGCTTGGGAAAAAGGGGGGC
>BNUY01000303.1 GCA_025997715.1 Spirochaetia bacterium
TGCTCAAGGTTGTAGCCCCGGTTTTTCAAAACATTGGTATGCTCGTTTTCAATCTTCCACCGTGTCCGGGCACCGTCAACGAGGTGTTGTACGTTGAGGTTATCAATCGGTTTGTTCGTTATCCAGCGGGAATAATACGTCTGCTCACCACTTTTCATTTCCGTTATTGCTAATTCCAGATAATTTACCATCAAGGGCATTGTCAACAGCACCGGGCCGGTAGGTGTCAACGCGTCCTTTACGATGATCACCCTCACGGCGAATCAGGTGACCCGGCTATTCGAGGCCGCCGCCGGTGTACCCCACAGCGGTAACGGCGGCCATGGAACCGGCGCATGGGGGGTAGTATCGGAGGAGGTTTCCTACGCCATCGACTACGCAAACCACCCGGAACACTCCAGGGGTGAACTGGTACCCGGCAGCCTCAAGATACACGGGGAAGCGCCCAACCGTTCCTACCGTATCGCTACGCTGACCTACCTTACGGCGGCGGCTGACGACCTGGATTACGCACCGGTACTTCTGGAAGCCGCTGCAACAGGCAACAAGACAGCGTACTATCGTCCGATATGGCAGTGCGTGGCGGAATATGTGTATCAGCAGGATTTACCCCTGCATCCTAACGATTACCTCAAGGCGGATAAGCCACGGGTTACCAGGGTAAACGATGTTAATGTTAAGTAGTAGAAGAGAAGATAAACCGAGGGAGGATATTTTTCTCTTCTTCCCTCTGCGCTCTCTGCGTACTCTGCGGTTAAATATTCTTTGCCTTTCCTTCGTGATGTTCGTGGTTTGTCCTTTTGTTTTTGCACAGGAAGCGGACAGTACCGCTGCGGCGGTGCAGGAAGCAGCGCAGGAAACGGCGCAGGAAGCGGAGGTAATCCGGCTGCCGGAAGCGGAGGTGGCGGCGGACCGGGAGACGCCGGAGATAGTGACCCGGGAAGAAATGGAACGCTACGGGGCGCAGGATCTGTGGGAGGCGGTGCGGCAGGTGCCGGGGGTGCTGCAATCCGGTGGCGGCAGGCGTAACGATTCTAACTTTACCGTGCGGGGCTTCGGCTCCGATAGTGTGCCTATTCTGGTGGACGGTATTGTAACGGCGAATACCTACCGGGGAGAGGGTGACGCCGCCCGTACCCTCACCGGGGATTTGGAAAGTATCGAGATACAGAAGGGGTATTCATCGGCGTTATTAGGCGCCAATACCCTGGGGGGCGCAGTGTTGCTGCGTACCGCCAAGCCTCGGGATACGCTGGAACTGTCCCTTAAAAGCAGCGTTGACTTTGACGCGGTGGGGGGCTTTAACGGTACTACCCAGGTTTTGAGCGCCGGGGGCCGGGGTGAAACATTTTATGGGAAGACTGTTTTGCAGTACCGGGGGATAGATCACTACCGGCTGTCGGCTGACTTTGAGCCCACCAGGGGAAACCCCCAGGAAGAAGGGAACCGGCTCTGGTCTGATTCTACGGACATGAAGCTTACGGCATTAGTTGGATGGACGCCGCAGTGGAAGTGGCTGGACGGCTTGGATATGTGGCTCACCGGGCTGTACCAGGATTCGGATAAAGGGATTTCACCGCCTGATGTGGGGGTGCTGGAGACGGGTGATAGATTTTTTATTTGGGACTGGCCTCTCTGGAAACGGAAGAGCGTTTCCCTCCACGCCGATTACGAACGGGATAGGCTTACGCTGAAAACCCTGTTCTACTTTGATAAGTACGATAACCGCCTGGACGATTACAATAATATGACCGCCCTTGGGTACGGTATCCACAACGCCCATTCGGACTATGACGAGTATTCCCTTGGGGGGCGGCTTGAAGGGGGCTGGGTTTTCAGCGTAAGCCTATCCCGTTCGTAATCGGCGTGGAGGGAAACGCTCTTCCGT
>BNUY01000304.1 GCA_025997715.1 Spirochaetia bacterium
CCGTAGCGCTGGGCCTGGAAGAGGTCGTAGGTCTTGCTTTGGCCGGATGAGGAAGTGATGGTGATGTCACGGGTTGACGAATAGGCGGTCAGGATGTTGAGGGCTGTACCGGGAGTATTTCTCGGGACGGCAGCAAGATCCAGGAGCGAGGATAGGCGATCCAAGGCCCAGGTTTGGCGTATTGTCGTGGCGCTCACTTCTCCGGTGAGATACACCCGAAAAGATGCGGGCTGGGTTAAGACCAATTTTGCGCCGCTAAGAGGGTAGTTATTCGACACGATTGCTTCGGCTTCTGTTTTCAACTGGCGGTAAGTTTTCCCGGCGGCATTAATCAGGCCCAGGTTGGATATCTGGATACGGTAGGTGCTGTCTACGATTATGCGGTAAGTTACCGGGGTTCCGCCTGCGGCATAAGCCAGGGTGTAGATGTCACCGGCGGTTACCCGGTAGTCGGGGCTGGACAGGGCGAGGAGGGTATTTTGGGTTATCGTGTCTGCTGGTGTCAGTTCCTCCTGGGTTGTCTGGGGGAAGACTGCGGTGAGGACGGTGAGGAAAATGGTTACAAGGGAGAGGGAACGTTTCATCGCTTTTCCCCTTTAAGTTTCGCCATGGCTTCGGGGTCTTTCCTGATGTTGGAGATAGCGTTTAACACGAAGGCAAGAAACACCGCGAAGAAGCCTGCGGCGAAGGTGACGATAATGCAGAGCATCCCCCTGCTGGGGCCGGATTTCTTGTCCGGTACTTCGGCCATTTCCAGGATTTGGAAGACCGGCTTTTCGCTGGCCATGGTTACTTTGAGGAGTTCGTACTGAACCTTAAGCTGGGTGTAGACTTGGCGTTGGGCGGCCCCCGGTCGTCTGATCTTATAACCAAAAAAATCAACGCCGATTGAAACACAAGCCGCTAAAAAAATAGCAATAAATGATTTTCCGGTACCGGAATCGCCGAAAATCAAATTCAATGATCCCTTTTCAATCCACTTTTTGACAACCCATAAAAGAGGCGGTATGTCTGAAGTGTTTATCCGCTCAAAATGAGGTCTCCGTGCCGCCGATTCCCGTTCCCGGTCTTTTAACAGATCAGCGAGTGCTTGGAGTTCGGCGTCTTCCGGTTCCATAGTTTCGGCGTACTTCCCGCATCGTTCCGTAAAGGTTTCTCTTTCGGCCTCGGTCAGTTTCAGATCGTCCAGTTTCGTCACGCCGCCGTCCTCCGTTTGATGAATGACCAGAGAATAGCCCGTGCGTTATATTCAACGTTGTGCGTTGCCAGGGTGAGTTTCGATAATTCGCGGATATACGCCTCGCCGCCGCACCGGTCCAGCTTCCCGGTATTCCGCAATAGTGCCGTGAGGGTTTCAGCGCCAAGGGCTTTGATTTGCCGCAGCTGAACCATCGCCTCGAAAATAAGCCGCCTCTTTGGGATGGTAAACATTTCAGGTCTAACCGGCTCAGGGTCAGCCCTGGACAGAACCGCCGCCAGAAAGCAATGTTCAAAAACCGCGTTGTTTTCGGCGGCCAGATGTTCAGGCAAGGAAAACCGCATACCTTTATTTTCGTTCCGAATCTTTACGGCACGCTCTTTAAACTCAGTATCACCAAGCGCCGCCATGGGCTTGAAGTTTGCCTTCTCCTCTTGGCGAGATAGCAAAAAGGCCTTGAGTAGGAGAACCTCCGCCTCCAGCGGGGTCATGCCGTCATTGACAAGATGATTAAAGAGTTTTGGGTATACGGTCTTTTCAGGGTCCGTTAGGCACTCAGGGCCTCTGCATTTACTTTTCGGTTTGTGAAAAATACATGATACAATGTCCCCATCTGTGGGAGGGGAACTATGGACATAATAGGGTTGAAGGAGAACCTGAAACGACTAAAAGATCCGAGG
>BNUY01000305.1 GCA_025997715.1 Spirochaetia bacterium
GTCCGGGGTAAACTGGATGCGCTTAAAAAGAAGGGGCTTGCCGTCTTCCCCGGCAATCAGCTTCGCCACGGTTTTTGCCACCGTAGTTTTTCCCAGCCCCGGGTTGTCCTCGATAAGCACATGCCCCTTGGCAAGAATCGCCGCGGTAAGCAGTTCCAGAAATTCCCGCTTTCCCCGGATTATCCGCTGAATTCCCGCAATCAGGGCTCCAGCGGCGCCGTTTTCCTTGAACGCCAGTTCAGGTTTCATATGAAAAAAGCATACCATAGGCAGGAGGTATTTGCAACGGAACAATTATCGGCATATTTTGCGATAATTGGGCAGCAAGCTCCTTCTCCGAAGGTTCGCAATAGCCGATATAGGTTCTGACGAAGGCGTTGTTTTTCTGTTCGGCGAAGCAGGCGAAACAAGTTTCGCTTATCGTGAAAGCTATACGCCAAGGCGCTACTGCGGCGTCAGACCGCAGACCTACGGTCTGAACGGTCTGCGCGTATAGCGTATGTTAAACGCTGTAAAATCTGCTACGCTAGCCGTGCGCCATGGAGGGCGCGCGGGGTTCTTCATGTTCTTCCATATTTTTATACCACGGCGCCTAACCTAAAGGAGGGCTTTATTAAATTTCAAGCGTATACTATAATAATGATATGAGTGGTCAGTTGCTATTAATAGATACAGAGATAGAAGAAACCTTATGTGAAAACGAGGAATTTTGACCCAACAACTGATTACCTATATAGGAAATAAGCGTTCATTGTTGGATTTTATAGGGAAAGGGGTCAGAAAGGTACAAAATAGGGTAAAAAAGAACAAATTGACCATGTTTGATGTTTTTAGCGGCTCCGGCATTGTGGCTAGATATTTTAAACAATATTCCGATCTGTTAATAGTCAATGACCTGGAAAAATACCCTACCCTTATTAATCAATGCTATTTATCAAATGAAGATGATTTAAATATTACTAAATTAAAAAGGTATTATAATGAACTCAATAATTACTTAATTCCTGAAAATTTACAGGAAGGCATTATTTCGGAATTATATGCTCCAAAGGATGAGAAAAATATACGAGTGGAAGATAGAGTGTTTTATACGGTGAGGAATGCAATGTATATAGATACTGCACGCCAATACATTGAAACCATTCCAAAACCGTATCAAAAATATTTTATTGCGCCTTTATTGTCAGAAGCTTCAATACATGCTAACACTTCAGGTGTATTTAAAGGGTTTTATAAAAACAAAGAAACTGGAATAGGCCAATTTGGCGGAAAAAATCAAGACGCTTTATTTCGTATTACTGGAAATATTAAATTGCCTTTCCCAATATTCAGTAGTTATTATTCAGATGTTCTTGTTTATAATGGCGACTCTAATCAAATCATTAAAGATGTACCGGAGGTAGATATTGCTTATTTAGATCCGCCGTATAATCAACATCCTTATGGTTCCAATTATTTTATGTTTAATTTAATACTTAATTATAAGTATCCCGAAAATACCAGTAAAATTTCAGGAATTCCTGAAAACTGGAATAGATCAAATTATAATAAAGAAAATCATGCGTTAGCATCATTGACCGAGTTGGTTACAAATATCAAGGCAAAATATGTTTTAATTTCCTTTAATTCCGAAGGGTATATCAGCCTTGATGAAATGAAAAATATGTTAAATAGAGTAGGTAAAGTGGAAATATTGGAAACAAAATATAATACATTTAGAGGCAGTAGAAATTTAATTAACAGAGATATCCACGTCAAAGAGTATTTATATTTATTGGAGAAATAAAATGGCGAGTAAAGATGATTTACGGAAACAAAGAACCGGCACTGTTATTAATAATACATCTGAAAAAAGAGAAGGGAAAG
>BNUY01000306.1 GCA_025997715.1 Spirochaetia bacterium
CCTCCACCTTTCCGGTGGAGGTCATGTACCCCAGGGTTACCGGATGAAGCGTCAGGGGTACGCCGCATTTGGTACAGAGTATCGTTCCGGTCAGTTTGATCCCGGTGTCGTAGGGTTTTCCCTTTTCATCAGCCATTGCCGGAGGCTCCTTCCTGTTCAATCGCCGACCCTGAGATTGCGGCGCTCATCCGGTGGCTATAGGCGTTGTATACATGAAAGCCCCCGCCCTCCGGCGCATACTCGACCCAGAAAGTAACGTTCGCCGGACGGTGGCTGGCAAGGAAATGACCGGTTTGATGATCATGGAGCTTTGTCTGCTCCGCCTCCGCCTTAGAAATCACCGCCGCAATATCGCTGTGGAGTATGTGGGTTCCTTCTATTTTACACTCCAGTTCCTCATCAATAATCAGTTCCAACAAAGACGCCTCCTCAATTTTTTCACCCCACAGATCCCGCCGGAGTTTTGCCCGGTTCTCCTGACGCCGTGACCAGGTGGGCGCCTTCCACGGCAGGTCCGATGAGCCGGGGTACAGTATTTCTAACAGGTGCCGGATATCCCGTGGATGTCCGGCATCCCGTCCCTTGGCGCGGAAACGGTCCCGGCAGTTGACGCAGTAGGTTAAAAGGGGCGCGTCCCCGGAAAGCTGTTCCAGGGCAGTATCGGTAAAGCTTTCCGACTCAGGGGCGTGTGCAAAGGGCATGAGCCCACCATAGCCGCAGCAGGGACTTTGTTCGTCAGGCGCGCCCTCCTGAATCGTAATGCCCGCTTGAGCCGACAGTTCCCGCACCTTGTTTTTTATCACCTCATTATGCCGCGCGCCGCAGGCGTGGTGTAACACCATCACTGCTTCCGTTCCGCCGGAGGTTGATGTATAGCCCGGCAGCCCTATTTCGCCCAAAACCTCGAAGAGGCTCCGGGTTTTTATTCCCATAAGCTCCCCAAGGGTGGAGGTACAAGTGGGGCAGGCGCTTATGATTTCGGGACTTCCCAGCTTTTTCCAGTGATCGGTCAATTGTTTTTTTACCGCGTCAAACTGCGTGACATTTCCGCTCCAGTGAGCCATGATCCCGCAGCAACCCAACAGTAATCCTACGCCGCCGTCAACACGCTTTGAGAGGTCCTCGTAAATTCTGCGGACCAGGTCCGGTTCCGAGGCGCTGAGCTGGCAGCCGGGGAAGAAAAGGGCCGCAGAAGAACTGTGTCCGCTTTGATGCCGGGCGAGGAAGAAGGAATCGGACATGCTGTAGTTCATGTCCAGGATGGCAAACTCGTGGGCCGACGGGGGCATCTTTCCGGAGTGCACCATCTGGCGACGGGCGGCGAGGAATACCTCCCCCATGTTGAGGCCCTTGGGGCAGATGGCCTCGCACTGGCCGCAGAGGGCGCAGGTGTTGATCATGCTGTTGGCATTGTGATCCCCCATGGCGATGGAAAGGTTGTTGTACACCATCCGCACGTAGCGCCGGGGGTTCAGCTTGAAATGCTGCATGAAGCCGCATTTTTTTACGCACTCCATACATTCGCAACGTATACACCGCCCGGCTTCGGCGGCCGCGGCGGCTTGATCGTAGGCCCCGTTTGCGGGCTTCACCGGAGCCGCCGCAGTAATACTGTCAAGGTTGGTGTAGAGGGTCGTTTCGTAGCTGCCTTCACGTTCCCGCCCTGCATCCACCGAAACTCCCTGGAAGAGCCGGTCAATGGTAATGGCGGCGCTTGCGCCGTCGAAAAGATCATAGATGGAGGCGTCTTTGTTGGAACTGATTATTGATGAGGAACTGGAGTGTAAAATAGAAGGAACCCACATACTCCACAGCGATATTGCGGCGGTGATTTCTAAGGCG
>BNUY01000307.1 GCA_025997715.1 Spirochaetia bacterium
AAAAAACAAATGTGTAACGAAATGCAGTTTGCATATTTAGAAAATAGGGGTTTTGTTCAATAATGCGAGAGAAGATAGAGTGTGAGAGAAAAAAATGACGCAGGAGTTATGTGGATCCAGACGGAACGCTCCTTTCCCCCCCCCCCCCCCCCCCCCCTCCCCCCCCCCCCCCCCCCCCCCATGTAATTCTTTACTATATAACAACTTACGTACCTTTACATCGGTACTATACTCTTTTTCTCCCGTTACGATTGAACGCCCCGGCGCAGTACGGCCCTCCGCTCTGCCGGGGCGCTCATGTATATCCCCGGTATTTCGTGCCGCCTAGGCGGTGTGGATGAAGCGCTCGGCATAGTCTGAGGCATATATAAGAAAGGAGGCTTTCTATGAAAAAGCTTCGATATTTTGGCTTGCCCGCAATAGCTGCTTTTGCAGCCTTGTTGGCATTGACTTTGGCATTTTTGGGGTGTGGTGATGCCGGCGGCGGTCCCACGGGAGGGGGGGATACCGTTGTAGACGCCCTTAACCTGACCATCCTGGTAACAGCCCCGGTTACCGGTGCGGCGGCCCAGACAACATTTGACGGAAACACCCAGTACACCGGAAGCATTGCCTGGTTTGAAAACGATGGGATAACGTCGGCTCCCGCAGTGTTTGCCGCTTCAACGGTATACAAGGCCGTTGTTACCCTGACGGCACAACCCGGCTTTACCTTTACCGGCGTTGCGGCGAACGGCTTTACGCACTCCGGTGGAACCGTAACCAATGCGGCCAATAGCGGCGCGGTAAGCATCACCTTCCCGGAAACAGGAGTGGATGCCGTTGTAACCGACCTTAACTTGACCGCCCTGATAACGGCTCCGGTTAAAAACGAGACCCCGGTTACCACAATTACTGAAACCCAATATACCGGAACTATTGCCTGGACAGACAGCTCCGGCACGGCTCATACCGGCGCTTTTGCCCCTTCAACCGTATACAATGCCGAGCTTACCCTGACGGCACAAACCGGCTATACCCTTACCGGCGTTGCGGCGAACAGCTTTACGCACACCGGAGCAACAACCATAACCAATGCGGTTAACAGCGGCACGGTAAACATCACCTTCCCGGCAACCACCGCCACTGGGGAGCTTGACCTGGTAACCGCCCTTAACCTGACCACCCTGGTAACGGCCCCGGTTACCGGTGCGGCGGCCCAGACAACATTTGCCGGAAACACCCAGTACACCGGGTCGATTGCCTGGACAGACAGCTCTGATAATGCTCATACCGGCACTTTTGCTCCTTTAACGGTATACAAGGCCGTTGTTACCCTGACGGCAGAATCCGGCTATACCTTTACCGGCGTCGCGGCGAACAGCTTTACGTACACCGGCGCCGATGGAACCCCAACCAATGCGGCCGATAGCGGCACGGTGACCATCACCTTCCCGGCAACAGACGCTGCCGATCTTCCCGCCCTTACCGGTACGGCCGGCATCACCGGAACCGCCAAAGTCGGGCAAACCCTGACGGCGAGTATCTCAGGCCATAACGGAACCGGGACTATTCACTACCAGTGGATACAAGGCGCGTCTACCAATGTTGGTATAGACCAAAACACCTATGCCCCGGTAGCCGCTGATGTGGGGCAAACCATCAAGGTACAGATAAGCTACTCCGGCAATACCGGGAGCGTTACCAGCGCCGCCACCGCCGCGGTAGCCGCCGCCGATCTTCCCGCCCTTACCGGTACGGCCGGCATCACCGGAACCGCCAAAGTCGGGCAAACCCTGACGGCGAGTATCTCAGGCCATAACGGAACCGGGACTATTCACTACCAGTGGATACAAGGCG
>BNUY01000308.1 GCA_025997715.1 Spirochaetia bacterium
TCCTCCACCCACATCCGCTTCTCTTCCTCGCTGTAACGCTTCATTTTCGCCTCCGAAATATTTGATTCCCGGAAGTTTAAGGCCGTGACTGTTTTTTTATAAGGTGGGGCGCTTTTGACGTTTACGTTTTAAGTATGGACTCTAAACTCGCTCCTATCATCTATTTCCCCTATGCTATATATGTAAGCATAATTTGGGGATTTTGCCGAAAAATTACGATTTTTTAGGAGCAGGTGCAGCGTTATGGAACAGAGCCATTATATATCTACTGGTTTATAATGTCAATAATTTTATACAGAAAACTTCAAAAACATATTGCGCATAACTATGTTTTTTACGAAGAATAAGAGATAGTTCCAAAATTGAATAAAAAACCGCAGGGAACGAAATCGCCCCTGCGGTTATGGCAGCTTCTTTTGCCTTATAGCGCCCTATCGTCCAGCTCTTTCAGGATGGAAAGTTCCGTTTCCTTGTCAAAGTACCGGGCCTTGTCCAGATGGGGAACCAGGTTGATCGTTTCGCCAATGGTAAATGCGTGGCTCGGTCCGGTGCGGGCAACCAGGGGCTGGGTTTCGGTTTTGAGCCAGAGGTGGATATCCGCGCCCAGGGGTTCAACCACCTCGACCTTCACCTTCATGTTGTTTTCCGCCGCCGTGGTTTCGACAAAACTCAGGTCCTCCGGGCGGATGCCGAAGTACACTTCCTTCCCCACGTAGTTTTTTAGATACGGGGCATGTTCCGCCGAAGGTTTCAGTTCGAAGGAGCCTTCTTCCAGTACAATGGAACCACCCTTTTCGGTCACCTTTACGGTGAGGAAGTTCATGGGCGGGGACCCGATGAATCCGGCCACGAATTTGTTGATCGGGTGATTGTAGAGGTACAGGGGGGAGCCGATCTGCTGAACCCTGCCGTCCTTCATAACCACGATTTTGCT
The DNA here is from genome assembly GCA_025997715.1 of Spirochaetia bacterium. Lineage (GTDB taxonomy): Bacteria > Spirochaetota > Spirochaetia > Treponematales > Breznakiellaceae > Termitinema. Next base: position 935 of record BNUY01000308.1, read on the forward strand.
GGCCATGGTCATGGCTTCAACCTGATCGTGGGTCACGTAGATCATGGTGGCGTCCAGCCGGTGGTGGAGGTCCGACAGTTCAACCCGCATCTGCACCCGGAGTTTGGCGTCCAGGTTGGAAAGGGGCTCGTCAAAAAGAAAGACCTTGGGGTTACGGACAATGGCCCGTCCTACGGCTACCCGCTGACGCTGGCCCCCGGAAAGCGCCTTGGGCTTCCGTTCCAGGAACTTCTCAATGTCCAGGATCTTGGCGGCCTCGTGGACCCGGCGGTCAATTTCCGCCTTGTCAAGCTTGCGGATGCGGAGCCCAAAGGCCATGTTTTCATATACCGACATATGGGGGTACAGGGCGTAATTCTGGAACACCATGGCGATATTCCGGTCCTTGGGGGGAACATCGTTCATCTGCTCCCCGTCAATCAGGAGTTCCCCTTCGGAAATATCCTCCAAACCGGCGATCATCCTGAGGGTGGTGGACTTCCCGCACCCCGACGGCCCGACGAATACGACAAATTCCTTGTCCTCGACGGTGATGTTGGCATTGTCCACGGCGCGGACATTCCCTTCATACACCTTACAAATGTTTTTCAACTCTACTTTTGCCATTTACGGCCTCCCTTTATGGGTTATTTTATGCGTTTTAGTATAGGTCCGGGAGGGGGATTTGTCAATGAAATCATTGACACCCCCAGGATAAACGCATAAGAGAAGAAAAAAACCGCAAAGGCGCCGAAGGCGACAAAGGGGAAGAAGAGGATACTCGAAGTCCACTCAATTCTGTATTTTTTTAGCCGGATTCTCTTGTTCTTTCTTTCCTTCGTCGCCTTTGGCGCCATCGCGGTTAAAATTCTTCTCTTTTCTTCATTATTTTTCCTATGCGTTTGTCGTGATTGACACCCCCCC
>BNUY01000309.1 GCA_025997715.1 Spirochaetia bacterium
GTTCCCCCTCTTTTCCCGCGCCATAGTTTCCTTAGGCCTCCCCGGCATGGATTACGGTGAAGTGGCCAGCTTCCTGGCCCGCACCACCGGCGCTTTCTACTCAAATCTCCAAGCCGGCTCCAGTTTGCAGGGTTCCCCCAGGGCTGCGGCGCTTCCCACGGGGACACTGGACCTGCGGGGCCGGGACTGGCTCAGCTTCCGCCTCAATGCCCTGGATGAAAAGATACCCTCTGCGCTGGACCTGGTCCTGCGTATCATCACGGAGGCGGACTTTTCCGATCAGCGGCGTAGCCGTGACCTTGTATTAGAGATGAAGAACGATATAGACGCAAGCCTGGCCCCCGCGGGACACAGTTATGCTGCGGGCCGCTCCGGTTGCCGCTTCTCCCGGTCCCGTGCGGTGGACGAACTTTGGAACGGCGTCACCCAGATTGAGTTTGTCCACCGTATCGCTGCGATGGATACGGCGGAGATATGCCGGAAGCTCAGGGGTATCCGGGACACCCTGATACACCACGGCGGGCTCCTGGTAAACATCACCGGAAACGCCGCCGCCATCAAAAGTGCGCAGAAGGGCATAGCCGACCGTTTCAGCACATTCGGCGCGCCCCGGCCCCGTAAGGTGCCTGGGGCCCCACTGCACACCGATGGTGTGCACCCCCCCGATGGCGCGCCTTTTTTCGACATGGTATCCAAAAACGGCGTAAACCACCGGGCGGAAGTGCTATCCTCCCCCACCCTCCAGGTAGGTTTTGCCGCCATGATCCTTCCCGGCGCGTCCCTGCACACACGGCGGGCAGCCGGCGAAGTAACGGCGGGCGCAGAATCGGTGCTGGCCCACTGGCTTTCCACCGGCCCACTGTGGGAGAATATCCGCATGAAGGGCGGCGCCTATGGGGCCTTTGCCCATTCCGATGGGGTGGAGGGAAGTTTTTCCCTATCCACCTACCGGGACCCCGGCCCGCTCCGCTCCCTCTTAGCCTTTCCCGCTATTCTTGCGGAAGCGGCGCACACCATACCGGAGGAGGAAGAGCTGACCAAAGCGGTGATAGGAAGTTTTGCAAAGGAGACCCGCCCCCCGAACTGCGGCGGATAAGGGGCTCTCCGATTTCCTGCGCTTCCTCTACGGCATTGAGGATCATCTCAGGCGAAGCAAGCTGGAATCCATTATTTCAATCACCGCATCGGAACTTGCAGCGGCGGCGGAACGTCTTGCCGGCAGTGCTATGGACACCGCGAACCGGGGAATCCCCACGGTAATTGCCGGAACCGCCGAAGCGGAGAAAGCTGCGGCAAAGCTTGGAGTAGAGATACGGATGCTGCCGGTTTAGTATGCAACGAGGAGTTATGCAATGAGTAATAATGAAAAGCCCACGGTAAGCCAGGAGCCGGTAGTATTACTGCACGGGTTCCCGGATGATGCGCTGATGGCGGCAGTCCGGGCTGTAAAGGCCGCCGCTGCGGAAGCGGGGATGGATGCGGGAAGTATCGCCTTTACCACCTCAACGCCCACCAACCTGGAATGGAAGGTCAAGGCGCTGATACGGGAAGTGCGGAAGGAGCACGGACATTTTCATCCCCCGCTGCAATGACAGGAATTCCAAATTAGGAAAAACCACGGACCACACTGACCACACGGAAAAAAGAAAAGATAGGGAAGTACGAGTCCGTGAGGGTCCGTGAGGTCGGTGGTTAAATTTTGAATTCCTGTCATTGCAGCGGGGGATGAAAATGTACGTGCTCCTTCCGCACTTCCCGTATCAGCGCCTTGACCTTCCATTCCAGGTTGGTGTGCGTTGAGGTGGTAAAGGCGATACTTCCCGCATCCATCCCC
>BNUY01000310.1 GCA_025997715.1 Spirochaetia bacterium
CCCGTGAGGTGCTGATCTTTTGCACATACTCTATTAAGCGTTCGTACTCTTCCAGGTCAATGCTGTTTTGGGCGTATTGTTCGGACAAGGCCCTGGTGATTTGTTCTTTTTCGTCATCAATGGTTGGCATGAACGGATTGTAGAAAAACCAGGTGATTTGGTCAAGTGAGACTTCCAAAAATACCGTATCTGTATTAGATTTGCCTGATGGAAAGAACATTGGTGATGTTAAGGAAAATGCTCAGCCGGTTTGAGCGGGAGGATGGGAATGCCCAGTGGTACTGAACTTCCTAAATGGGATCTTTCTTCTATATATCTGTCATTTGATTCACCGGAGTACCGGCGGGATTTGCAGCAACTCCCGGAAAAGATTGCCGTTTTCCTACAATTGCTGGAAACGCCCCTGCCCACCGGCGCCGGGATAGCCGCCGCCCTGCTTGCCCTGATACAGGCCTATGAGGAGGCGGGGGACTTCCGGGAAAACCTTGCGGCTTATGCGGAGGCTGTCTACACCGCCGATACCCGGGACAGCCGGGCTATGGCGGAGATCAACGCCATAGATGCGGCGGCCCTGCCCCTGGGAAAGGCGGCGGTGATTTTCCGGAACCGGCTTGTGGAGGCGTTCAAGGAGAACGGTGCGAAGGAGCCTGTGTTGGAGGCACTGGATACGGATGCGGCATTGACGCCTTACGGGTTTTTTATCCGGGAAAGCCTGGAAAAAGCGGCTTACCAGATGAGCCCCGACTTAGAGGACCTTGCCAACGACCTCTCCCGGTCCGGGGGTGATGCCTGGGGGCGGCTCCAGGAGGCGGTTTCCTCCACCGTAACGGCCGTTTGGGACGCGGGGGAGCGCAAGACCGTGATTGCCCTGCGGGATCTGGCCCATAGTCCTGACCGTAGCGTACGGGAACGGGCTTACCGGGCAGAACTGGAGGCGTGGCGGTCTATGGAGATACCCCTGGCGGCGTCCCTGAACGGCGTTAAGGGGACCACCCTGACGGTGGATAAGCGGCGGGGCTGGAAATCACCGTTGCAGAAATCCGCCTTCCAGTCCCGGCTGAGCGAAAAGGCTTTGATGGCTCTTATTGCCGCTATGGAAAATTCACTGCCCGTGTTTCGCCGTTACCTGAAATCAAAAGCTTCTTTGCTGGGGGTTAAGGCCTGTGCTTTTTATGATCTCTTTGCGCCGGTGGAGTCAGGCCCTCGGTCTGCGGATTCAAAAAAGTGGACCTGGACCGGGGCGACGGAATTCATTATCGAGCAATTCACCGCCTTTGATCCTGACATGGGGGCCTTTGCCCGGAAGGCCGTTTCCCGCTCCTGGATAGACGCCCTTGGCCGGGAGGGGAAAATCGGCGGGGCCTATTGCACAGACTTTCCTCTGGCGGGGGAGTCCCGGATACTCTGCAACTTCGAGGGGTCCTTCGACTCGGTTTTCACCGTGGCCCACGAACTGGGTCACGCCTGGCATCATGAGCTGATCAAGGACCTTCCCCGGTTCCGGTCCGCTTACCCCATGACCCTGGCGGAAACGGCCAGCATCTTTGCGGAAACCATCATCTTTGAGGGCGCACTGGGCGCTGCCGCCAACGACGGCGCCCGGATCGCCCTTATTGAGGGGAACCTTAAGGATTGCTGCCAGGTTATTGTGGATATCCTTTCCCGGTTTTACTTTGAGACCGCCCTTTTTGAACGCCGGGACAAGGCGGCAAGCGATGATACGGAGGCCCCCGAACTGTATATCCTGGGAAGGGCAATTTTGGGAAACATCACCATCATCCGAACCTAAAAATTCCGTAAAAAAGTAAAAAAATCCTTGACAGCGTGAAAA
>BNUY01000311.1 GCA_025997715.1 Spirochaetia bacterium
AGAAGATAAAAGCAAAAGGGTACGTCCCCATGGTGCTGGGAAATAAGGCCAACTGGCTTGTGCCTTCCCTGTTCCTGAACACGATTGTCTACCGCTACACCGGTATTGATTGGTACTACAGTGTCCGGGATAACAAGGGCGCCAAGTTTACCGATCCGCAGTTTGTTGCGGCGGCGAAACTGGTACAGGACATGTACAAAAACGGTACCTTCAACACCGACATTAACACGATTGACGAACACCAGATGCAAACCGTGTATTACAATAAGAAAGCGGCCATGATGGTTGACGGTTTCTGGGCTGTTGGTACCCTTGATACGGAATGTCCGCCCAATGTACTTGCCGCAACAAGGATTGCCCAGTTCCCGGCGGTTCCTGAATCGGCCGGCGGCGGCGGCGCGAAGTACGCGAAGATTAATCAGGCTGCAGCCGGCTGGGGCTGGGTGGTAACGAAACGGCCCAAGGACAGCCCGGCGAAACTTCAGGCGACAGCCACTTTGCTGAACTATCTTACCGGTAAGGATTATGCTTCAATCGTGGTTGCGAATAGCGGGCTCCCCGCCTCTAACGCCGCATCGGTTGATAATGCAAAACTGACGCCCTTGTATCAGCAGCTTCTCAAATTGAACAATGAATCTACCTACGCGCCGGTGTTTGATGTGCAGCTCAATCCGCAGATTGTTGACGCCTTCTATTCCAACACCCAGCGTCTCCTCATCGGGGAAATTACTCCCGCCGAGTATGGCAGGCTGATTCAAGTCGAGGTGGATGCAACCCGTTAATGCACCACGAGCGGGGGTAAGAAACGTACTCTGCGTTTCACCCCCGTTGTGGTGTAAAAGGAAATTTTGATGCGAAGAACCTTGTCCCCGCCAAAATGGTATGTTTTCGTACTGTTTCTTGCACCAATACTGATTATTTATTTTTTGAACGTCGTTGCCCCCATTTTGATTTCCGTGTATTACAGTCTTTTTAATTGGACCGGCGGCTTGAATAAGAGTTTTGTCGGTTTTGAAAATTACATAAACCTTGCGAAGGACACGGAGTTTTGGCAGTCGGCATATAATAATCTGATCATTGTAATCATGTGTACGGTGGGGCAGGTTGGGTTTGCGCTGATTATTTCGTTTTTGCTTATCTCGCGGACACTCAGGTTAAAAGAATTTCACCGGACGGTGGTATTTTTCCCGGTAACGGTCTCCGCCCTGGTGATTGGTTTTATTTGGTCCCTGATGTATAATAAAGATTACGGACTGATTAACTTTTTTTTCCGGCTGTTCGGGTTGGAAAAATTTATCATACCCTGGCTGGATAATCCATCCTATGTGTTAATCACCGCATCCATTCCGGTGGTGTTACAGTACATTGGCCTTTATATGATTATGTTTATGGGCGCGATTAAAAGTATCCCGGAAGAGATTCTTGAATGCGCCGAGCTTGATGGTTGTAATGACTGGCAGCGGTCCCTGCACATTACGTTGCCTATGATTTACGATACGTTTAAGGTAGCGGTGATGGTGTGCGTTTCAGGAACGATGAAAATATTCGACCATATTTTGGTGTTGACAAACGGCGGCCCCGGTAAATCAAGTCAGGTACTCGCCCTGTACGGTTACAAGATGTCCTTTGACCGGATGAAGCTTAGTTACGGCATGACCATATCCATTGGCATACTGCTGCTCAGTATGGTCATAACCCTTGGTTCACGGAAATTGTTGGGGGGAAAGCAGTATGAATAGTCTTACCAAAAAGACCGGCCGAACCACAGTTTCGGTGTTGATAAACGCAGTAATGCTATTGTTTTCCATTGCCAGTATTTTCCCCTTT
>BNUY01000312.1 GCA_025997715.1 Spirochaetia bacterium
TGCTTCATGGCCGGCCTTCCTCAATTGCTTCGCGGATATTGAATGAGCCGGGTTCGCCCCTGTAGCGTTTCCGCATCTCGATTAATTGCTCAATCGCTTCCATCCGGGTCATCTCCTTTTCCTGCTTAAAAGGAATGATCTTCGCTACGGGTTTTCCCCGCTTGGTGATGATGAAATCCGCACCGTTTTCTACTTCTTCGATGATATGCGAGAAATGAGTCTTGGCCTCAAAAGTCCCGATTTGTTGCTGCATTGTGAACCTCTATAGACTAGTATAATAGACTAGTTGATATGAGTCAACAAAAAAATCCCACGCCTGCCAGGAACGGCAATGGCGTGGGAATTGGGGCAAACTCTTCTTTGTGAATTTACTTAATCGCCTTTTTCAACTCTTCCGCTTTGTCCGTTTTTTCCCAGGGGAACTCGGCACGGCCAAAGTGGCCGTAACTTGCCGTCTTCCGGTAAATTGGCCGGCGGAGGTCCAGGGCTTTGATGATTCCCGCAGGGGTAAGATCAAAGACCTTTTTCACCGCTTCCTCAATACCCTGTTCATCAACTTTGGAAGTACCAAAGGTGTCAACCATGACCGAAACCGGGAAGGGGACGCCGATGGCGTAGGCCAGCTCAATCTCGCAGCGCTCGGCGAGTTTTGCGGCGACGATGTTTTTGGCAACGTAACGGGCCATGTAAGCGGCGGAACGGTCTACCTTGGTGGGGTCCTTGCCGGAGAAGGCGCCGCCGCCGTGACGGCCCATGCCGCCGTAAGTGTCCACGATGATTTTACGGCCGGTGAGGCCGGTATCACCAAAGGGACCGCCTACCACGAAACGGCCGGTGGGGTTGATGAAGTATTTGGTGTTTTTATCCAAAAGGCCGGTGGGTTCAAGTATGGGCTTTATGATCTTTTCGATAATTGTGGATTCAATATCCTTGTAGCTGACATCCGGATCATGCTGATGGGAAACTACTACTGCGTCAATGCGGATTGGTTTGTGGCCCTCGTACTCCACCGTTACCTGGCTTTTGGCGTCGGGCCGCAGCCATTTGATGGATTTGTTTTTCCGCAGTTTTGTAGCCTGCAGCAGGACTTTGTGAGCCAGAGTGATGGGCAGGGGCATGAGTTCTTTTGTTTCATCGCAGGCAAAACCAAACATCATGCCCTGGTCACCGGCGCCCTGCTGGCCCTTGAATTTTTTGAGGCCCGTACCGGAAACTCCCTGGCTGATGTCCGGGGACTGGCTGTGTATCATGTCCAGTACTGCCATGGAGTTGCAGTCCAGACCGTAGGCCGGATCGGTGTAGCCGATTTCTTTTGCTACATCCCGGACTACACGCTGAAAATCTACAAACGTATTGGTGGTGATTTCCCCACCTACCAGTACCAGTGAGGTAGAGGCAAAAGTTTCACAGGCGACCCGGCTTTGGGGATCGTCTTTCAGGCAGGCATCCAGAATAGCGTCTGAAACCTGATCACAAAGTTTATCCGGATGACCTTCTCCGACCGATTCGGAAGTAAAGAAATAACGGTGTGTTTTCATAATTAACTCCTGCCTTGAGTATAAAAAAAAACCGGCCCATGTACAATACAGGCCGGTTGTTTATTGGATAAAAACTATTGGTTGAATTACAGAGTTTTCGCCAGGTCTCGCAGACCTTTGGCGTCATTGGGCCGGTCCCGCCGGTCATAGACGCCTGCAATCTCGCCAAGGAAATCTTTAATTCTACCCTTGGCTTTTGCGTTATTCAAATTCCGCTGCAAATCCGGAATGGTAAGCACCATGCCCGGATCAATTTTATCCGGATCCAAAACCACGTCGCTTGAAGC
>BNUY01000313.1 GCA_025997715.1 Spirochaetia bacterium
TCATCTAAACGTTTAGATTGTTTTTGGGATTTAGCCGCATATTTTGTTGACGGGGCTTTTGTACCAAGCTAAACTACAAGGAAGAGGAAAAATATGGGATCACGGGAAGATGTGTTACAGAGTTTAAATCACAAACAGCCGGAAAAATTGCCCCTGGATTTGGGGGGTACCCCCAGTTCGGGCGTTTCCGCAATTGGGTATAACAAACTGAAAAAGGCGCTGGGTATCAATGACCGGAGTTGTAAGATTTACGATGTGGTTCAGCAGGTGGAGGTACGGGATGTCAAATGATAAACAAGCTAAGTTGAACAGGCTTAGGGCGGCGCTGGCTAATAAGGAAGGGGATCGGGTGCCGGTATCCGATTTTTTCTGGACCGGTTTTATGGAAAAAGCGAAGGCGCAGTGGGGCGCCAATCTTGACATCCACCGTAAGTTTGATCTCGATTATGTGGTGGTCAACCCCAATATGGATCCCATTATACAGGACTTTGAAATCCTTGAAGAAACGGCGGATAATATCCGGCTCCGGACCGGGTTCGGCGCCACGATCTTTCGCAGAAGTTCGGCGCCCATGCCGGCCTTCGAAAGTTTTGCGATTAATGAACCGGAGGAGATGGAAAAATTTAAGCTTGAATCCCCAAAGGATAAACGCCGGCTCTACAAGGCCGGGGACGATCAGATAAACGGGGTAGGAGACGCGATTAACCGTAACCTGCCCTCCTGGAGTGACCGGGTGGATATGTACTGTGCGGACTTTCCGGTCTTCGGTTCGATCAACGAAGGCTATGAGTATCTCTGGCGCTGTATCGGCAGCGAGAATGCCCTGTATTGGATGCTGACCGACCCCGAGCCCTTTGCGGCCTTCGTAAAGCGTATCGGCGATTTCGTGGTGGGCCTGACGGAATACCAGATCGAGGAGAGCCGGGGCAGGTTGTCGGGGATGTATATCTGGGGTGATGTTGCCTATGTAACGGGTATGCTCTTTAGCCCTGCAATCTGGCGGGAACTCTTCAAGCCGATTGTGGAACGGCTCATCAGGGTATGCCACGATGCGGGACTTATGGTAATCTACCACGGCTGCGGCAACGCGAGCCGCATCTACAATGACTATATTGAAATCGGCCTTGACGGTTACAACCCCGTGGAATGTAAATCCGGTCTGGACATTGTAAAACTTCAAAAGGATTTTGGAGGCCGACTCTGCTTTGTAGGGAATATTGATGTGCGGGAACTGGAAAGCGGCAGCCGGGACCGGATCAAACGGGAAACCCTCTACAAACTGCAAGCCGCGGCGGGCGGCGGCTGGATTTGCCAGTCGGATCATTCGGTGAGCAGCGATGTGAGTCCCGATTCCTACGCCTACATGGTTGAAGTGGTGCGGGAGTACGGGAAGTATCCCCTGGACATAGGGCGCTTACAGAAAGAAGTTGCGGAACTGGACAGAAAATTAAAGAAGAATAATTAACCACAAGGGACACAAAGGGAAGAATTAAGTCGGAATCTTTCTTCTTCCTTTAGTAACCTTAATCCTGGTGGAAAAATTCTTCCGCGTCCGCCCACCACTCACCTTCTTTGCGGGTGTCCAGCGGTTTTTGACAGGGCTTACACACATCCCACCATTTCTGGGTCATGGGGTCCGCGGCCATCTTCGCCATGTCGGCTTCGTAGTCATTCCCCACATACTCAAAATAACTGAACAGTAAACCATCGTGGTAATAGATAGAATAATTATTGATGTTACATGCTTTGATGGTTTTAAGCACCTCCGGCCACACCGCCGCGTGGAGTTTTTTATACTCCGCCAGTTTCTCTGCCCGT
>BNUY01000314.1 GCA_025997715.1 Spirochaetia bacterium
ACCATGACCTCCCCCGAATCCATGGGGTCCGCTCCAAAGATAAGCCGCATGGTCTCGGTTCTGCCCGCCCCAAGAAGCCCGGCAAATCCAAGGATTTCGCCCTTGTGAAGCGTAAAGGATACATCCTGGACCACCCGCCCCCGGTTAAGGTTCTTTACTTCCAGGACCACCTCGTTCTTGGAGGTATCCCCATGGGGATGGGCGCTTTCATAGATTTCCCGGCCCACCATCTGGGAAATAATCTGCTCGGTAGTTATTTCCTTCATCGCCGTGGTAGCCACATACTGGCCATCCCGCATGACCGTAACCCGGTCACAGATGCGGTGCAATTCATCCATACGGTGGGAAATATACACGATTCCCTTGCCCTGGTCCTTCAAATCCCTGATAACCTTAAAAAGCTCATCGATTTCGGCATCGCTCAGGGCCGAGGTGGGCTCATCCATAATAAGGACATCCGAATTGAAGGACAGGGCTTTGGCTATTTCTATCATCTGCTGCTGGGCAACGGTGAGGCTGGCAACCAGAGCCCGGGGATCAAGGTTGAGATTGATCAGCTTAAACAGTTCCCCGGATTTTCGGTTAATTTCCTTATCATCAACCAGAAACGCAGCGCCCTTTTTTTGTTCCCGCCCGATAAAAATATTCTGGGCGGCGGTAAGGTGCTTCATCAGGTTTAATTCCTGATGGATGATGCTGATTCCCAGGGTTTGGGCCTGTTTGGTAGTATGGGCCTCCGCCGGCTCGCCCCGGACCTTGATGGTTCCCGCGTCTTTCTCATAAATACCCGCAAGGACCTTCATCAGGGTTGACTTGCCTGCGCCGTTCTCCCCTATCAGTCCATGAATCTCCCCGGCCAACAATTCAAAGCGGCAGTTATTGAGCGCATGAACCCCGGGGAAACGCTTTTCTATTCCTTCCATTTGCACAAGGAACGTGCTCATCAACTCCTCCGACCATATTCTATAAATTCTAGGTTCCCACCGTGAAAATATCAACCATCTAGGCTCGCCAACGTATGTTTTTTGATTATACCATATACTCGCTCATTCGTCAATAGAATAAACGAATAAACGCAAGTATTCCTGCTAATCTTTCCAGGCCCTCCATCGCATGTTTTTTGATTATACTATATATCCGTCCATTTGTCAATAGAATAAATGAATAAATCAAATAAACGTAACTATTCAGTCGGTTTTTGCTAATTCCTTATGAGCTAAGGAATTACTGAAATTCTGGCTGAATAGTTACGAAACTTTTATGATCATAATGAGGTAAAATTCCGATTTTTCCATGCTTTATTGCATAATAACTAAAAAATAGTATAATTAAGATGTATCTGGTAATATAATAGACAAATAACTTTGGGGCCTAACTTATGAAAGATCACAATGGCAATAATCTGGAAACCATTCAAAACCTGAACCGTGCGCTCGTGATAAAGCTCCTCTATGGGCGACAGTATAATACCCGGATTTCCATTGCCCAGGCGGCGGGGCTCAACCGGGCGACCATCTCCAACATCATTGATGATCTCATAGACTGGGGACTGGTCAGCGAAACCGGTAATATTACCGGCAAAAAGGGGCGGCGCTCTATCGCTCTGGAGCTTAATTCCGAACGGTATGTGACCATCTGTATTCATATGCTGCGGGACGCCCTGGTATTCGGTATCCTCGATATCCGGGGAAACTATAAAAACCATCTGCGCCGCCTCCCTACCACAGAACTGACCCCTCAACAGACGGTGGATCTGATCCGGCGGGAGGTGGAAGGACTGATTGAATCGATA
>BNUY01000315.1 GCA_025997715.1 Spirochaetia bacterium
CAGGAACTGGTGTCCCGCATGGGGGTCAGGGAAGCCATGATCGAGGTGATACCCAACGGCATTGACACGGCGGTTTTTCACCCCCGGCCTCAGAACGAGGACAGCGTGGTGCTGATCCAGCCCTTCAGTTTCCGCCGCCCCTATATCCTCTGCGTTTCCCGGCTGGATCATCCGGTAAAGAACCATATCCGGCTCATCAAGGCTTTCGAAATCTTCAAGGAACGGACCCGGTTTCCCCACCGCCTGGTTTTGGCGGGTTCGGACAGCCACCACGTGGACATCATCAAGGATGCCGCATCCCTAAGCAATGTTCGCAGTGATATTTTCTTTACCGGCCATTTCCCCGGAAAAAACCTCCCCGAACTCTATTCCGGCGCCGACATGGTGGTGATCCCATCCCTGTACGAAGGGGGCGGCTTAGGGGTCCTGGAAGCGATGGCCTCCGGGGTTCCCGTGGCCTGTTCCCGGTCGGCGGCTCTGCCGGAAATAGCGGACCACGCCGCCCTGTACTTTGACCCCGAAAACCCCGAGGACATGGCGGACCGCATGGTAACCCTGGCCACCAACCGGGACACCTACCTGGAGTGCCGTAAAGCGGGCCTTGCGCGGGTGGAAGCCTTTTCCTGGAAGCGCTGCGCAGAGGAGACCCTGCGCCTTATTCAGGAAACGGCAGGACGGTAAAGGAGGGGGCGATGTATCAAATCAAAACGCTATGCCAACCACGGTTAGGGGTTTATTGCGCATGACGTGAAAGGTTTGCGACGTTTTTGTTGCCCGAATAAGGGCTTTGCGAAGCAAAGACCAGGGCAACAAAAATGTGGGTGGAGTGAGCCGTGGGAAGGAGCGTAGCGACTGACCTAGGCGAACGGAACCCGGAGGGGCTTTAGCCCCGAACCGCAAACCGTATGTTATGTGCAGTTTGCCCGTACCCCATTATTTTTATTCCCTATATTCTTCCAATAATAATTCATAATCTATTGATGTTTGTAATTCCCCTAATTGATTTTTCCATGCATTTTCCCTTATTCCAATTCTTTTAAATCCTATTTTTTCGTATACGTGTTGAGCCCTTTTATTATTTAAATTAGTATCTAATATGATTTTCTTATATTTTAATTTTTCAAATAAATATTTTATAAACATTTTTAGTAATTTTGTTCCATAACCCTTTTCTTGTTTTGTAAAATCGCATATTTTAATTCCAATTTCCACTGTTTCATTTCCTTTATTCCTATAATTCATTTCTCCAGATGGTTTACCATCAATTTCTATAATCCATCGTCTGGTTGTATCATCAGTTTCTTCTAAAATTTGATTTTTAATTTTTTCTTCGGTTGTATTTATTCCATTAGGAAATCCTGCGTGTGCCATTATTTTACCATCATTCCACCATTTACATAAAATACCTGCATCATTTATTGTTGCATATCTGATTAATAGATTTTCCTTTCTTATATCCATTTAATTCTCCTTATATTTTTATACAATTTATTATATTCATACTTATTATTTTTGTCAATATTATTTTCAACAAATCTTAGGGCAAATTGCACATAACAAAAATTAGGCGCACGCGCGCCGGTAAAATCATGCGCCATTGAGGTACGAAAGCACACACCCGAAAATAGTATTGCGGGTGTCAGAGGGAAAATATGGGGGGACCCTCCGGGCTAACGTTTATACACAAGTTCAGAAACGTATGGTATAATAAGGGAAATCCTTGGGAGGGAGAACAAATGGTCACGATAGATGGGAGCAACCGGTTTAAAGACAGGCGCTTGGGAA
>BNUY01000316.1 GCA_025997715.1 Spirochaetia bacterium
ATTTCATCACCATTGATCTCGCACATTAACCGCCAAAATCGCTCTTCAAATCGTTTTTTTGTCATAACCCCCTTTTCAAGTATATCACGGCTTCTTGCGTCTTGTATCCCTTAAGTTGATGATGTTGTGCATGGTACCATTTTAAAAATTTGGCTCTGGTTTGGGCAGCAGCTTAATATAGGGGATACGGTCAATACTGTTATAGTCAACAAGGTCGGAAAGGTTGTTGCGGACATAATATGCTCCGGAGGCTTTCCAATCCCCCGCTTCACACGATAAACCTGCTTTGACCGGATTATTGTCTATATAATGCATGATAAACGAAAAATCGCGGGGGTCTTTTACCATACGGGCAAAATACCGTTCGCCCCAAAGGTGATTGGTAGAGCCATGCATTGAAAAAAGGTGCCAGGCACTCCTGGACTAAAGTAATATTTTTCTATAGACTTTGAATCATGTAGGAGAGTACTATGAGAAATGAAGCATTGGAAGAAATAAAAGAAATCAGAATTACGTCATTACATCAATATGTAAAAGATTTAAAAGATGCAGAAGATGCAAAGGTGAATACACTTTATTATCGTGGTCAGGCAGATTGTAGCCTGGAGCCGAAACCAAGCATATTTCGGGAAAATTGGATACACAGTGAACACCGTTTTATCCGCGAAATGGTTAGGTCAAACCCCGATGACTTTCGTACTTGCAATACAACAATAGATACATTGGTAAAAATGCAGTACTACGGCGCACCAACCCGTTTATTGGATTTAACAGAAAGCCCATTAATAGCACTCTATTTTGCGTGCCAACCTGGATTTGATAGAGATGGCAAACCAGTTAATGGGAATGTCATCATATTTGAAACTAAAAAAAATAGTGAAGTATATTCTGATAATGATGTGGTAGCCATCATATCAAATCTATCGCGGATTAAGGATTTCAAGCAAGGAGAAGTGCGTGGTAAAAAATTTAAAAAGCATGAAAGCATTATTGAGACATATTCAAAATGAAAAATCAAAGTTTGAGCTTAACTTTACATTAGAAAAGCTACAACAGTGTGTATTCCTCAGGGCAAAATTGGACAACAGGCGGATTATCAATCAGCAGGGTCTTTTTTTATTAGTGGGTATGGGGGCATCAAGAATTGAACCGGCATGTATTTCAAAGTATTATATAAAAGTCGGTAAAAACCCTATACAATATATTATTCCATCAGAGCAAAAGGAAGGCATACTTCATGAACTTAATGCCGTCGGAATCAACCAAAGTATCATCTACCCCGAGCTTGAAAATGTTGCTAAGCACTTAAAAGTTACGTTCAACGACCCCCCGGAAAAAATTACCCCGGAAGCCACAACTAAGTTGCGGATTGCCAGGCGCCGGCTTAAATACCACGACTTGCGGCGTATAATATTACATACGTGCAGAACACTTCATAAAAGAGAAAAGGCGCCTGGCGCCATTTAGGATACTCCTTTACTATTTCTTTTTCGTGTGTTTCGTATTTTTCGTGGTTTTTTCTTCAGAATGAATGAGAATTGCTGACTAATGGCGCGGGCTTTTCGTTCGCCTGCTTTTTCCCTTCCTCCTGGGGTAAACGTCAAAAGCGCCCCACCTTATAAAAAAACAGTCACAGCCCTAAACTTCCGGGAATCAAATATTTCGGAGGCGAAAATGAAGCGTTACAGCGAGGAAGAGAAGCGGATGTGGGTGGAGGACTGGAAGGAAAGCGGAACCGGCCGGTACACCTACGCAAAAAGGAACGG
>BNUY01000317.1 GCA_025997715.1 Spirochaetia bacterium
CTCGAATTCACCGCCGAACATCAGTTGACCACGGAGCCGCTCAGGATTGACCTGCTCATCATAAAGAAGCCGCCTGAGGTGGTCATCGAAAAGAACATCGCCGCCATCTTCCGCAGAGTCAACCTGGTGGAGTATAAGAGCCCCACGGATTACGTCTCGGTGGAGGATTTTTACAAGGTTCACGCGTATGCGTACCTGTATGCCTCCCTCGAAAAGGTTGCCATAACCGACATCACCCTTACCCTTATTGAAAGCCGCCATCCCCAAGCCTTGCTAAAGCATATAAACGAGGTCCTGCACTTTAGTATTGAAGAAAACACCCCGGGGATTTATACTGTAATCGGGAATGTGTTGCCGGTACAGATAATAGACAGCCGGAAGCTAAGCCCGGACGAGAATGTCTGGCTAAAGAACCTCAGAAACGAGCTGGACAAGGTGGAAACCCAGCGGATAAAAGAGGAGATTACGCACGGCAGGATGGGGAGGATATAAGTCCCTATTTTGAAGCAGTATTCAATAAAGCATCCTCGCCCTAAAGGGCGGGGAATTATACCCTTAGAGATTAAAAAACCACAGCGCAATTTTGAAAAATGACGGCGCAATTTTCTTTCCTTCCTTTGTCGCCTTCGGCGGTTTTTCTTCTTCTTCATATTTGCAGTTTTTCTACCACAAGGGATGCCTTCGAGTCCGTTTCGGCGATCAATTCCACCTCGGCGCCGGCGTTGTCCCGGTAGCGGAGGACAAAACGGGGCTGGCCGTTCACAAAAATCCGTTTCAGCAGGGATTGTTCCCGGCGCAATTCCACCGCCAGGATACGGTCACGGGGGATGAAGATGATCTTTTCCTTGGGCCCCTCCCCTCCGGTGCTAATCCGGGAAAGGGCCTGTATCCAGCCTTCATGGGGAAAATGATGAAACCGGAAGCCCCCATCGGTGGCGATAAGGAGCCCCCAGAGCGGGTGGGCGTATTCTTCCCAGCCGGCAAGGTACTGCCCTAGGGTATAGGCAAGAACCTTTTCCCCTAAGGACGCTTCGTATTGTTTCCAGAATGTCTCCGGATCGGTGTTCTTCTTTCCCGCCAAAGTTTGCGCCTCCTATGGAGGCACTGCCTCCATCCGTAGTTTATCAGGTTTCCCCCATTTGTACATATCCCCAAAAGCGGGTACACTCTATCCATGGCTGATTTTGATGTTTCCAAGCCCTGGGTAATCCTTTCAAATACGGACGCCGCAAAGAAGGGCGCGGAGGAATTGTCCCGGCTCATCGGCTTGCTCCGCCGCCAGGCCGGGCTTACCCTGCCCTCCCCCGTAATTACCGGTGACGCAGCCCAGGGCCCGGAGGAAGCCGCCGAAATTGTGCTGAACTATACGGAGGATACTGACGGGCCGGTAAGCAGGAACGGGTTTGCCTGGCGGGTCGGGGCAAGCCGTATCGAAATCTTCGGCAATGAGCCCCGGGGCCTCTATAAGGGGATTTACCATTTCCTCAGCGCCCTGGGGATAGGGTGGCCCGAATTGTACCGGGAGGCGCTCCCCCCGGTAAACCCCGCATCCCCCGCGTGGTATCCCTTGACCGATACTTCAGCCTTTCAAGCCGATGTACAAGACCCGGCGCTGCGAAAACGGTTTCTCTTAGCCCCTGAGAAAAAACGGAAATATCGGGAAGACGCCCTTGTCTGGGCCGCCCGGAATAGTTTTGACGCTATCGTTATTCCTCTGGGGGAATTTCCCTTCCGGGATGGGCGCGGAACT
>BNUY01000318.1 GCA_025997715.1 Spirochaetia bacterium
GGCCAGGGCTTTTTCGTAGTACTCCACCGCTTCCTCGTAGCGTTGCTGAGTCCAGGCGGCATAGCCCAGGGTGGTATAAAGCTGCACCGACTCGAACCCGCTCTTGCTCAGCCGGTCAAGCTCAAATTCCGCCAGCTTGATCCGGTTGGTCATCAGATACACATAGGCCAGGGTCAGCCGGCACTGGTAGATCCGCAGCGGCTCCCGGCTATCGGTTACCACCTGTTCAAGATAGATCAGCGCATCGTCAAACCGTTGCAGCTTCATATAGGAGAGCCCCAGGTAGTAGGCCAATTCGGTATTCTCACCGGCGGAGAATATCCCCGTATCAACGTTAAGAAATTCCTGCACCGCCGCTTCCCAGCGTTTCAGGCCGAAAAGCCGTATCCCCTCTTGAAGTTTAGCTTCAGCGCTCCGGTATCCTGCCATAACTACCCTTTACGCGGTCTCGGCGCGGCGGCGCAATGGTCCGGAGCGCCGGCACACATATCCCGGCGTACCACGGGGTGGATAAACACCGGGCTTACGGATACCCGGTTCCGGGAAATCGCGTCCCCATCGGAACCCGGCTCTTCTTCGGTACTCACCACGCCGCTTGAAACAATACAATAGCGGCTGCCATCGGGGGCGTCAAACCCTACAATGGTATCCCCGTAACGGCGCCGGGAAGGAAAGGTGATTTCAGGGACCCCGGAAAAATCCGGGCTGTTGGGGATATTTACATTGATAAAGGTATCTTCCTTCCATAAAGAAACCAATTCCGCCAGGTGATCCCGGGAAAAGGCCGCCGCCTTATCCCAGTGAACAGTGTCTTCCAAAGGAAGCCTATCGGTTCCCCCAATCACCAGGGAAAGGGCTATGGCGGGAATCCCGTTGATGGCGGCTTGACGGGCGGCCCCGGCGGTACCGGAATAGAGCAGATCGGTCCCCATATTAGCCCCGGCGTTGATCCCCGAAACCACCAGGTCGGGCGTTACCGGCAACACCCCAAGGGCGGCCAACATGGCGCAGTCCGCAGGGGTACCGGAGCAGGTCCAGGTATTATTCCCCCGGAAGCGAAGACGGATGGCGTTACTGTTCAGGGTAACGGATTGGGACACCCCGGAACGTTCGCCGTCAGGGGCAAGCACAAAGATTGTGTGGCCGGGGAGCTTCCGCAGGGCTTCCGCAAGCAGGATGATCCCATCGCAGCCTATTCCATCATCGTTGGTCAGTAGTATATTCATGCGCCTCTTGAAGCCTCTATAACCCGTGCGCCCGTTGCGGGGCGTACCTCATAAGTCGGGGGATGAAACCCGAAGATCCGCTCATAATCCTCCAGGCGGCGGCGGTATTCACCCATGGCGGACTCCGGGATAATCGTATAGGTACAGCCGCCGAAGCCCTGGCCGGTCATCCGGGAACCAATGACCCCATCAATTTCCTGGGCGCGCTTTACCAGCCAGTCTATTTCGGGACAGGAAACCTCGTAGAGATCCCGCAGGCTTTCATGGGAATGGAGGAGCACCTTGGAAAGAAGGGGGAAATCCTGGCGTTTCAGGGCGTCCTCGGCCTCGTAAACCCGGTGTATCTCCTGGACCACATGCATGGACCGCCGCCGTACCTCCTCACTCAGGTCCCCCATGGATTCCACCAAATCCGGCGCAACGTAATCCCGAAAACTGGTCCCGGGCTTTTTCTGGGAAAGGAGTTCCAGCCCCTTTTTGATGTCCTGCTGGCGCTGCTTCAGTTCATCATCCACCGCCACCT
>BNUY01000319.1 GCA_025997715.1 Spirochaetia bacterium
AACTCGGAAACCTTAGGGACTCCCATGATTCCGAAAAAAACGGCTCCATCCAGGAATTGGGCCGGGAACATTAGGCATGTTTCAAGAATAGGGCTGCTTGAGACTTAGTTTTCGGACGGTCTGGGGGAGGGGGGGGGTATATCCGGTTTTTGTTCTAAGTCTTCAACCGTACGGTGATGTGACTGCTTTTTTACCGCACAATAAACTATCGGCCCTTCTTGTACTTCCGTTCCTTCCTCATCTATCGTTTTCTTCTCAACTGCCTCTATTTCCTTCGCACTGAAAAATCCGGTATCGGCTGACACATCGCGCGGCAACTATGTTGCCGATATTTCCCGAACTTCCTCGGGTACACTGGCTACGGTTGCCGATAGCTCTTCTTTATCATTCGCATGATTGGTTACCTGCCCGCCGAGTAGCAGCATACTCCCCTCAGTATCTACGGCAGCTTCTGCATTGTATGCCTGCTCAAAATGATTCCCGTTCCCCGCTTTCATTATCCGGCTGTCGCTGTCGGTGAAATTGAATTGACTGGTATCAGGCGGTGTATCTGAGGGCGGCTTGGGTGCTTTCCCCCCGGGCTTTTTCCCCGTCTCACGCTCTCGCTTCTCACGCTCCAGCACCTTGTCCTCATAGGCCGCCTGTTCATGTTGCTTTATGACGTCGTACCGTTCTTCTATGGCCGCCTTCGCTGATTCCAGTTTCGCTATCCGTTCTTGCCGCCGCTTGATTTCTTCCGGTATCGTTAGTCCGTCCTCAAGCGGCTTATTGTCCGCTTCTTCCGCTTTCGCAACCAGTTGCCGCACTTCTTCTTCCAGAACCCCTATCATCTTTTTTGCGTGTTTATAACTTACGGCTTTATGTTTGCTTGCATTCGCCTTTATCTTCGTCCCGTCTATGCTGATCCCTCCTACTTTTTTCAAATGTCCCATTTCCCCCGCAATAGCCAGCACCTTCACAAAGGCTTCTTCAAATGCCGCTTTATTCTCCGTGCGAAAGATGCAGATCACACTATGATCCGGATGTGCCCTGCCCCCGCAGATATACCGAACCGCCACATCCGTGTACGTTTCCGCTTCTATCCGGCGTGAACCGAAGGTCCCTGTTGCATAACAATAGACAAGCAGGGCCAGCATCATTTCCGGCGGGTATTGTTCATCCCCGCTTCCTCGCTGGTTCACCTTGAAACTGCTGATATCCAATTGCCCTATCGCGTCTATGATAAAGTGTACCAGATGGTTCTCCGGCACCCATTCCCTCATATCTACCGGTATCAGCATTGGCGTCTCCCGGTCTATGTTTACAAATCGTGCGCTCATACGCTCACGGTATCAGATTCCTCTGGCTTTGACGATCCCTGCGGGCAAAGCCCGACAGGCTCCTAGCGCCTCCGGCGGTGGAGACAGAGCAGTCAAAAAGCAAACGATTATTGAGCAACTGTTAGTATTCTTTGAAAAATACCTTGGATTGGTTTAAAAATTGCTTACCTTTCCCAGCGCAATATAATAAAAAATAGGCTCTGTTCCATAAAACGGGGCTTACTTTTTATACGAGACTAATTAAACCCTAACTCCGCTAGGATATACCCCGCCTATTAATCCCCCCTCTTCATTCAGGTCCGGTTTTGGCAATTTTTGCCTTTTTTAGCAGTTTTTTGGAAAAAACCCTTGCTATTATTTCTAATCCGGATTATTATTTAAACAACCTATATAGGGTGTTTATAGAGGAGGTTTTTATTTGAGTCTGCC
>BNUY01000320.1 GCA_025997715.1 Spirochaetia bacterium
ATGATGGAAATGTAGATGAATTAGATGATGAGTGGTACTTCTACATAGAGTAGAAACAAAGTAGATTAAGTTTAGGTGGGTCAATTTGACCCACCTTTTTTAGGCCCCGTGTTATGGAACAGAGCCTTTTTTTTACCTTTTTATGCAACATTCCAAAATAAAATACTGATAACGATGCATTTTATAGCGGTTTGAGGAATGCTTTACCCTTAGTTTCCGTTGTTACTGTTTTTTTAGGTGACTTTAGGGATGGACTCTAATTAGGCATGATCGAGACCAAAAACAATTTTCCCTCCCCGGAAATGCTGGGGCGGCTGGCGACGGCATTGGAGATTGAACCCCATGAACTTTTTGCGGTGCCGCCCTCGCCGGAATGGATCTTAGAACAGGTACGTCAGGAAGTCATAACCGACATTCGGGCGGTTTTAGCTGATATTGAAAAAGTAGTGGACAAAGCTGTAGAAAAAGCTGTTGCCGATAAGTGCAAAAAATAGCCCCCGTTACGAAAACGGATGCGGCGATATCACCCCCTGATCTTCGGTTCGGAAGATTCTTGGAAAAAACCTTTCGAGATGACCCGGGGCATTTACCAAAAGTTATTGACATGTGCCGGTAACGTATGGTAAAATAATTTATGGGGGAGGATTGTTATGAAGCAAATGGAAATTGATCCGATTAAGGCAAAATACTTTTATGCAAACAACGATGAAAAAATAAAATTGAACTGGTTTTGCTATGAGTATGCATGGAAACTATATAATGAAATACGGAAAAGTATCAAGTTGAAAAAATATCGAAAACAAAATGATCAGGAACAAATTGTGCAATTCTGTGTATATTTTTCAAAGGAAATGAAAAAAAGTATTTTCCAAAAATTGGGTGGACTGACAAATGAAACCGTGTTTTATGAAGAATATGTGGAAAACTATTATCCAAAAAACTCTAAAGCAATGAATATGCGTATATTGGAAGCCGCCACTAAGGCATGGGATAAATTATTATCAGGATGTGGAGTATGCCCAACACGATGTATTAGTGAAATGTATAAAAAATGTGTATTGTTTGACCAACTTGACGAGGATGAGCATTTGATGATGGATTCCGATGAAAAATATGTGCGATACTCAAAGGAAGAACTGTTTTGTATAGAAAGCCATATACAGAAACATTTTGGAAACATTGACCTTTTTATTAATGGTACAGATCGCAACAATGAAGATGTTTTAAAAATTGCTGCAATAAAACCAAAGGGCACACGAAATTATTGGACATTGGTTACTATTGGTGTAGGTGCATATCATATGAATATACCGAAAGAGTATGTGGGCATCGAAAGCCGTATGGAGTTAGTGATGTGCATTCAACCCGAATGGAACTGTGGTGCAGATATTCACAATGCACCTGATGCATGGCCGATAGATATACTATTTAAAATGGCACAAATACCCATAGAACAGAAGGGTTTTATATGCCGCGGCTTGTCTGTTGATTTTACATCAAAAGGAAAAAGTGAGTTTATTAGAAATACTAACTATACTTCCGCAATGATAATACCATGTTTTATACCCTAACTCCGCTTATTTTAGGCAGTCTATGCCTATTTTTTTGAAAATTTCGCGAATCCTTTTTGGGATTTCGCTACATTGCCACTCACCTTGTATTTTCATTTGATAGACAGCTTTAGCAAGTTCAATAATATCTTTTGGCGATTCTTTTTTTAATAAGTTTGCATTACGCAAACGATCATA
>BNUY01000321.1 GCA_025997715.1 Spirochaetia bacterium
ATTTTGAGTCGCCCCGGATCCCCCCGGCGGCCAATTCCTACGACGCGGAAATAGGGAGCCTCTTTAAAGACCGGGAACTACTCCGCCAAACCATCGATGCCTTTGACCCGATGTGGGAACGGGATATGATAGCCGATACCTACACCGAACTAGCCCTGCTCGCCAAGGGCGCGCGCCGCAGTAATGAACGGCAAGACGCCGCCGAACGGCTCTACGCCCTGAACCGGGGCGGTCTGCGGCAGAAGGGCATCACCCTCCCGGTACACCTGCGCTTTGAGTTCAACACCGAGGAAGCCGCTGCCCCTGCGGCACGGGCCATAAAGCCCATTGTACGCTTCCTGAAAAAGGCGGGCATACAAGATACCAACCCGGCCCGCTTCACCCTTAGCTTGGAATTGCGGGAGCGAAAACCGGAGGGCGGCTGGAATATCCGCTGCGAACTCTACGACGCAGGCCGGGGGACCTCGTCCTGGCAGCGCCCCATCCCCCTTCCCTGCCTCTCCGCCAGGGACCTCAGCGCCTTTGCCCGCACCCTGGCTGATACGGCGTTTACGGTGAAGTAAGAATTGGTGAATTTGGGGGATTTCACGCCCGTCTTGCAACATTCTGCGTTCCTTGCTATAGTTTCACAAATAAGTACGTCTATTATCGTTTTTTTCTTAATAATGATATAGTCAAACGACTCAGAGAGCTAAGGAGTAGGTAGAAGTATGGGCATCGATATAACGAAGATGCGGAACATTGGAATCAGCGCGCATATCGACTCGGGGAAAACCACCCTGTCGGAACGGATTTTGTTCTATTGTGACAAGATCCACGCCATCCACGAGGTCCGGGGTAAGGACGGGGTGGGGGCTACCATGGACCACATGGAGTTGGAACGGGAACGGGGGATCACCATTCAGTCCGCCGCCACCCAGGTTAAATGGAAGGATTATACGGTCAACCTGATCGACACCCCCGGACACGTGGACTTTACCATCGAGGTGGAGCGGTCCCTGCGGGTGTTGGACGGGGCCATCCTGGTGCTCTGCGCGGTGGGCGGGGTCCAGTCCCAGTCCATCACCGTAGACCGGCAGCTCAAGCGCTACCACGTTCCCCGGATTGCCTTTGTCAATAAGTGCGACCGTACCGGGGCGAACCCCTTTAAGGTGCGGCTTCAGCTCCGGGAAAAACTGGGGCTCAACGCGGTGATGATCCAGATTCCCATCGGGCTTGAGGACAAGCTTGAAGGGGTGGTGGACCTGATCGCCATGAAGGCGGTCTACTTTGACGGCGACCAGGGCACGGAACTCCGGTTTGCCGAAATTCCTCCCCACCTCAAGGCGGACGCGGACAAGTACCGGGAGGAGCTAATCGACGCGGTTTCTCTCTTTTCCGATGATCTGGCGGAGAAATTTCTTGGCGGTGAGGATATCCCCGAAGAGATGATCCATCAGGCTATCCGCAAAGGGACCCTGGTGGAACAGTTTGTGCCGGTGATGCTCGGATCGGCCTATAAGAACAAGGGGATTCAGCCCCTGCTGGACGCGGTAGGTAACTACCTGCCCAACCCCACGGAGGTAAAGAACTACGCACTGGACCTGGACAAAAGCGAGGAGCGGAAGGAGCTTGTGTCGGATGGAAATAGCCCCACGGTGGCCCTGGGCTTTAAGCTTGAGGACGGCCAGTACGGTCAACTTACCTACGTGCGTATCTACCAGGGCTCCCTGAAAAAGGGCGAGGAACTGGTCAATA
>BNUY01000322.1 GCA_025997715.1 Spirochaetia bacterium
TCTGCCTTTACAAGACGCCGCTTTGTGTTAGAGTTGGCAGAGGATTATTTCATTGGTTGGATCAGTGCCATTCGGTGTCATCCCGTCCACTCCACAACCATACCATCATTGTAAGTCAAAAGCGGGGCGGCGGGAGCTGATATGGTTCGGACGGGCTTTGCCAAGGCGGGCATTCCCCTGGTGGACAAAGACACCGTGTATAATGCACCTGGATACAAGCCGTATATGGACACCACTCGCGGCGGTACGTATTCCGGTAAGCTTGCCGAACCTTTTGCACAGGCAGTGGGCGCCAAGGGTTTTGCAGTGGCAAAATGGGACATCGAGATAGCCCAGGGCGGTCTTTTGGACGGCGTAAACGTCTATCCCAAAGTTACCCTCGATGTGATTCTGTATAACGAAGGGACAAAGGGTGGCATATCCCGGCGCTCGTAAAGGTGGGCAGTATAATAATATTATTTTTGGACCCAGGTTTGATGGCAATTTTGAAAAGCAACAAATAAAGCCCTCATCAAAGAAACGGGTCCAGCCGCTGAAATTAACGCCCGCTACGTGTGGACGGAAGGCACGCCGATGGTCCTTGACCAGTTCGACAAGGATGTTTTCACCGATATGACCCTCAGGGCCATGCAGATGTGCGTTGACCAGTTCGTGGACTACGTTGAAAAGGGCAAGCAGGACTTCCCGGGCGCTTTCAAAGGGAAGAAGTAAAAAGTAAACCTACCTTTTTGACCGGGAGCGCTTTCTCCGGGGAAACCCCCGGATTAGGCGCTCCTATTGGTAAACGGATAGCCAGGTCCCGAAGGGGTCTTCTCTTCCCCTTTGCGCGCCTTCGGCGCCTTCGCGGTTAAAAATTCTTCTATTTTGGAACTGGCTCATTTGTCATCCCAATGGCCCCACCACAACCCGGTTTCCCTGGACCCGGATAACCGCAACGGCGGTCCCGCTTTCAATAAAGACCCCCTCAGTTTCCACCACATAGGTCCGGCCCTCAATCTCCGCCTTTCCCGAAGGACGCAGGGTCGAGGCGGCTTTACCGGTTTTGCCTACCAGGCTGGTGTTTGTGATCGCCGCATCCGGATCGGGCCCGCCCGCAGTCCCGGTAATACTGCTGTGCAGGGTGAGGCGGTCGAATATCCTAATCTTTGGGCCCATGAGGGCAATTATGGCGATGGCGGTAATGGCAACGAGGATTCCGGCGCATACCACCACAGCGTTACGGCCCAGGATGTCCCACTCCCAGTCATTGTTGGGGATGAGGAAATCCTGCATGGAAAGTATCAGGGACAGACCGATGACGATGATCCCCGAAATGCCCACTACCCCAAAGCCGGGAAGAATGAATATCTCCGCCGCCAGGAGCCCGATTCCCGCCAGAAAGAGGATCAGTTCCAGGGAACCGACCCGGCCAAGGAGGAAGCCGGAACCAAATACGGCGGCAAAGGCGATGATAGCCACCAGGCCGAATATGCCGAAACCGGGGGAGTTGATTTCCAGAAAGATCATCACCAGGCCCAGGATGATGAGGATGACCTGGACCGGGGCGGAGCTTACAATAGAAAGTACCGTATCCGCAAAGCCGGGGGTACTTTCCTCCGCAGCCGGCGCTGCGCCCAGGCTTTCCAGCAGGGCGTCCCGGGTATCGGCGATGCCCGCGCTGAGGCCGTAGCGGTAGGCGTCCCCGCTGGTAAGGGAGAGCAGTTTCCCGGGCGCCGAAATCATGCCGACCCGTTCC
>BNUY01000323.1 GCA_025997715.1 Spirochaetia bacterium
AGGGTATTCCAGCCAACGCCCCCCGGGGGTCATTACGCTCCATGATGGCTGGTTACGGTTTCATCACCTCTTCGAAGGCTGGGTCATCGCTAAAGATGTGTATAAACGTTAGCCCCTGGGGGGCCCCTCCCCATCTCTTCCCTCCGACACCCACAATACTATCGCGGCTGCGTGCTTCCACCTATAGGGAGAGGTGCATGGCTTCCCCCTTTACGCGCGGGATTTTTCGGGGGGAAGAAGAATATAGAGGAGACACAACGCGCTTGCGCGGCGGGATGCATTCCCCCCATTCAGCTCAGCGATATAATGGTGGCGCAACGGGAGCGGTGGGGCATGACGTGTGCGGGATTCATTCCCCCCCACACAGTTCAGCGATATAATGGTGGCGCAGCGGGAGGGGAGGGGCATGCCGGGCCGAATGCATTTGGATGTCTCTGCGTACGGAGACCTATTCGGGCCCCCTGGGGCCGGGCTCCGGGAGCAGGCTCCTCCAACAGCATGAGGACCGGCATGCCCCTCCCCTCCCGGCTTTGCCGACCGGGGTAAATTGACATACACAGGATAACCCTATAGTATCTCCCATAGCTTTCTAACACGCAGGAGGACGCGCATAATGAAAAGATATAGTTTAGTAGTAGCCCTGGCAGTCATGGTTATGGCGATAAGCGCCTGTAGCTCAAACCCCAAGGTATCCCGGGTGAGCGCCGACACCCAAATCGATTTAAGCGGCAATTGGAATGACACCGATATCCGGCTGGTCTGCGATACCCTGATTACCCAGGCCTTGGAAGCCCCCCGGATCAACACGTATATCAACGATTTCACCGGCAGTCATAAGGGCGAGCCGCCCACGGTTATCGTCGGCAGGTTTAAGAACACCTCAAGCGAACACATTGATACCAGCATTATTTCCAGCCTCATGCGGGCCGCCATTATCAACAGCGGCAAGCTGGAGTTTGTGGAAGGCGGGGCCGCCCGGGAGGAACTGCGGGCGGAACGGGACGACCAGCAGAGCAATGCCAGTGAAGCTACCGCCGCAGCCCTGGCCAATGAAACCGGCGCGAACTTTATGCTCCAGGGGGAAGTGAATTCCACCGTAGACCGGGCGGGGAATACCACGGTCCGGTCTTATTTTGTAAAGGCGAGCCTGACCAATCTTGAAACCAACCGGATACTGTGGGAGGGTCAGAACAACGATATAAAGAAGGTTATCAAACAGCCCAAGGCAAAGTTTTAAGCCTTCGCCGTCTCCCGCCATTTTTCAATCCGGTCATAGGCCGTGTTGATCCGGGCGGACTTGTCGGTTGCCTTTTTCATGTTCCCCTCATGGCCGGTGTGCCGGTCCGGGTGGTGTACCTTGAGCAGATTCTTGTAAGCGGCCTTACACGCATCCGCCGGGGCGCCAAAGGGTACGCCCAGTTCGTCAAAGTCCCGCCGCAGGCTTTCCGGCGGGGTAGGGCGGCTTGCCGTTCCCGCATCCGCTTTAGGCCAATCGGTCCGCCGCTCCGTTCTCCCTGAACGCGGTTTCCCCGCCAAAAAATCATCCAGTTCTTCGTAGGCCGCATCCAGGTCCGGATCGACATACCGCCTCCCCGGAGAAGGGCCGGCGGCAGGTCCGGTATCGTTGAGATAACTCCGTATAACATCGCCCAAGCGATCAAAGACTCCCATATCCCCACATAGGGGTACTAACCAAAGCGCATCCATGTGCCGAAAAGTGTAAGGATGTTCAA
>BNUY01000324.1 GCA_025997715.1 Spirochaetia bacterium
ACCAGGGATATGCCGGGCAGCAGGTTTTCTACCGGCCCGTCTACCAGTGTCATGCGGCCTTTGGCAATCAAGTCCAGAGCTCGTTTTACATCATTGGGATCAATCGCCGCGCCGAGACCCGAGAACGGTTTTGGCATGGCCATCATTTCAATCCAGTCGAGGAGTTCCTTTTTCTGGATATAGAAATGGGCATTGGGGAATGCCTTTAAGCCCCCCATATGATCATAATGGGCATGGGTGATTATCACCGTATCAAATTCTTCTCCCCGGATACCAATGTCCGCCAGGGATTTTTCGATGGGCCGCATACCGTCAATGCCGAACTTTACCGTAAGCTCATGGCCGTAACCCTCATCATAATACCCGGTGTCCACCGCAATGGTGTGGCCATTCCCCTTTAACACCAGAAAGGTAAACGGAAGGTGCATGATCCCCGCATTGTGCTTTCCGTAAATAACACTGGACACGGGCTGTTGGCTGCAATACCCATATTCCACCAGCCAAATCGAATAGGCTTCCATAGGATACTCCTTACTTTGTAGCGATAATGCGGGCTACTGAACTCAGGCCGACAGCGATTATCAGTATGCCGCCCCGGAAGAAATACTGCACATAGGTGGGGGCGCCGAATATTGCCAGGCCGTTGAACCCGATGGCAATAAAAAACACCCCAATGAGGGTCCCCACAATATGAAAGTCCCCGTCCTTCAGGGTAGCCGACCCCAGGAATACTGCGGCAAAGGCCGGCATAAGGTAGCCGTCGGCGGCGGCGGAGGTTCCCGACCCGATGAGGGACGCCAGGAGTATGCCAGTGATACCCGCGCAGAAGGAACCGATGGAAAGGCCCAGCATCTTGACCCGGTCTACCCGGATACCGGACAAACGGGCTGCGGAGGAATTGCCCCCGGTTGCCCGGAGCTGAACCCCCCACTCGGTATAATTGAGAAAAACCCAGAGCAGAAACAGTACTACTACCATGATAAGGATGTTATTGGGAATCCCCAGGGTCTTGCCGATGGACAGGTTCTGAAACGCATCGGGAAGGCCGGAGGCAATGGGAACACCCCGGGCATAGGCAAAGTTGAGCCCCACAATGATACTGCCGGTCCCCAGGGTGGCAACCACCGCGTTGACCCGCAGTTTGGTAATGATTATGCCGTTCAGTATTCCCAGGAGTATGCATACAACCAACACCACCACGATAGCCCAGCCCATGGGCAGATGGTAGTTTACCATGAGTCCCGTCACCAGAACCCCGGCGAAACTGGCCAGGTTAGCGATACTCAGGTCCATTTCCCCCACGATGAGGGCCACGGTTAATCCCCCGGCGATAATGGCCGAAAGGGACGCCTGGTTGATGATATTTACCATATTAAGCGGGGTAGGAAATATCCGGGGAACCGCGATGGAAAAGGCCAGAAACATGATGACCATACCGATTATGGTTCCGAACTTACTTACCACCAGGAGGGCGCTGCGCCTGGAATTGCGCTTTGTCTGTTTTGTCTCCGCATTGTCAGCCATACTACTCACCTTTGAGCCAATTCCAAAATAAGAATTTAACCACGAATAGGCACGAATCAACACGAATAATATAAGAATCTATTGTTTTATTCGTGTCCATTCGTGTAATTCGTGGTTGGTCTTGCATTTTGGAACTGGCTCCTTTAATAAAAATTATCCTGCAATATCTACACGTTCATAGCTATGA
>BNUY01000325.1 GCA_025997715.1 Spirochaetia bacterium
TTGATTTCCGGCATGGCTTCAAAACGAAGCTTTAACTCATCGGAGTTTGGCGGCAAATAGTAGCCTAAACCCCTGCCGTTATTGGTGTAGGATGTTTCCATTGGTTTGTCATACCAGGGAACAGTCTCCTTTGGATGGGTATAGGTGTAAGGCTCAATTTTAGTATAACTTACGGTCAGGGACCCAAAGGGAAGAATGGGAAGGGCCACGGTTGTTCCCGCCTGATACGCAAACATGGCCCGGTCCAGTTTAAAAATTCCGGCTTCAGGGTTGATTTCATCCAAAAAGAAAGACACCCACAGACCGGCTATACCGGGATATTGTCCTTTAAGGTTTAAAAAGAGGGCCAGGTTATCAAAATCGCCGATGTTATTCTGATACAAATATTTATCGGCCAGCGGGAAAAGATACCCCAATTCAAACCGTTTCGGCCAGACTACGGTACTCCCAAAATCGGCATGAAAATAATTTTTAATATTAAGCTCAACCATTCCTGCAGAAAAAGCGTTTTGACTTGACTCGGCGGAGCCCTTAATATCCTTGGCGTCATAATATTCAAGTATCCCGGTTAATGTTGAAAAATTAAGCCAACTGAAGGGCTTCACGGTTGCTTCCAGGGCCAGGAAGGGCTGGGCGGACCGGTTTAAAATAAGGCTGCTTCCGTTTGCCATGGCGCCCCATTCCCGGTCCGTGCGCCCAAACCGGTAGGTAATATGATCGTTAAGAAATGCCCCGCCCATTTCGGGCATCATGCTATAGCCGATAGAAATGCCATCCCCGGGCCATCCATGCATACCGCTGTTACTCACGTCTGAAATATCCCAGACAAAGCCGTCCCACCGCTTTTTATACGTATAGGGAAAATACGCCGTCGGTTCATTGTAGGTTGTAATTTCCTCATTCTCATGAACAGTATCCCCGGGGGCAGGAGTAAATCCACTATAATAGGTATTATACGTCCCAAGCGTTTTGCGGGGGGATCGCAAAAGCGGCGCTCCTGAAATCACAAACTGGTAAGAAAACTTCGTCCCCACATCTCCTTTAACGTAAGCGGAAAGCCAGTTCTCGGTTGCCCAGGTAAAATCTTTGTCCTGAAAATAGAAGCCCCCGGAAAAAACGGTTTCTTCTTTTAACCCAAGCTCCATCGACGCATGAATCCTGCTGTTTTCCTCATTTTCAAAACGATAGGACCCCTTTCCCCAATCCATTCCCTTTTTTGCATCCCCGTGAGTTTTCAGAAACTGCAGAAGAATAGCGGTTTCCCCCGCGCTTAAACCGCCAAAACGCCTCCCCCCGGCATTGAGTATTTCATTTACCGCTGAAACTACCGTTGCCCGGGAATAGGGTTTTGCCGATGGCAGCGGAACGCAGAGCCCCCGGAGTTCCGCCAGTTCCAGGATATGATACACCGGATCCCCCAGGGGTACCGATACATGGGCCTGTGTCTGAACAGGTACTGAAACTGAAAGAAAAATTAATGCCACAAAAAGCTGCTGCGGAAACCTACCCATTACTACCCTCCTCGCCTGTAGGTAACTTTCGTATACTTTATGATTTTTGTCAATCTATGGAAGAGGGCAGCAATTCTAAATTTACCGCGAAGAAGAGAGTTTTTAACCACAGACCACACGGACTACACGGACTTTTGCTTTGAAATCTCGTTCTTTTGTCCGAGTGGTCTGTGTGGTCTGTGGTAAATTCTTAA
>BNUY01000326.1 GCA_025997715.1 Spirochaetia bacterium
TCTTCAACTTAATAAGCCGGTCAAACAGCCTCGCTAGAAATCCGCAGACCCCCTTCCTTGCATTGCCGTACTTTTGGGAAAACTCCCGGGCAGCATCGTATGCCGAAAAGCCCACGCCGTACTTTTGCTTCAGAAAATCCCAGCGCTTTACAATCCACACGTAAAGATCGCCGGGGGTTCTGCCGGGAAAGTTCAGGTAAAGCCGCTCCTCCATGATGATGTGCACAATTGGCTGATACACATTGTTGTACCAGGAAACAAGGGCGTCTGAAAAGGGAATTTCCCCGGTCACCCCCTCGTTCAGGTAGTATTTGTGCACCAGTATATGGTTGTAAATCACGTCGTACATGCCGGCGGCGCTGAAGTCCAGGTCCGTGCAGAGCGTGAGTTCCCCGAACAGGGTTTTGTCATAGAAGATCTTCTTTTCATAGCCGATGAGGGCTTTGCTGAGATCGGCCTTCGTCATGGAGGGCTTGATGGTGATTTCGCTGGAAAGGCTGGTTACCTCCGCGTCGATGATCTCTACCCCCTGGGACCGGGCGACGGATACCCGGTGGTTACCGTCCCGGACAAAGTACACCCCGCCGATTTCGTAGAGCTGGATGGGGGGCAGGATGATGTCCTTGAGCCGGGCCATGTCCACCCGCTCCCATCTTTGCCGGAGGTGTTCCGACCGGGGGAGGAAGTACTTGTTGAAATCCCGGTACCGCCCTTCGCTCCCCACGATAAGGTTGATGTGTACGGCCTGCATACCCCGGTAGGTTTCGTTTTTCGGTTTCAGGATTTCCTTGACATCGTTAAAGGACAGGAGCCGGTCCCGGTCCACGTCCATGAAGTGCTGCATCCGGGAGAGCATGGCCTTGCCCCGGGCTTTGCTGAAATCCTGTGCCGCCTGCATGCGATCGGCGCTGCTCATAAATGGTTTCCTTTGTCTTCCGTATCAACAACGTAATGGCTGTAGGCGTTTATTACCTGGGTTTGATGGTAGACGGTGGTACGCACTTCGGAAAAATCGTAGAGATGGATATGGCCGTGGATAAGGTACTTCGGCTTAAAGGCCCGCATGAACCAGAGAAACGCCGTAAAACCCCGGTGACAGGGGTCATCCCGGTCGTGGATACCCCGGGGGGCGGCGTGGGTCAGAAGCACGTCCAGAAAACGCCCCCGGAAGAGGCGGTTAAACAGCAGTGCGGGGATCAGACGAGCAATTTCCAGGTACATCTGAAAATTAGTATACTGGTTATCCCCCCGGTTATATCGGATGGAGCCCCCCAGCCCGGCAACGATGATGCCCTCCTCAATGCGTACCCTGGACCCCACATGGACGGCGCCGTAACCCCGTGAAATATCCCCCCCTTTCCTGAAAAAGCTATGCTCATCCAGTTCGTGGTTGCCGAATACAAACAACAAAGGCCGGTTCAGGCTGGAAATCACAAAGTCCAGGTAATCCATGGGCAAATCCCCGGCGCAGAGGATCAGATCAATACCCTTGAAACGCTCCTTTATGGCGGATGAATAGACCAAGGGATCGATTTGATCGGAAATACAGAGGATTTTCATAACCGCCCTTCTATTATGCCGATAATAACAGTGGTCATTCCATTTCCTAAGGATACTGTGGTATAATTAATCGTTAGTACTCTATAGGAAAAACAGGCTTATGACCAGATGGAG
>BNUY01000327.1 GCA_025997715.1 Spirochaetia bacterium
CACCGGGATCATCCTGGAAAAGGGGATACCCCGGCAGGATATCAAGGTGGCGGTCCACGACTACAAATATTTCTACGACAAGCCGGAACAACTGCCCATCCAACCCGATTACTGGTGCCGTAAACTCGACCTTTCCGTTAATGATGAGGACCGGTGGATCCACTATATGAGCCACGAACTGATAGGCCTGAGTGCGGAGGAACTGGAAACCTATTACTACGCCGCCGATCCCGAACTACGCCCGGTTTTGGACGTGCTGAAGGGTGACAATGATCTGCGGCCTTGACGAAGCCGGGCGTGGTCCCCTGGCCGGCCCGGTCTGCGCCGCCGCGGTGGTCCTGCCCAAAAACTTCCCCCGGAACTTTCTGGGGGATTCCAAGGCCCTCAGCGAAACCAAGCGGGAAGCCGCCCGGACGGCCATTATGGAGGGCGCCCTGGCATGGGGTATTGGCTGGGCTACCCACGAGGAAATCGACGATATCAACATCCTGCAAGCCAGCCTCCTTGCCATGAAGCGTGCCTTTGAAGCCATGCTTGCCGCCTATCCCGCTTTGGACACCACGGCCCAGGAAGCCATTGTGGACGGCCTTTACGTCCCGGCGATCCCCATCCCCTGCAAAGCCCTGGTCAAGGCGGATGCCCAAATCCCGGAAGTGATGGCCGCTTCCATCCTGGCCAAGACCGCCCGGGACCGGGAAATGGTGCGATACGCCGCGCTTTACCCCCAATACGGCTACGAAAAGCACAAGGGCTACCCCACAAAGGCCCATCGGGAGGCGATTCTCGAATTCGGCCCTTCCCCGATACAGCGGCTGAGCTTCCGCCGTAAGGGCTGAGGGGGTTGCAACCCCGGTTAAATAAATTTCCTTACAGAACGACGATACCCCGACCGCTCTGCCTCCCCCGCGCAGCGGGTTCTTGGGTTCGTCATTTTTCATAGATACTAAAAATTTATCCCCATTTTTATTGAACAAACCCGATTTTTTCTGTATGATAAGACTAGTGAGGGTTTTTGGTATATGTTGGACATCGGTCAGATCCACCGTAGGGAATACGAAATAGACACCGACCGACCCGAGCCTGTTGTTATTGCCGAAGCGCCCGGCCGGATTCATTACTTGGGTGAACATGGTGAGCCTAATGCCGGTTTGTTCCTGTCTTCCGCCATCGACCGGCATATACGGGTTTCGGTGAGCATGCGAAAGGACAGTTCTCTCCGGTTTTTTGCGGCGGATCTGGGGGAACGGAAGCGGACCACCCTGATTAATCTGAAATACAAGCGGGAAGACCGGTGGTCAAACTATATTAAGGTGGCGATACAGTTGTTCGCCGACCTGGAGTACCCGGTGAAGGGGCTCAATTTTACCCTGGCGGGGGATATTCCCCAACAGATAGGGTTGGCCGCCTCATCGGCCATTGAGGTTGCGTCGGCGGTGGCCCTTAAGAGCTTTTTTCAGGCCCCTATCAGCGATAAGGAACTGCTTAAGCGGTTGCTTGCCGCCGGGGCCGCCTTTTTCGGGAAAAATGTCAGCCCCGTGGATTACCTGATCGCCTTTCATGCCAAAAAAGACAGCTTCCTCCTGGTGGATGAGGCGAATATGACGGTCAAGCGGATCAAATCCCCCCTTTCCAAGTATAAAATTGTGGTGATGGATTCCCGGGTGCCCCGGC
>BNUY01000328.1 GCA_025997715.1 Spirochaetia bacterium
CCCTTAAACCGGAGTTTGCCCTGGCCTTTAACCCTATCTACGATACGCCGGTTTAAGGGTAAAAAGCCGTCTATAAAAAGGCCGGTAGACCGCATCGACGCCGAGCTTAAAAGGACGACGGAGCAGTACCGCATTGCCGGTACCATAAATGTCTTCAGCGGTAATGCCATTTATGGAATAGGTGTCCGCAAGCTCCCCCGGTAAAATCGGAATATGGGTTATGTCGCCCCCTATGAGGAGGTTGCGAAGCAGGGGGTAGTCCACCCGCAGGGACAGATCCATCCCGCCCTTCCGGAGCATGCCCCAGAGATTCGTATCGCCGGGATCGGCAAGGGGAAGGGGGGTATATATTTCGGTTTCATCCACGTATACCAGGGGCAAAAAATAGGATGGACGAACCGTAAGGGTCCACCGCCTGATTCTGGTGGAAAACCAAAGCCCGGCTTCCAGGAACGATGCCGCCCCATGATCAAAGTCATTGGAAGGGGGTATCCTAAACTGCCCAAGGGAATTTATCCCCGCAAAAAGGCCGATTTTAAAGTTAACCCCCATGTTAAAATTAAGGTATGCGTTTTCATGGGTAGTAAAAAACGCCCCCATATCGGACCAATCCGGGGTGAAGACATCCTTGAAAATACCCACCGTCCCCAGATAGCTGCCGGCACCGGGATAGGATGCGCCAAAGTCAATGCCCAATTCAAAAAGGCGATGGGGCTTATCCTGCGCCCAAAGGGATAGGGCGGAAAGGAACAATAGGGTGGCAACTATTTTTTTCACTGCTACTAGTATACCGCAATTTTCGAAAAAAACATACGGGGCCTGTCACCTTTACAGTAATTCCAAATTTAACCACAGACCTCACGGACAGCACGGACAAAGACGATAGAAATAAAGGCGGTAACCAGGCTTGCCGGTGAATCCAGGCAGCAACCGGGCTTAAATTGGGTTTTCTGGTAAATTTTTGTGCTTTCCCAAAGCGGAAATTATAAAGATAGTCCGTTAATCTGTCTGTAAGGGTCTGTGAGGTCTGTGGTTAATTCCTAATTTGGAATTCCTGTCACCTTTAACCCAGTTCTTCCAGGGTCACCGACCGGAGTTCCCGGCGGTCTATACCCCAATTCCGGCCAAAACGTTCTAAAAGCCGGTCCGACAGGGCCATAAAGGGGGCAAAAACGGGGGTTTGAGGAGGGAAAAACTGGCCTATCATATCGGCAAATGTACCGCGATTGACAATAAGTTCCCAAAAACGGGCGAAATTTTTGATCCGATCCAGATCCGGCGCGGGCAAGGCGGCGGTTTCCAGGACTTCGTAGGGTGGTTTAGGGTTAAACCGCATCCCATAGGGTTCGATGTGCCGGTTTATGGCGGTTCCAGGGAGGCACTTCAGTATGCCAAGCTGGATTTCCGCCGGCCGGACCTTCCAAAGCCGGTCAAACCCCTGGGCAAAGGAACGCATATCCTCCCCGGGAAGCCCCGCGATAAGATCGGCGTGAACAATGGCGCCCGTTTCCCGGCGCAAAAACTCCAGGGTTTCCAGCTCCTTTTCGGGATCCCCGGGCCTGCCAATCAGAGCGGCTCCACCGGTTCGCCGTAACCCAGCGCAACATCTTCCGGGACATGGCCCCCATCAAGGACGCACCGGCGGTGCTGCGGAAACTCTC
>BNUY01000329.1 GCA_025997715.1 Spirochaetia bacterium
CATTTTTACCGGCCTGTGTTATAATCTTCTTACGGAGTGGTCTGGGATCGTCGATCCGATGTTCAAGTGTTTCGGTTTCTTGTTCAAGTGTTTTCGGAATTAGCGTTCAAGTCCGCCGGAATACGCAATGACGCGATAACGCCGGAAATCTGCCTTTTAGCGGTGCAAGAGGACGGCGAAGCGCTCAAGTATGTGCCGGAAGCGCTCAGAACGCCGAAACTCTGCCACATAGCGATGGGAAATGACCTCGCCGCCCTTGCGTATGTGCCGGAGGCATTGAGAACAGCCGAATTTTGCCTTGAGGCGGTGGAAAATGACGGCAAGGCGCTGCAATATGTGCCGGAGGCGCTCAGAACCGCTGATTTTTGCCGTAAAGCGGTGGAAAAGGACGGCAGCTCACTGGAATACGTGCCGAAGGCGCTGAAAACCGAGGCGGTCTGTCGCGCGGCGGTGCTGGCGGATGAATGGGGCTATGCTCTTGAGTTTGTGCCGGAAGCGCTCAAAACGCGCGAACTCTGTCTTTGGGCGGTGAGAGACTTCAATGCACGTAAGCATATACCGGAAGCCTTATGGCAGGACGGTGAATTCTGTCTTGAGGCGGTACGGCTGCATCGAGAGTCGCTTGGGTATGTACCGGAAGCGCTCAAAACGCCGGAACTCTGCCTTGTGGCTCTCCAACTGTCAGACGATGCCCTTCAATATGTGCCGATAAAACTGCAAGCCAAAATTAAGAAGGCTGCGAAGATTGAAGACAAAGATGATGCCGTGAAAAAAGCGATTGAAGCCGCTAAAAGTCTTAAGATGCCAAAGGAGAATAGCAGCTCAAAGCCCAAAGCTGCCGCGAAACCGAAAGCCGCAACAAAGAAGAAGTAACACCAACGCCGCCTGTCCGGGAAAGATGGAACGGCAGGCGGCTTGTTTTTTTGTGGCGGGGCGGTATATACTAAGATTATCATGAGAATGTACTATAGGAGAAGCTATGTTATTGACATTTCAGGGATTCTTTGAAAAAGGCCGGTTTGTTCCGAGTGAACCGGTACAAGTGCCGGAACATAAAAAAGTCATTGTTACTGTTTTAGATGAAGGCGAACCTTTGGTTCGAACATCACCAGTAATAAATGAGGCCGTGGAGAACGAGAAAAAGCGGGATGCTTTTGAAAGCTTAATGAAGATAATTACGAATTCAAAAAAAACAGTCCCCGCTGATTTCGACTATAAAAAAGAGTATCGGGAGTATTTGGATGAAAGATATGGTAATATTAATTGACACTAATGTTGTTATTGACTTTCTCGCTAACCGGGAGCCGTTTTTTAATGATGCCGCGATACTGATGCAGAAATGCGGCGATAATAAGCTGGCCGGCTATATTGCAGCGCATACGGTACCCACTGTTTTTTATATTCTGCGGAAACAATTTTCTGTAAGCGAAAGAAAAGACAGGCTATCAAAGCTATGCGGATTTATTGATATTGCCGGAAACGATAAACAGCAAGTAATTAAAGCAATCGAAAATAATCGCTTTGACGACTTGGGGGTGCAACAACTTTTTCCGGGTAAATTAGGCTGCTGGCCGTAGGCGGAATCCGATCTTGCTGGCGGCTCTCGCGCAAAGGGTCAGCATATGTTGAGCACACCGTTCATTCCACCGCATACCGGCTT
>BNUY01000330.1 GCA_025997715.1 Spirochaetia bacterium
CCTCCGAATTGCCGGAGGTGCTGGGTATGTCGGACCGGGTTATCGTTATGTGCAACGGCAGGGTTACGGCAAACCTTATTACCAAAAATACCAATCAGGAAGAAATCCTGAAGTATGCAACCCAATATGCGGAAAAGGAGTGAAGGTATGAGTGATAGTGCAGGGGTAATCGGGGTTTTGCGGAATGCGGTTTCGTCGCAGAAACAGTTGGTTTCAACATTTAGCGGGCTCTTTATTTTGGGGCTGGTGTTTACTTTTTTAAGCCCCTATTTTCTTTCGGTGAATAACCTGCTCACCGTGGCAACCCAGACGGCGGTTATTGCCATAATCGCCGTGGGGCAGACCTATGTGCTGATCACCGGCGGCATTGATCTGGCCATCGGTTCCAACATGGCGCTTTCCGGGATGCTGGCCGGTATCTGTATGCGGGCCGGTTTGCCCGTACCGGTGGCAATTTTTACCGGGCTGCTTACAGGGGTTACCGCAGGTGCGGTCAGCGGCGCGTTGATTGCCTACGCAAAAATTCCGCCCTTTATCGCAACCCTGGGAACCATGACGATTTGCCGGGGGCTGGCGCTCACGGTCACCCAGGCTATCCCCATAACCGGCCTTCCCAAAACATTTACCCGGTGGGGTACCGATAGTACCCTTGGTATTCCTAACGCCGTTATCTCAATGATACTGTTGACCATAATTTTTGGGTTCATCCTTGCCAAGACAAAATTGGGGCGCCATATCTACGCCACGGGCAGCAACTATGAGGCGGCCCGTCTTTCCGGTGTCAACACAAAGGGTGTGCTGATGACGGTGTATATTTTTTCAGGACTGCTGGCTGCCTTTGCGGGATTGATTATGGCCGCCCGTATTATTTCCGCCCAGCCCGCCGCCGGGGATGGATACGAGCTGGACGCCGTGGCGTCATCGGTTATCGGCGGGGTCAGTACCATGGGCGGTGAAGGGGCTGTTTCGGGGACCTTCATCGGGGCCTTTATCATCGGTGTGCTGCGGAACGGCCTTAACCTTGTGGGAGTTTCGCCGTTCATCCAAAAAATTGTTATCGGTATTGTTATTGTGGGTTCCGTGTTCATTGATAAGATTCGACGCAAGGATTAGCGCGGCGGATCTATGCTTTGGGAAAAAATCCTCTTGAGAGGATTAATGTTATATGCAGGAGAAAAAAATGAAGAGAGGTATTGTGTTGGGTTTAGTTTTGGTTGTTGCGCTCATCGGGGTAATGCCGGTGTTCGCAAACGGGCAAAAGGATGACGGTAAAATCAAGGTCGTCCTTATCACCATGGATTCGATAAACGAGCACTGGATTAAGGTTCGTGCGGGCGCGGAGGACAAGGCGAAGGAGTTGGGCAATATCAACCTGATTTTTAACGCGCCCCCGGGAAAAGTGGACGCCCCCATTCAGGTTCAGATGGTGGAGGACGCCATCACCCAGCAGGCGAAGATTATCATGCTGGCCCCCCTCAGCGCCGATGCGCTGGTGCCGGTGATTGAAAAGGCGCACAAAGCCGGTATCAAGGTGGTACTGGTTGATTCGGGCGCCACCACCGATGCCTATGATGCCTTCCTCGCCACGGATAACGGCGCCGCCGCCAGAACAGCGGCGAACACCCTTGCTAACTTAATCGGCGGCAAGGGCA
>BNUY01000331.1 GCA_025997715.1 Spirochaetia bacterium
AGCTTGCAATTGGGTGCTTGTAATCGGGTAAATTCAAAGCTTCTCGTTTTACCGTCAATTCAAATATGTCATAATTGTCTCCGGATTTTCCATGAATCCTCCGATCCAGGTTTTCAACTTCAAAACCAAGCTCTTCAAATAATATCTTTAACTCTCCGGAATTAGCCTGATTGGTTCGCCATGGCCAATTACGAACAATTTTCTCTGCACTTTCTATTTGGCGGTGAGTCCATGATGGATTTGGTGGTAAAAAATCCAATCCACGTTTTCTAAGTGGGTCTCCGCTGAAGGCAATGCATTTTTGATAATAAGTGCTGTGTTTTTCCAGAAAATTTTCATAGTAATCCGTTTCGTTTGCCGCTTCTTCTGCTGGAAGTACACGCTCTCCTGATTCCAATCGATTGATATATTCTTCAACGACAGCATAATTTTTATCTTTTAAAAGTTGCTCTATTTTTTCGGCCAAGTCACATTGACGGTCTTCTATGGCAATATTTTTAAGGCATGTTTGCAGCTTATGTTGTAAACGTACCTCTATTTTGTCCTCCTGTTTTTTCAGTTCTGCCTTCAATTGAGATAAAAAGTAACGGAATCGCCCAAAATTTTGGTGCCGCCAAAATTCAGACTTTAGCATTTCTTCTGTTTGAAGCAGCCGTTCTTTTACTTGTTCTTCTATTCGGCCATAAGCAAAAGCCAATTCCATGGACGCCTTCAACTCTTCTTCGTCGGCTTTCGCTTTTTTTTCTATACCCTTTCTGTTCTTTTCCCAATCAGGTCGATCCTTAGCAACAATACTTTCATGTTCGGCTTCAAGCACTTGTTCAATCTGCAATGCTTGACCAAGATTATCATAATAAAATATATCATCAGGATCCTGAATGCGTTTCAAAAAGTTTAAGTCATAGACCCCGGGAAAAAGAATATGCTGTATATATCAATGCGGTAGAGAAAAACGAGAAAGATACCTTGCGAGTTATTACAGTGAATTTGAGACAATTGGGCATTACCATTTCTTCTTCTGGCACTGAGACATGGGAGCAGCTTTGTTCAAAGCTTCGCAGTCACTTTGAGAGTGGACAAATAAAAAAACTGATGCTATTAATTGACGAAGCAGATACATTCTTGAGACAGGCTGAAAAGAATCGATTTGCTGTTTTACAGTCTCTGCTTGATTTAAAAAGCAAGACAAAAAATAGCTTTAAATTTGTATTTGCAGGGCTCCATAATGTTGCTCGTTCAAGGGCAGCTATTGAGGAAAATGGTCTTTTCCCTCAGATGGCGCCACCGCTCTGCATTCGTCCTCTGTCACCAAGCGATGCGCGTAATCTTCTCAAACGGCCGCTTTCCTATCTTGGTTTCAAGATGGATCATTTGCAACAGCTGGAATTGATTTTGGCTAATACAAATTACTATCCAGGCATCTTACACTTTTTTGGCCATTCGTTGGTCGAAACTGTATCGGAACGGTATGGGGATATTAGAACTCTTTATGATAACCGTTTTCTGATCATTCAATAACGAGACGATAGAATCCAATATGCGTTTAGGCCCTGCAATCCAATCCCACCATACATGAGAAGGCTCAACTTGATACATATCTATCCTTCCTGTTCAGCTACAGAGACAATATATTCTTCTACTGAAG
>BNUY01000332.1 GCA_025997715.1 Spirochaetia bacterium
AGTTATTTGGATGTTCGGCCTGGCCCAAATGTTTGTTACCATATCTCCGGCATGCCAAAGGCAGTATTGTGTACCGCCTTGTATACTTTGATAAATGGCTCAACCACCATGTCCACGGGGAAATATTCCCACTGCAACAGTATGCGCCGCAGGCATACTCATGGTACTGCCGCCTATTCTCGTATTCCTTGTTTTTCA
This sequence comes from Spirochaetia bacterium, assembly GCA_025997715.1. Taxonomy (GTDB): domain Bacteria; phylum Spirochaetota; class Spirochaetia; order Treponematales; family Breznakiellaceae; genus Termitinema. The sequence continues at coordinate 199 of BNUY01000332.1, forward strand.
GAAATCGTTTGTCGCCGGAATGTTCGGACAATCGCTCAAATAGAATATTAACTCATCCACAGGAGAAACACATGAACGTACATGAAAAAGATCGCACTATTCTCAGGGAACTCGCGGCAAGGGTAGCGGAAATTGCAGCCCTTCCCGTACAGGAAGAAAAACGCAGACTTTGGCGTAAACTCAACGGCTTACAGCCCGAACGTCCCATGGTAACCATAGACCAGGTTCGCTGGGATGAAATGAACATTGACAATAAACTTACCCTGCGCTGTGCGGACAAGGAATGCAGGGACTACGAGCGGACTCTGCGGCGCATACTGTTGCAGTGGGAATATTTCCCCGTGGACATGGTGGTTGAGCCATTTATCAAAGTATACAAGGCGGTACACAATACTGCCTTTGGCATGACGGTGGAAGAACACACTCTTGCTACCTTTGAATCAAATGAAGTAATGAGCCACAAATTCGAAAACCAGTTTGAAACCATTGATGATGTGATGACAAAAATAAAAATGCCTGTAGTTACCCACGATACAGCTGAAACAAAACGCCGCATGGAATTCGCCTCCTCCATCTTTGATGGTATTATGCCCCTGCGCGAAGAGGGGTATGATCCCTATATCTCCATTTGGGACCCAATCGCCCAGTGGATGAGCGTCGAAGGCGCCCTCTATGGTCTCATTGACAAGCCGGAAATGATGCACGCTCTGGCTAAACGTATTGCCGACGGCTACATGATCATGTTAGATCAGCTTGAAGAACAAGGGGTACTTTGCCACAGCCAGGCGCTCATACACTGTACCGGCGCATTCACCGATGATCTCCCCGCCCCCGGCTTTAATCCCCAAAAACCGCGGCTCAAAGATATCTGGATGTTCGGCCTGGCCCAAATGTTTGTTACCATATCTCCGGCAATGTTCGAGGAATACGAAATCAATTACATGATACCCATCTTCAAACGTTTCGGTCTGGTATATTACGGCTGTTGCGATCCCCTGGACGGCAAAATGAATGAAGTAAGAAAAATCCCCAATCTCCGCAAAATCTCCATGAGCGCCTGGGCCAAAAAAGAAAGGGGCGCCGAAGAAATCGGCAAGAAGTACGTATTCTCTAATAAGCCCAACCCCGCATTTATAGCGGTAACGCCTTTTGATACCGATCATGTCAGAAAGGATCTTGCAGAAACCAGAGAAATATGCCGCCGTTACGGGTGCCCGCTGGAATTCATCTTTAAAGACATCAGCACGGTATTGAGCCAACCCATGAGGCTGAAACAATGGGCCGACATCGCAATGGAAGTTGCCGCTAAGTAATCAGGAAATTAATATGAAACGCAGCAAAATAAACGGCTCTCTCAAAAACGCGATGAAGCAGTTGGAAGCAATCTCATTCAAACTGCCTGTTTTTGCCGCCTGGACCTTCGCGGAATGGCAAGCC
>BNUY01000333.1 GCA_025997715.1 Spirochaetia bacterium
GGCCTCGGTAATAGAACCGGAGATAACAATCTCTGCCTTTTCGTAGGATTTCCACCGGATCTTGTCCAGGGCTGCGGCAAGGCTCCCCAGGGGCTTCCGGCTGCTCCCTTCGTCCGCGTCATCTCCCGCTTCAGAAACATAGATGGTAATTTCCTGGATTTCGCTCATATTCCCCCCTTCCCCGCCTGACTAAATCACTTCCAATGCCTTCAACACCGCTTTTCCCATTTCCATTGTACCGACAATCTTTTCCGTATTCCCCGCTCCGCTCCGGCCCGCAATATCCCCGGTACGCAGCCCGGAATCCAGCGCGGCGTTAACCGCGGCATCCACCGCGGCGGCCTCCTTTTCCAGGCCGAAAGAATAGCGCAACAGCATTGCTGCGGAAAGGATCGCCGCCAGGGGATTGGCGATATCCTTACCGGCAATATCCGGAGCCGACCCGTGGATAGGCTCGTATATCCCCATCACTGGCGCAGTAGCGCCTTGCGCAGTAGCCGCACCGCCACTCCCGGCAAGGCTCGCCGAAGCAAGCATACCGATGGAGCCCGTCAGTACCGAGGCTTCATCGGAGAGGATGTCCCCGAAAAGGTTGGAGGTGACGATCACGTCAAACTGGCCGGGGGCGCGGATAAGCTGCATGGCGCAGTTGTCCACGTAGAGGTAACTGGTTTCGATATCAGGATATTCCTGAGCGATTTCCTTGCTTACCTCCCGCCAGAGCCGAGAAGATTCCAGGACGTTTGCCTTGTCCACCACGCAGAGTTTCTTCCGGCGCAGTTTTGCTGCGGAATAGCCTACCCGGAGGACCCGATCAATTTCCGCCCTGGAATAGGTTTCGGTATCAAAGGCAGAATTACCGTCGGCGCTCCGGCCCCGCTCGCCAAAGTACAGCCCCCCGGTCAATTCCCGGACGATGAGCAGATCGAATTCCGGCTTTCCCGCACTATTACCCGCAATAAGAACCTCGTCCTTTAACGGACATGCCGCCCGCAGTTGGGGCAGCAATGCTGCGGGCCGGAGATTAGCATAGACACCAAGCCCCGACCGCAGCCCCAAAAGCGCCCGCTCCGGACGCAGATGCCCCGGCAGGGTATCCCACTGGGGCCCACCCACAGCGCCTAAAAGCACGGCGTCGCACTGCTTAGCCGCCTCCAGGGTTTCCGCCGGCAATGGCTCCCCGGCAGCGTCGATGGCCTTGCCGCCGGCAATCAGTTCAACATAGTTAAATATATGGCCGTACCTGTCCCCCACCGCGTCCAGAACATCCACCGCGAGGGAAATCACTTCGGGGCCTATGCCGTCACCGGGTACTAGCGCTATCGAATAGTTACTCATTCAAAGACTCCTTTCGCTTATCACTTATCCATAGAAGAAGAGAAGAAGAGGAAGAGGAAAAACCGCAAAGGCGCCGAAGGCGCGCGAAGGAAGAAAAGACCCCTTCGGGACCTGGCTATCCCTCATCTTCCTTTGTCGCCTTCGGCGCCTCCTATGTTTCTTGTCAAGGGAGATGACGCGGACGAAGGGAGCAGCCGGAAGCCCCTGGGGAGCCTTGCCGCAGCCCTGGACAAGATCCGGTGGAAATCCTACGAAAAGGCAGAGATTGTTATCTCCGGTTCTATTACCGAGGCC
>BNUY01000334.1 GCA_025997715.1 Spirochaetia bacterium
AAGCTCGCAAATGGAATTATTTCAACAAATACAAATGCAACCAAAAACCGAGTTTTTGAGGCTTAAGTTGATGATGTTGCGCAAGGCACCGTTTCCGGCACCACAAGGTGAATGTTTACCTCCCGGTATGCCGGGGTAAGCCCCTCTTGAAGGCTTAACCTATTGCAAAACTCCAGCGCTTCATACCAGGTAACACTCTCCACCGGCAGGGTATCACCCTTAAAATTACTGGGGTTTTCCTTTGCCATCACCTGGTTCCATTGCCCTTGAGTTACCTCGTACTTACTCATAAAGAAACTGTACATTACCACCGTGTGTACCGGTTGTTCATTAGCCTCGCCTGTGGAGCTTCCCATTTGGAAAGTCCCCCATTCAACCAGAACCATATTGGCGGCGGCTCCGCTTTGGGCAAAACAAAGGGCCGGGATAAGACAGAACAGCCATATAACACACGATATCTTTTTCATCAAATTTTCCTCCCTTATAAACTGGAGCGGCAGAGCCGGAAGCCCAGAAGCCAGTACCGGTACGAAGGAATATAAGCGTCCCGGTTTGCGGAACGAAGGAACTGCGCGCCATGGTTCCAACTCCCGCCCCTATCGGTGCGGAGTGCCTCCGTGCGGCGCCCCTGCGGGGAGGCGGGACCCGCCGGACCTCTGGGGTCGGTCTGGTCACCGGCCGGATAGCGCTCATACCGGTCCCAGCACCATTCCCATACATTGCCGCTCATATCGTAGAGGCCCAGGCCGTTGGGCGCCTTGGTCCCTACCGCCTGGGGTGTTCCGCCGCTATTATCCTCATACCAGCCCACCTCATCGACATCGTTTCCCCCGGCATATTCAAAGGGAAACTCCTCTGCTCCAACACCGCCCTTGGCCGCGTATTCCCATTCCGCTTCCGTGGGCAGCCGGTAACCATTGGCGTTAAAATCACAAATGATGCCGGCGCCGGTCCCGTGGTATGCGGGGGTAAGTCCCTCTTTAAGGCTTAACCTATTGCAAAACTCCACCGCCTCATACCAGCTCACGGTTTCCACCGGCAGGGCATCGCCCTTAAAGGTACTGGGGTTGTTTCCCATTACGGCGATCCATTCCTTCTGGGTTACTTCGCAGACCCCCAGGTAGAAACTGCGAAGGGTTACCCTATGTACCGGCATTTCATCTTCTTCACCGCCATAATCGCTTCCCATCAGGAAAGTTCCCCCCTCCACCAGGACCATATCGAAACTTCTCCCGATTTGAGCAAAGCAAAGGGCCGGGATCAGGCAGAACAGCCATACAAGGTGAAACATCTTCATCTTGTATAATTATAGTCAGCCGGACGGGAAAGGGCAACATGGATAGGATGTGCCGGTTTTTCATCATTTCTAAACGATACTCCATCCGCATCCCCTTTTTCCTTCTTCTTTTATCCCCTCTTGTATGTATCCCACAACTCTCCTATGCTAAGTGCAGAAGGTTCACTATGACCGTACGAAAAACCATTGATATACCGCCCAACCGGGAGGTAAACATTCACCTTGTGGTGCCGGAAACGGTGCCTTGCGCAACATCATCAACTTAAGCCTCAAAAACTCGGTTTTTGGTTGCATTTGTATTTGTTGAAATAATTCCATTTGCGAGCTT
>BNUY01000335.1 GCA_025997715.1 Spirochaetia bacterium
CAAAGATGGTGGTGTCGTTTATCCAGAGGTTTACCGTCACCGGGCTTTCGCCGGTAGGAGCGGCTGTTGCCGGGAAAGTGATGGTTACCGTGCCGCTGTTAGCCGCATTGGTTACGGCTGCACTGGTGTACGTAAAGCTGTTCGCCCCAACGCCGGTAAAGGTATAGCCGGTTTTTGCCGTCAGGGTAACTTCGGCCTTGTATACGGTTGCAGCGGCAAAAGCGCCGCTATGAGTCCCGCCGGTGTTGGTTTTCCAGACGATGCTTCCGGTGTATTGGGGTTGATCAATCGCCGTGGTAACCGGGGTCCCGTCTTTAGCCGGGGCCGTTACCAGAGTGGTCAGGTTAAGGGCGTTAACAACGACATCGGCCGCGGCTGTTGCCGGGAAAGTGATGGTTACCGTGCCGCTATTCACCGCATTGGTTACGGCTGCACTGGTGTACGTAAAGCTGTTCGCCCCAACGCCGGTAAAGGTATAGCCGGTTTTTGCCGTCAGGGTTACTTCGGCCTTGTATACGGTTGCAGCGGCAAAAGCGCCGCTATGAGTCCCGCCGGTGTTGGTTTTCCAGGCAATGCTTCCGGTGTACTGGGTTTCATTAATTGCCGTGGTAACCGGAGTCCCGTCTTTAGCCGGGGCTGTTACCAGACCGGTCAGGTTAAGGGCGGTTACAACGACATCGGCAGTGGCAGCGGCTGTTGCCGGGAAGGTGATAGTTACCACGCCGCTGTTAACCGCATTAGTTACGGTTGCGCTGGTGTACGTAAAGCTGTCCGCTGCGACGCCGGTAAAGGTATAGCCGGTTTTTGCCGTCAGGGTTACCTCGGCCTTGTATACCGTTGAAGCGGCAAAAGCGCCGCTGTGAGTCCCGCCGGTGTTGGTTTTCCAGGCAATGCTTCCGGTGTATTGGGGTTGATCAATCGCCGTGGTAACCGGGCTTGCGGCTTTAGCCGGGGCTGTTACCAGAGTGGTCAGGTTAAGGGCGTTAACAACGACATCGGCCGCAGCTGTTGCCGGGAAAGTGATGGTTACCGTGCCGCTGTTAGCCGCATTGGTTACGGTTGCACTGGTGTACGTAAAGCTGTCCGCTGCGACGCCGGTAAGGGTATAGCCGGTTTTTGCCGTCAGGGTAACTTCGGCCTTGTATACGGTTGAAGCGGCAAAAGCGCCGCTATGAGTCCCGCCGGTGTTGGTTTTCCAGGCAATGCTTCCGGTGTACTGGGTGTTTCCGTCAAATGTTGTCTGGGCCGCCGCACCGGTAACCGGGGCCGTTACCAGGGTGGTCAGGTTAAGGGCGGTTACCAGGTCAAGCACCCCAGTGGCGGTGGTTTCCGGGAAGGTGATGGTTACCGTGCCGCTGTTAATCGCATTGGTTACGGTTGTTGCGCCTGAGTGCGTAAAGCTGTTCGCCGCAACGCCGGTAAGGGTATAGCCAGGTTGTGCCGTCAGGGTAACAACGGCCTTGTATACCGTTGAAGCGGCAAAAGCGCCGGAAGGGTGCAACAACTTTTTCCGGGTAAATTAGGCTGCTGGCCGTAGGCGGAATCCGATCTTGCTGGCGGCTCTCGCGCAAAGGGTCAGCATATGTTGAGCACACCGTTCATTCCACCGCATACCGGCT
>BNUY01000336.1 GCA_025997715.1 Spirochaetia bacterium
GCTGGATTATTCCGGTAACTTTTACGCCCTTCCGGATAGCGTTGTCAAAGAAATGCTTGAGCCATTTTTCTCTGTCTTCCGGAACTCCCCTTCTTGCCGGTTTATTACGTTTCCTTTTCTTGGCCATGTCCTCATGGCATTCTCTCGTCAATTCCATAAATCCTCCCAAGCCCTCCCATGGGCCTAATTCTCTAAATTCTGGCCGTGCCACCTGACAGGGGCGACCGATATGTAGTATATTCAATATGCGAGGCTGAGGTGGCAACATCTCCCCCCGCACCATAGCCGGGCACCGTCCAGTGCCCGGTTTTTTATCCTCACCTGGCTTCCCCGCTCTCGATGTAATCCAGGACCCTAAGTAGAAGCAGGTCTAAAACGCAGCCTTCTTTTACGCCCAGACATCGGCGTAAAGTCAACTTAATTATCTTGCAAGCCCATATTGCTGTTTTTCGGTCCTTGATCATCGTGGGATTCTCCAGGGATTCAAGAAACTGGATTGCCTCATAATTATTTTTTGATTCGGTGAAAAGTTCATCAGCAATTCCCTTGGCAGTTGCTTTTTTCATTGCGGATACGGTACCCCCCATTTTTCTTCATAGGCCCATTTGGGTGTCATTCCCTCTTCAACAGATTGGCGCCATTCTTCTTTTGCCCGATCACTAGCCGGATCAACTTTGTTTGTTCCAGCGGTACCCATATGTGCAATCCCTGCGGTCTGATCCCCGGCTGGCGCCGTTGATGAGTTTATAGTTGTTTTTTCGCTCTTTACGATTTTGATATTCTTGAACGACATGTCGAAGGGAAGATTCGCACCGGTAGCCACATCCCGGTCTATGTCGAAGGTGGTGATTATCATGTCATGGAAGGTATCAAGGCCTAATACCACATCCACCGGCTGCCGTTCTCTTTTCAATCGAAGTAATTCCTGATAGGCGGCACGGATGCGTCCTTTAGGATCTCCGGGAGCCGCATCGGGCAAGTCGGCCTGGCTTTTTATCTCGATAAATTCCGTATTGCCGATAAATGCCTTTATCTGTATTTCATCGGAGTTTTCTCGGACATGATCCGAAACGACCGATCCGTCCTCAATGGGGATCTCCGTCACGGAATTGCCAAAGGAATAATGCTCATTGAGAACACAGTCTATAACCCACTCACCAATGCTTTTCGGTGGTATGAGGTAGGAAAATTTTATTTCAGCCATGTAAATCCTCCACAAAAAATATATGAACGCCTTAACCGGCGCTGTTTCCCTCGCTGTTGAATAACGGCCCCTCGGAAATATATCCGGCTTCCCGGAGGGCGCTGTCAATCTCTTTCCAGTCCTTTACCACCAGGCACAAACCACCCAGGGTTTTCACATCGTCAAGGAACTGTCTCTGCTCCGGGGAAAGCCGGCCGCCCTCCGGGGCCTTGCACTCAATACAGAGGAACCGGCCCCCAGGGAGAATATGCCCAGGATATCGGAACTGCCCTTTAGCCCAAAGTGCATAAACCGCCCCGGACCCATGCGAACGGCACCTACGGAGTTTCGCCAGTGATAAATCCCCCGCAGCTGTAAATATCGCAAACAACCGGCAAGCACAATGCCCTCGGGGGTGTTTTTGCTCATCCTTCAT
>BNUY01000337.1 GCA_025997715.1 Spirochaetia bacterium
GAAGGGCATACAGAATTACTACATCGGCACGGTCTATGCCAAGCCTGCTCTGGATGAGGTGATTGCGGACATTGCCAAAACGAATGTGAAAAAAGTTGTGCTCGAACCGCTGATGATTGCAGCCGGTGACCACGCCAACAACGATATGGCCGGCGACGATGACGATTCATGGAAATCAATTTTAAGCGCCAAGGGCTATTCCGTTACGCCGGTGCTCAAAGGCCTGGGCCAATTCCCGCAAATCCAGGCCATGTTTGTCCGCCATGCGGGGGAGGCAGGCGACCGGTAGGCCGCACGGGCATCACCTATACTGCGCACATTTTTCCCCCAGCCCCGTAAACACCTCCCCCAGATCCCACAACCGCAGCGCCGCATCATCGTCCAATGGCGTCCGCATATCATTGACGATAACCAGCCTGCCTCCCCGCTGTAATGTGGTCCGGGGAATGGCGGCGGCGGGCATCACCGTAAGGCTGGACCCAAGGATGAGCAGCAAATCTGCGTCCTGGGCTTCCCCTTCCGCTTCCCGGCGTGCCTCCAGCGGGAGATTTTCGCCATAAAAAGTGATCGCCGGTTTCAGGACCCTGCCGCAATGGGGACACCGGGGCATATCACCGGCCATTACTAACGCTGCGGCCTCGGCGTAACCTACCCGGATACCGGCGCAGCGGAGACAGTAGTGCATCCCTGGGGAACCGTGCACTTCGATCACCCGGCGGCTCCCCGCCTTCTGGTGGAGGAAGTCGATGTTCTGGGTAATCACCGCCTTGAGCATACCCCGCCGTTCCAGTTCCGCAAGGCAGGTGTGCACGATTGAAGGTTCCTTCTCATGCACCGTGTACACCATGGGCCCCGCGTTTGTATAAAAATACGAGGGGTCTTTTTCAAATTCATCAATGTCGAAAACTTTTTCCCCAGGGAACTTTAGTTCCCCCGGCAGCCCCGACAGATATAGTGCGAGAACTTCCGGCGGATATTTATCCAGGAATTCCTGGGGAAGCCCCGCCGTGTACAGGCCGTTTTTGCCGCGAAAATCGGGGATGCCGGAGAGGGTGCTTATCCCCGCACCGGTCAGGGCGATACAGTGACGGGCATCTGATATCATGGAAAAAAGTTGGCCGATTTTCTTATCCATTATTTAAGTAACGTTCCTCTTCGCTGAAAATACACCCACAGTATTTCTGCATATAAAAGCCCCGCTCCCTGGCCTGCTTCTGGCCCTCCCGAAAGCCGGGGCGGAAATCCCGGTAGAAAAACTGCACCCCGTACCTTGCCGCCGCTTCCTCACCAATCCCCCGGACAAAATCGTGTTTCTGATACGGGCTGATAAGCAGGGTTGTTGAAAAATATTCGTAGCCATGTTCCGCCGCAAAGGCTGCGGTTTTTTCCAGCCGGGTACGGTAGCAGTAGGCGCAGCGGGATCGGCCGCCGCCGCTTTCGTTAACCCCATAAACCCCGGCTATGAAGGAGCGCAGGCCGTATTCATCCTCCAGGTTAAGCGTCAACCCTTCATCTCCGGCAAATTTGACCAGCGTGTCCCGGCGGGAGCGGTATTCCGTATAGGGGTGGATGTTAGGGTTATACCAGAAGAGGTCCGGACG
>BNUY01000338.1 GCA_025997715.1 Spirochaetia bacterium
GCGTGTTCCCATATCTTTTACTTGAAAGACCCTGTTTTTATCATATTCTGAAAGCCGACTTCCATCTGTTCCGGCAAGATCGACGCGATCAAATACCTGATTATTTGAATCGACATAAATCAATTTCCCTGCAACCGCATCTAAAAAGACCGAAAGCCCATTGTTTGTTTCAACAAATGAATAGCGATGGCATCCAACCAAGCAAAAAGACATAACCAGACCAAGAACAATAAACCTTTTCATAACAATTCCCCCTATGTTTCAAATTGTTCAAGAGCGCTTTTAATAAGTTCTTCCTTCATATCCGGGTAAGATTTCAGATATTCAATGGAATTATAACATTCATAAACCTCTTCTTTTGTTTCAAATTCATAACCAACCAAAAAATCCCACATCACACGCTTTTCCCATGCGATATTTATATCATGCAATTCAACAAGAAAATACCAGTCTCTATTAAGGCTCCCATGAGCATTAAAAAGTGCCTGTTTGAGCTTACCGCCTCTCATACCGCTGGTCATGGTTTTTCCGATTGCTTCAAAGACTTTATCAGAAAGATCGCCTAGAACTTCTAGTTGCGCTACGGTAAAGCCATAACCGCCTGCTGTTTTCACTTTTGGAGGCATTGGGGAACAAATATCAAGTTTCATTTTGATATGACGATCAATATATTCTTGTACATTAAGGTCAGGGTTATTTTTTAGCTCAAATGTTAACTTCCCTGAAGTCGATTCGGCAAAGTGTTTTTCAGTTACCGTTTCTCTAATTGGTATATCATCCTTGTACATTTCACTGTAAATTGGGACACCATCAATAATTAAAGGCTTATGTTTAGCGAATTGGTATGTTTTCGGGTCTCGTGGGTTAAATAACCCATCTGGTATTTTTTTATCATCCTCTGCTTCTTTTTCTGCTTTCTGTCTAATATAATATTCGGGATCATCTTGGACTTTTTCCATACCGTCAAGTTTTCTCTTAATGGCATCGATCTTCTTTTCCAGTGGGACTATATCGCCATTCCGTTCAAGAAAGGCAAATATAGAGTGGAAAAGATTCATAATGTCATACTCTGTAAGAGGGTTTCCGTCTTTATCCGGGAGTGTCTTATTATTCCAAAGAAACGATTTAGTAGACGCAAGTTTCCATGAATTAAGGTCTAGAATATTGAATGTACTATCATTTTTTTGCTTTTTTCTGAAGAAATTGAACATTTTGCCGCTCCAAAATCTCAAAATTGATATTATTGAAGCATTATACACCCCCAAGGCCCATCTGTAAAGCAAAACTTTGCCATTTTACATTAAGGTCGAAGCTTACCAGAAAGGTCATTATTGACAAGAATGGACACCAGAGGACCGTCTATGTTAGGATGGGGCTATCCATACATGGAAAGGATGAGAATGTGGCGGATAAAGAACCGTGGGATAGCAGCAATGAAAAGGCGAAATTGATTTATGTCGATTCAAATAATCAGGTATTTGATCGCGTCGATCTTGCCGGAACAGATGGAAGTCGGCTTTCAGAATATGATAAAAACAGGGTCTTTCAAGTAAAAGATATGGGAACACGC
>BNUY01000339.1 GCA_025997715.1 Spirochaetia bacterium
GTTCAGGGTCGCCCCGCGGGCGCCGTTCTCCATGGCCGTCTGCCGGAACAGTTCGACTTCCTCCTCCTCGCCGATAAAGAACAGGCCCTTGGTAGCGTTACTTTTATCTTTACCTGCCCTCAGGGCGCCGCTTATCCGGGCGCCAAGCCGCCGCCAGTCGCTGGAGCCCCGGACCTCGTCCATGGCGGAGATGACCTGCTCCATGGTGGCCGCATGGAGCCGCTTGCCCTGCCGTACCCGAAGGTTCACCACCGGGGCATGGACTGAGATCTTGTACAAAAAACCGTGGCCGGGAACGTCAAGCCGCGCACGGGGGATGAGGGTCTTTTCCACCAGGTCCGCATCGGACTGGGGCACGAGGAACCAGATGATTTCCTTTTCCACCGGTACGGTTATCCGCAGCAAGCCCAGCTTGTCCCGAAGCCCCACCCCGCTGCCGAAGAACACCACCGGCACACAGACCCCCAGCTCAAGCACTGCGGTGGAAAGAGAATCCCCCATGCCCCGTGGCACGGTGCAGCAGATGAGGATATGACTCTCGGGGGGCAGATGGTTTTCCGCGCCGCAGAGGGCCTCAAGTTTTTTCTCGTCGAACAGGTTGGACATCCCCCGCCACTGGACAATGCGCTGGGCAAAAATGCAGCCCCGGCCGCCTATTTTCAGATCCGTGACCTCGGCAACCCGGCGCATCACCCCCTGTTCAAACTGGGGCGGTACATAAAAGCGGTAAATTAAAGCCCGGCTTTCATCAAGTTTGGTGGTAGGATGCAGCCCCAGAAAGCCCCGTTTGTCTTCCAGGGACATCTGCTTGGCCCGCTGAATAAAAACTTCCGCCAGGCTCAGATCGGCAAGGACCTGATCCAGCAGTCCGGTTATGTTCACATCAATGACGCAGATGATGCAGGAAAGCTCAGTTTGCATACGATTCCCCCTGCTTCTCCAGCACCCGCCTGGATTTCAGATTGTCCAGAATGCCGGACACGAGGATGGTGATAATCGGGATGACGCTGGCGGTGGCCACGATGCCGAAGGCCCCATCGGCGCGGAGAGAATCGGAACCCAGGCCCAGGCCGGTGGTGATAATGATAGGCACCGAGATAGGCCCGGTGGCTATACCGGCCACGTCCCAAGCAATCGAAGAAAAATCATTCGGCGCAAAGGCGGTGAGGATCAGGGCCAGCGTATAACAGGGGGCCAGTATCCACGAGAGGTGGATGCCCCCGGTGGGCAGCATATTGCTGAACAGCACCCGGGCAAAACCCAGGCTCATGCCGATTCCCACGCCCACGGCGGCGATCATCACCAGCTTGGAACGCTTGAAGGTGCCGGTGGTCATCTCCTCCACGTTGACGGCGGTGGCGGCCAGGGCGGGCTCGGCGAAGATGGCCAGAAAACCCATGAAAAACACGAAGACCAGTACCGCGAGGTAGCCGCCCAAGGTGCCGAAATCGGAAAATACCGGCGTTTCCACCGGGATATGGGTATACACGCTACCTGAAAGCCGCTCACTTACAAAACGTTCAGGCTTCGGTCCCTTTGCGTCGGGAATCCATATCCAGGATTCAGGCC
>BNUY01000340.1 GCA_025997715.1 Spirochaetia bacterium
CCCGGATCATATCGTCTATTCCGGCAGCGATCCCCTGTTTATTGCCATTGACGACACTAAGGGGCTTGAGGCTCAGGTGCGGGATGCATGGGAACGCCACCTCGACAAAATAGGGCGGGCGCCGAAGATTGCCGCAGCTCAGGGCAGGGGAATTTTCGGCATAGGTACATCGGAAAAAACGGCGTCCCTGGCGCTTGAACTCTTTACCGATACCGCAAAAATCGCGGTCTATTCGGAAAGCTTTGGGGGCCCACGCTTTATGCCGAGGGACAAGATAGATTTTATCAACAATTGGGAAATGGAAAAGTACCGTTCCAAGCTTGTGGAAAAGTCATGACTATCGCCCGTTAATTAACTATCCCGGGGGCTTTTTGCTACCTTTTTAGCCTCAAAAGAAAAGCTAATTCCTTATACCATAAAGAATTAGCTTGATGCGGCCAAGAAGACTTGAAAAAGTGGGCCACATACATAATTCATTATGCTACAAAGAATTACAACAACATATTTTCCAATGGTAGAAAACTGGTAGATTAATTCAATGCTCCTTTAATCAAAATATGCTTAATTCTATACCAGTTCTATACTTATTGTCAAGGAACATATTAGATTTTGATTGAGGATTAGTCACAAGCCCCCGAATTCAAGGGGATGGTGGGAAAGTATGATTTAGCCCCAAAGAATTGAATATAAGGTCACCAGAACAGCCTGGAAGGGGTTTTAAGTCAATCCCCACGCAGAGCGGGGGGATTAGTATTTTGTTTTTCTTCTTCTTTTTGGACTTCTAAAAGTTGCTTCATTTGAAGTGTTATATATTTCTTAAACAATGGGTTTAGTTCCTCATAAATCGCCATAATTTGTTCCAAGTTCATATTGGGAGGAGGACTTTCAAACATCTCCCCTTTCCCTGTTTTTAACCAGTCTTTATTGACATTGTATTTTTGACTTATTAATTCATATATTCGGTCATTGATGTTTCTGGTCCCACTTTCTATTTGGGCATAAAAACTGCTACTGAGGAATATACCCTTGCTAAACTCTTTTTGATTGACATCCAAAGCCTTTCTAAGTGCTCTTAATCGTTCCCGTAGTGAAGACCCCGCCATTATTTGACCCCTACTTTAAAAATAATCTAAAAAAGCAATTTATGCCAGATAGGGCTTGACAAAAAGTTGCATTGCAAGTTATTATTGACTTGCACGTCAATTTGAATTAAAGGATAATGAGAATGGAAGTCAAGGGTGGTGATGACAATTTTGGTCAGGTTTTCTCTGGTTTGAATACTGATAGGCAAAAAGAGGTTTTGGAAACTGCAAAAACGCTCTTAAAGGTTCAAAGGACAAGTAAGGTATTGATTGACAATGAGGAAGATATAAAGGCTTTTTCGGTTAAGGAAAAGCAACTGGATTAATTTACTTTGGAATAATGAGGGGGCATCCCTCTTATTAAAAATAACAATCCTATGATTGTTAAATACTTTTTAAGGAGTTTCTTATGAAGAAGAAATTACTTGTAGGAATGCTGGCAATGGTGCTGGTGTTAGGAATGGTTTTGGTTGGGTGTGCTACT
>BNUY01000341.1 GCA_025997715.1 Spirochaetia bacterium
CCGGTGTATTTTCGGTTACCTGCTTGAGGAGGGTCGTTTTTCCCACCTGCCGGGCGCCGGTTACCAGGACGGCGCCGAACATGGCGGCCAATTCCCGGATTGTTTGCTCCGCATGACGTTTGATATAAGCCATAGGATAAGTTTCGGCTGATTTGACATTGGATGTCAAGATAGCCGCTATGGCGTCAAGAGGTTTTAACCGAATGCCGCACCACCAATTCAACCCCCAAGACGGTATGTTCAATTTCCTGATCCTCTTCCTTGATCAGACGGATGATCCTCCGTACCGCCTTTTGGCCCATGAGTTCCCGGTTGACGCTAATCGTCGTAAGTTGAGGGCTGACCCGTTCCGCCCAGGTAGTATTATCAAAACCGATAATTGATATTTCACCGGGTATCCTGATACCTTTTTCCTGTAATACATGCATCAACGCGAATGCGGTCTGATCATTGTAGCAGAAATACGCCTGGGGCAGGTCCTTCATCCTGGAGAGCATTTGATTCAAGACCTCGGTGAGTTTTTCGTTATAGGATTCTACACGGTTCATCAGGGAGTATTTTTGCACGTATATATCGGGTTGTTCACTTGTTATGATGTTTCCCTGGGTGAGGGCTTCCAAAAAACCGTAATACCGTTCCTTTACCGAGAGGGCATAGGACAGATCGCCCACAAAACCAATCTCGGTGCAGCCTGAATGAATAAGATAATTGGCGGCCATAAATCCGCCGGAAATATTATCAGTCAGGATACAGTTCATTTTGCATGACCGCGGGGAGTGATCAATCACCACAATATGCAGATTGAACGCTCTTAGCGCATCAACATTGGGGGTGGAAATTTTCCCCAGTATGATGATTCCCGAAACCCGACGGGCGGTGATATAGTCGGGGATGGCCGGATTTTCATCATCAAAATACTGGACAAGGGCGTCATAGCCGCATTTTCTGGCTTCCTTGATAATGGAATGAAGGATCTCCCCATAAAATTCCGCATCCCTCGAATATTCATCCCTGATGAGTACGCAAATATGATAGCTGCCGAAGATACGGGAATAGTTGTACTTCGTGTCCAGGTAGCCCTGGGTTTGGGCGGCTTCCAATACCCGCAGCCGGGTCTCCTCGCTTACCCCTTTTTTGTCATTGAGCGCCAGGGAAACCGCATTGATTGAGAGTCCCAAGTTGTCCGCGATATCCTTCATCGTTATTTTTGCCATCAAATCACCCACCCTGATTCTGTCATAACCAATTATTAAAGCAATATCCTATGTTTTTCAAGTAAATTTTTGTTGCGGTTCAAGAATTTCAATGTATACTCGTTTTTATGAAGCACCGGCACAAAGTGTGTAGTATGTTTACGGCAATGCCATTTACCCCCCCCCCAGACCGTCCGAAAACTAAGTCTCAAGCAGCCCTATTCTTGAAACATGCCTAATGTTCCCGGCCCAATTCCTGGATGGAGCCGTTTTTTTCGGAATCATGGGAGTCCCTAAGGTTTCCGAGTTTCTTTTTGTCGCTGGAGCGGCCCTTTTCGCTTATGCTTTCGTTAAAGCTCCCAGTAATC
>BNUY01000342.1 GCA_025997715.1 Spirochaetia bacterium
CCGGCACGTATTGGTAACTGACCGAATATTTATAATAACGGCCGTTCAGAAACTTTATTTCGGTATGCGGCTCTTTGAAGGGCAAAACCCAGTTTGGCAGACTCAAATATAACCTCCGGTACAAACACCCTATATAGGGTGTTTAAATAATAACCCGGATTAGAAATAATTACAAGGGTTTTTTGCAAAAAACCGCTAAAAAAGGCAAAAATTGCCAAAACCGGACCTGAATGAAGAGGGGGATTAATAGACGGGGTATATCATAGCGGAGTTAGGGATTAAACTAACGTTCCTTACCTTTGGAGGTTCCCTATGACCATAGAACAGACTATCGAAATACTGGCCGATCACCGGCTGATACTTGACTTGCCGCAGGAAGTTCCGGCGGGGAAGGCGAAGATCAAAGTCTTTATCAAGCCCTTTTCTAAACCGGCCAGACTCCACAAGCCTAAGCAGACTTGTACCGAAGACACTCCTCCCGGTTATACCCCCCCTCCCCTTGATCCCGAAACGATGGCCATAATGAAGGAAGTCGAGGAAAAGGCCGAACGGGAGCGTACCAACCCGGCGTATCGTACGTACATTGCGGAACTGCGGAGAAAATGCCGGGAAGGCCCGCCCCTCTTCGGCGGTATTGACGGTATGGAATTCCAACGGAGGGCGCGGGATGAATGGAACTGAAGTTCCTTGCCCGGCTGAGGTTTCTGAAACCAGGGTTGTCTTTGACACGAATGTTGTCATCAAATATATCAATAAGCTTCCTGGCTTTATCGACCTTGATACCCGGTTTGCCGGGCGCCGTTGGCTCATCAGCTTTATTACCAGGATGGAGATATTGGCATTTCCCGGCATCAGCGCCGCCGAAAAAGAACGCGCATTAGCGTTTCTACAATCCGTTTCTGTTATTTCCATTACGAAAGCTATTGAGGCCGAGGCGGGGGACATTCTGCTGCTGATACACATCGTCAATCTGCTTGAGGTGTACTACGGGGTACGGCGGGATGATGGGCCGGAAGCTGCCCAGAAGATCCTTAGAGATCACCAATGATGTTTCCATCCCCCTTATCCGGGAAGCGGGCCGTTTTAAGATCACCTACGACATGTCCCTGGCTGACACGTTTGTCTGTGCCGCAGCTTCCCTGTTGTCTGCCACGGTGGTTACCGCCGACGGCGAAATGTTGCCTATAGATGAGCTTGACTTCTTCTACTTTCGGCCCCCAAAAGAAAAGAAAAACAAACTGAAACCGGATGTGCAGACCATAAGCGCCGAGCGGGATCAGGCGATACAAGCTCTTGCCGAAGCAAACCGGCGTATTGCCCTGCTTGAAGCCCGCTAAAAAACTTTTTATTGGCTCTGTTCCATAAAGCGGGGCCTATTACCAAAAAATCGTAAATTTTCGTAAAATCTTCCAAATTATGCTTACATCCTGAATCCGTATACGGTGGCCTTGTTTTTTCGATAGAATCCATATTTTGAATCAGTCCCAGCTGAATCTGGCTGGCATATGTAATACCATTAGCAAAACCACGTCCGTGTAGGAGCACAGCTGCTT
>BNUY01000343.1 GCA_025997715.1 Spirochaetia bacterium
CTCACCGTTACCCGGTGCTGGGTTTCATCGTCCTGGCGATATTCCGACAGGGGGCTTCCCATCGTAAAGGCGCCGCCGCAGATGGGGACTAGATTATCCACCAGCGGCTGCAGGTAGTAGTCGGTATCCGCCGCAATAGTGATCCGGCTGTTTCCTGAAATTTTGAAGGACAGCTTGTCGGTAATTACATTCGCCCGTACCGGGGGGAAGGTGACCGTTTTATATTTATCCGTCCTGGGCGTTATCCGTATCCAGGATCCATCAAGACTAACAACCCATTCATAGGATAACTGAATCCCCTGGCTGCCTATGGTTAGGCCATTTTCATTAACCAGTTCTACCGAGGCGGAAACGCTGCCCTTCTGCCCCGTAAAGGGCGCTGATTTCGCCGCCGGATCGGCGCTTTTCTTAGGCCAATCAAGCCCCCAGGCAGCAGCCCTGCCGGTAGCGGCCAAGCCTGTTTGTACCGTATTGACTACTTTGGTAATTGTTTCAACCCAGGATTGATCGGGGACGAGGCTCACCGTAACGATAAAGGGCACGGTTTCCCGTAGGTAATCAATCCTGCCGGGCTGCAGATCGGGAGAGTACACCAGGTTAAACGGCGGCGGCGCGCTCATATAAGCCGCATAATACTGCTCGCACTCCGTCAGCCGGGCGATCCAGTTCCGCCGCCATGCAATATCCGCCGCATCATTCCGGGCCGCCGCGCCGGTAGTGTTGCCGGAAATAGCGGCGGTAATGTTAGTAAGCCGTTCCGCCGCTTCCGCCGAAGAGGGGTCTGCGTCCGCCGCCTGTATATACCAGGACAGGGCTTCCAGCGCATTTCCGTTCCGCTGGGCGATAATACCCTTTGCCAGGGCGGTTTGGGATTTTGCCGATTTGCCTGACGTCTCCAATGCGGCCTTTCCCGCATCGGTAAGGGTTACCCCCAGTTGGGAAAGGAGCGCCGGGACAGCATCGTTAACCGTGTCCCCGTTCTCAAAGCGGGCGGCAGTGGTACTCATACTCCGGTAGGATGCCCGGCGTTCCCCTGTTTCCGCATGTACAACCGCCAGTTGCAGAACATAGGTATTCCCTGTTTTTAAGATAACCCCCGTCAGGATATACGGGGCATTGGCGGCATTTCCATAATAGCCCGTTACCTCCGCAGGGATTGTGTCTATTTCTTCCACGGTCATGGCCGAATACCGGGTAAGGTTCGTGATGAGCATACCCTGTACCAACGCAGGCATCCAGGTTTCGTTCGCATCAAGGCCCTTCCCCTCGGGCGGCACTACGGCGATACGGATTCCCTTTCCGCCGTCACCGGTATAATAGGTTTGCGCATAGGCTCCAAATAATACGCCGAACAGCGCCAGCACGCAGAGCATCCTTTTCATCGCACTACCATGCCTTAATAGTTATTTGTTCCTACAATATAATACGTGTCACCGTCCCGTTCATATATATCTATGATATAATAAACAGCAATACTCATGCCGCCTTTTCCATCATCGACAAACTCCCTTTGAACAATATGGAAACTCATAAAACGCGCGTT
>BNUY01000344.1 GCA_025997715.1 Spirochaetia bacterium
TTCAATGGGGTAGGCAGTTTGGAATGTTTAGCCCAAAGGTAAGCGTGGGAATGTCATGGGGCGGCTATGGAACGGAGGATACGAATGCAGAAGATCCGGATGCGGAGGACGGTGCGTCCACAGAGGACGGTGTGCCATCCTTTAATAACACGAAACTGGGAATCAAACTGGAGGCGGCTTACGGGAGATTTGCGGCGGATTATCAGCTTTCAATCGGCCTTGACGAAAAACCGTATAGCGGTATAGATAACCTCTTGAACCTCTACTGGACGGCCCAACTGTCTGTAATGGAAAAGCTTACCCTGAAAGCCCGCCCGCAACTTCAATTTGATATTTTCGGCGGTGAGCGAATGTTTTATTTCGGCTTTGCCCCGATTCTGGAAGCCGCGCTGCACTATCAGATCACCCCCAAAATCGGCGTGGTAACCGGTGTCCGGTTTGATATTCTCCGGGTGGAGACAAAAAAACGCGAGAAGGGGGATGCCTGGACCGATGATACCGGCAGTAGTTGGCAGGTAACTCCGGCCGGCGCGGTTGGGGGGAATGTAGCTTTTGAGTTGAGCCCTTCGGAACATTTTACGCTGGAGCTTGGCATTGGCGGCTTCTTCGACTTTAACGAATCGGAGTACAAGGTGGATTTTACCACTATAACAGGATGTTTGGCATGTATTTTCAGGTTATAAAATTGAGAGCGATACTAGTATGCGGATTTCTGATGACCGTAATGATGACAGCAACGGTGTGGGGTCATGAGTTTTTTGTGATGCCCGATGAGGTAAGGGAGTATAAAGCGGGGGACACGGTTCAGCTTAATGCCCTCTCCACCCACTACTTTACTGTGGGGGAGGAACTTGAACCGGCGGAGGTAAACGAGGTGTACATCGTTAAGAACGGTCAAAAGGCGGGGGGCAGCCTTCCGCTGGAACGGAACGCCGGCCGCGTGTGGTACGAGACCCGTTACCGCCTTACCGATAATACCCCGGTCATCGTGGTGGGTAACCGGCTGGGCGGGTTTTACGGGACCTTTACCGATGGCAGTTATGCGGATGGCACGCGTGCGGAGATAGCGGCGGCACATCCGGGCAAAACTATTGCCCGGGTGGAATATTTTGCCAAGTATTCAAAGCTCTACCTGAATCCCGCCGCCGGTGATACGAGCTTTTCCGCGCCCCTGGGCCACGAACTGGAGATTATCCCGCTGGACAATCCCGCAAAACTAAAGCCGGGGTCGTTTACCAGGGCAAAGTTCCGGGTGCTGTACCAGGGGCAGCCCCTGGCAAACGCCGAGGTTTCGGCAACCTATGATTACTACGACTAC
Organism: Spirochaetia bacterium; assembly: GCA_025997715.1. Lineage (GTDB taxonomy): Bacteria > Spirochaetota > Spirochaetia > Treponematales > Breznakiellaceae > Termitinema. The sequence goes on from BNUY01000344.1 coordinate 1,319, forward strand.
AAAACGGCGAATGCCTACGCGCAAACCGCACGGACCGGCGCCAATGGGGAAGTGATTTTCAAGATCGACCACGGCGGCCTGTGGCTTGTACGGATTAGCGATACCCGGCGGTCAAGCCGCGGGGCGGATGAGGATAACCTTGCGGCGATGCTGGTGTTTATTGCCCGGTGAGGTAAAAGCCGCCGGTCAAAGTCCCGGTGACCGCCCGTAAATCCTTCTCTGCGG
>BNUY01000345.1 GCA_025997715.1 Spirochaetia bacterium
CCGGCGCTATTCATATGTAGACGTTGTTATATTAGTTTATAGCGTTTATTGCGTCCATACGGCTCCGCATGGAATTATCCCCCACCTCCAGGTAAAGCTGCTCCATCATCCGCACATAGGGGTCACGGGTACTCCAGTAGCCCTCCCCGGAAGCCTGGGCAATGATGCGCTTGTCCAGCAGTTGATCCCGAATCCGCTCGATCCGCTCGATCACCGTTCCCTGGCCCAGTTGGCCCGGGGTTTCCTCCCGGTTCAGGCCGGGCAGGTAGATGGGCTCAAAGGCAGACATCTCCACCCGCTGCCGGGAGTAGCCTTCGGTGGAGGCATTGGAAAGGTTATGCCCCGTGGTATTCAGCGCCTGCTGATGGGCAACAACCCCCCGCTTTCCTATTTCAATACCCGAAAAGGTAGATGTCATATCTTATCCTCCTAAAAAGTCTGGTTCAGTACCATACTCCGCATATCAGGGGAAACCTGGGTTCCCCGCCGGCTATAAATCTTTCCCCTGCGTTCCGGGAACACCGCTTCCAGGAAGCCGCTTACCACAGCCTGGGTTTCGTCGAGGTAATTCGTCAGGGACTCGTTGGTAAACTGTACCCCCATGGTCTCCAGCTTGATACTCCGGTAGAGGTCGGACAGTTCTCGCCGTTCCTGCTCAGGCAGATGGGCGGCAAAGGCATAGAACCCTAGCCCCTCTTCATGGTTAAAGCCCATTTTCCGGCAAAAAACGGTAAAAATCTGCACCCGCTCATGGTCCAGGACCTCAAATTCATCGCCAATGGAGGCTAAAGAACTGAGATGCCCCTCAAAATCAATCCATTGGCGGCTGCGTATCGCGTTTCTGACCTGGCCCTGCAGGACCTGTATCTGTTTCAGCATCTCAAGTTCCTGCTTTAGGATAGATGCACATTCATTATAATATTCCGTCATACCATACCTCGCCTTGAATATCGGCGTAATCGGAGGGGTGGTTAAGGGGATTTTTCCTATGTACCTCTATTGACGCAATAAACGCTATAAACTAATATAACAACGTCTACATATGAATAGCGCCGGATAGTTACCGGAGAAAACGCTATCATAGAAGAAACATGCGTTTGTAGCTCACGTGGATAGAGCGACGGACTTCGAATCCGTAGGTAGGGGGTTCGAGTCCCTCCAGACGCAAAAGGTAATTCGTTACGTTGTAATGAATTACGAAGAATGACCGCAGTTAGAAATAGTGAATCGCATGGCACTGTGCAATTATTGTGCAGTTATTATTCTCGACAGGGGAAAGCCATGTCCAAACCACAAAGACCGTTTGTCGTCCAACGAAGAAAAACCGTAAAAACCTATATCCTGACCATCAATCCATCATCCGGGGTTCCTGCCCGCATCTGTGCTGAATGGCAGCGAAAGAGCTTCCAGAACCTGCCCCCCCCCAGACCGTCCGAAAACTAAGTCTCAAGCAGCCCTATTCTTGAAACATGCCTAATGTTCCCGGCCCAATTCCTGGATGGAGCCGTTTTTTTCGGAATCATGGGAGTCCCTAAGGTTTCC
>BNUY01000346.1 GCA_025997715.1 Spirochaetia bacterium
TTTTCACCGTTCCCCACATCGCCTCGATGTTATCTATGTTCAAGCCTCGCCGTTCCTCTACCTCCGCGAATAGTTGTACATTTTCCTTTACCCGTTCCGCCATCGCCGCTATTGCTTTTTCCGTGAATTGTTCCTTGTTTTCCATCTGATAGCCCCTCCCTAAAGGCTATTCTCAGTATATCATATGATCCTCCGTTTACCCGGAAAAAGTTGTTGCACCCCCTATTCTTGCCGCTCCTTTATGTGTGCAGATCATTAGTGAGGAATGGGGGATTAGGAATGAACGGGTCGAAAAAGGCAAGCCGCAGACTAGGAAGCGGAAGCCAGTTCTTTACGCACCAGCTCGCCGATGATTTCGGCGGGGGTCTTGTGGGTAGCCTCAGCCTTGGCGTGGAGCCACTGGATGGTCAGACGGTCCACCCGAATCGTCTCATCCGCCTCACGAGCCAGCCGCTCCTTAATCAGGGGCATGATATGGGTGGTATAGTAGCCGGGTTTGCCCGAAAGCTCAGGGGTGGTGCGGGTGTACAGTTCGTCCAGCGCGTCATATTCTTCGTCGGTCAGATCTTTCATTGGTTCCTCCTATTGGTTGGCAAAATGGCGCCACGGTGGACGGCAGGGTTCAGACCGGAGGTCTGCGGCGTGAAATACCCTGATTTTGTCGGGTTCGATAACATTATACAGTATTTCAAGCAGATTTGCATTGGCATCCCACCCAAGCAGCATGTTTTTTTCTTCATCCCCCGCTACCGATTCGTCATGAATCGGGTGGGTAAAGGCGTGTCGGATAGCCTCTGCGGTAACATGGTGCTTAAACCCTAACTCCGCTAGGATATACCCCGCCTATTAATCCCCCCTCTTCATTCAGGTCCGGTTTTGGCAATTTTTGCCTTTTTTAGCAGTTTTTTTCAAAAAACCCTTGCTATTATTTCTAATCCGGATTATTATTTAAACACCCTATATAGGTTGTTTGTACCGGAGGTTATATTTGAGTCTGCCAAACTGGGTTTTGCCCTTCAAAGAGCCGCATACCGAAATAAAGTTTCTGAACGGCCGTTATTATAAATATTCGGTCAGTTACCAATACGTGCCGGAGCGGAAACGTACCATAAAAATTACCGGCAACCTTCTGGGAAAAATAACCGAAAAAGATGGATTTATCCCTTCGGAAAAAAATACGCTGAGGCAAAGCGCTGCCTCGGTTCCAAAGGTTGATATAAAAACATACGGCGTGTACGCGCTGTTTGAAGATTTGCTCAAAGACGAAATCCCGTCTTTGCGAAAAGTTTTTGGGGATGCCATGGCGGAACAATTATTAACCTTTGCGATGTTTCGATGGGCATATCAAACCCCGATAAAACGCGCGCTATCTTACCAGGCGCATGATTATTGCAACGAGGTTTGGAGTTCCGGAACTCCATTGTCAGACAAACAGATAACATCGTTTCTAAAATTCGCGGGTGAAAACAGAGAGCTTGTAATACAATGGATGAGAGGTCTTCTGCCCCCGGCAAAAGACGGCGGTGAAAAGTTTGT
>BNUY01000347.1 GCA_025997715.1 Spirochaetia bacterium
GGATTCCCCAATGTGGCCAAGCGATATGAGGTACTACACGCAACCCGTTGAACCGCCGTGTACCGAACGGTACGCACGGTGGTGTGAGAGGACGGCTACCCAATTAATGGGTAGCCTCCTACTCGATCAAAAGCTTTTTAGACGATGGGCTTTGCCGTTCTGTATACTCCCGGTCTTGCTTATGATTGCGTGCCATTTGCCGGAGATAGCGGGGGCGGAAGGCGGCTCGTCATCGGGCAGTTTGCGGGTACTCGCCTGGAATGTGCAGACCCTGTTTGACGGGGAGCAGATTGGGAATGAGTATAGCGAGTACCTCAATGAGGCGGGTTGGGCGGAGGAAAAGTTTTCCGCCAGGATCAGCGCTATTTCCCGGGCAATAGATTCGATAGACGGGGACCCTCCGGATGTTTTGGCGCTGATGGAGATCGAAAACCTCCAATGCCTGGAAGCCCTTGCCCGGGGGGAGCTTGCAAAGTACGGCTATAACTGGACCTATTTTGCCGGTAACAAGGGGATGTCCCAGGGGATTGGCGTGGTAAGCCGTATCCCCTTTACGGAAACCCGCGTTCATGGGATAGTCTGGGGCCGGGAAGCTGTGCCGAGGCCGGTGCTGGAACTGTGGCTGTACCCGGAGAATACCCCCCTGGTCCTCTTTGTTTGCCACTGGAAATCCAAGCTTGGCGGGGAGGACCAGACCGAAACCATGCGCCGGGCTTCCGCCAGTAGTATCCTTCGGCGGATTCGGGAGATACGGAAGGATCATCCGTATGTACCTGCGGTAATCATGGGGGACCTGAACGAAAATCATGACGAGTTTTACCGCCGGGATGGAAAGATACTGAGCGCACTCTTGCCGGATGATCCTGACGCGGCGGCTCTTATCGGAAACCGGGATGACTTTTTGGTTCTGAGCGGTGAAAAACCCCCGGTGGCTGCTTCCTTTGACGCGTCGGTGCCGGCATTCTATTCACCCTGGGGGCAGGAATTGCTGAATGGCTCCTATTACTATCAGAATAACTGGGAAACCATCGATCATTTCCTGTTAACGGAGCAGTTCTTTGATGAGGCGGGCTGGGACTTTAGCAGGTGCCGGGTTTTGGCGGAGGAGCCCTTCACCAACGCCAAGGGGACCCCTGCCCGTTATAACCCCCGTTCCGGTTATGGGCTGAGTGACCACCTTCCCCTGTTGCTGGAGCTGACCAACTTTTCCCGGCCAAATAATGCCCGGCCAATGCGTTGACGCATGAGATGAGAAAGAATTTAAACACAGAGGTCACCGAGGGTTCGAACCTTTGGTTCGCGAACACAGAGCCTATATGATAAAGGTCAGAAAGGGGTACTCTGTATCTGACGGGATATGGGGGCCGGCGCCGATTGTTTCGTGCCGTGAGGGAACGGTGAGGGGAAACCCTGACAGACCTCGTCACAGAGACTAATCACAACGGCGACCGAAAACAAGCATGAGGAAGGGCGATGAGTTCGCCCTTACCTCGAATAGGAGTTCGGTATACCC
>BNUY01000348.1 GCA_025997715.1 Spirochaetia bacterium
GGGCAGCTATGAGTACGCGCACTATATCGAACGGCGCGTGCCTGACAACTACCACATTGAGTACAACGGTTTTTATTACTCCACACCGCACCAATACTTCAGGCAGCAGGTCACCATGAAAGTGAGCGCAACCATGGTCGAAGTGTACTCGGAAACGCGCCAAAGGATAGCTATTCATGAGCGACGGTATACCGGGAAACGATATGTCACCATTCGTGAGCATATGCCGCCGAATCATCAGTTCACCCAGGACCGCAAGGGGTTTGACGGGAAGCGGTACCGTCAGTGGGCGGGGAACATCGGGGTCAATACCCGGTACATCATTGACACCCTGCTGGCTTCTGTGGAGCTTGAGGAGACCGCGTACCGAAGCTGCATGGGGATTCTTCAGTTTTCAAAAAAACAGGGGAATGACCGTCTTGAGGCGGCGTGCAAAAAAGCGCGGGAGTTGGGGAGTTGCTCCTACACCACGGTGAGCAACATTCTCAAGAACCATCTGGAACAGGTTAGTAATACTGTTCAGGCCAAGCCGACAGCGGCCCATAGGAACATCCGTGGCGCATCGGCTTTTGCGTGAGGGGGCGGGTATGATATCACAAACCCTTGAGAACCTGAAAGCGCTCCACCTTTCCGTCATGGCGCAGGAATACCGCCGCCAACAGGAACTGTCCGCCACAGCATCACTCTCGTTTGATGAACGGTTTGCCATGCTGGTGGACGCCGAGTACCTGAGCCGGCAAAACAAAAAGCTGGAACGGCTGCTCAAACAGGCCGGCCTCCGGGACCGTACCGCGTCGCTTGAAGAACTGGATTACAATCCTGCCCGCCGACTTGATAAAACCCAGGTCGCCCGGCTCGCTGATTGCCGCTGGATACACGAAAGCCGGAACATGCTCATCTGCGGTCCCTGCGGCACCGGCAAAACATTTCTCGCCAACGCCTTCGGCAACGCTGCCTGCCGCCGCTTCCTCACGGTAAAAACCTACCGGGTGTCCCGGCTCCTGTTGGATCTGCAAATCGGCCGGGGTGATGGCTCCTGGAACAAACTCCTGAACGAGCTTAAAAAATCCGACCTGCTCATCCTGGATGATTTCGGCTTGGCCAATCTGGAAACCCTGCACTGCCGGGATTTGCTTGAGGTGATCGACGACCGGAATGGCGCCGCCTCGACACTGGTGGTCTCACAGCTTCCGGTATCCGACTGGCACGGCCTCTTTGCCGACGCCACCATTGCTGACGCGGTATTAGACCGGCTGCTGAATGGCGCCTACCGTTTTGAGCTATCGGGGCCTTCGCTGCGGAGGAATAGGCCGGATGAACCGGGACAGGAGGATGCGCGGCCTCTGGGTTAACGTTTTCGTATGTTGCGGGGGGAGGAAAATTTACCCCCGTTGCATTTTTTTCTTGACAAATCTTTTCACTGCGGTTACTGTTTTTTAAAGATGTCGGGCTCCGCCCGAATGCCGCCGGATTACCCGGCCGGATACCGCCGGAATGCTGCCTGGATGTTTC
>BNUY01000349.1 GCA_025997715.1 Spirochaetia bacterium
TGAGTGCGTCACGGAAGCCCGTGAAAGGAGGAATTAGGAGAAACCTTTCGAAATGACCTAATGAGACCATGAGAAATCATGCACCTCATCCGGAAAGGTGTAGCGAGCCACCGGAAGCGAGTCGCGGACCTTTGGTCCGATGCATGGGTCTTGGTGACAAGGCTCGTGAAGCGTAGACAGCGAGTACAAAAGCCGCGTAATAGAGCCTCGAAATCTCAAACGCAAGAGGTTTTCACCATGCATGCAGTGGGAACAACAGCGATCTGCGATAAGCGAGCAGGGAGCCTCGGCCGGGGTCGGAGAGCGGGGCAGATGTACGGAAGGTCATACGGGAACGTGAGAGAACTCAATGTTTCTGGCAAGGAAAAGCCGCGAAGGGCAAGCGGGATATAAGAAGTCCTGGCTTCTCCCCGGCTCCGGGGAGAAGAGGCCGAAGCAGGGAGGCAAAGGCAACACGAAAAGAGCAAACCTGCCAGTATCGCCGAGCGTGGGAATGAAGCGAGGCGAGAAGGACGGAGAGTAGTCGGAGCACAGCCATAGTATCGATGAATGGGGGAACCTGACCTGCGGGACCCTAACCTAACCCGGAGAGTTCAGAAACGAAGTTTCTGCGGGCTGTGTCTGGGAAAAGGACTGATGAGGGAAACACAATGGATGCACAGGAATTCTGGGATACGGTGTCAACGAAACAGCGTCGGATAGCGGAAGCGGCCCGGAAACATTCAGGAGAGGGTCTGGTGAGTGCGAACCTATGGTTCGATGGCACATCATATAGATGTGCAGTGGATGTATTGTGCGTACGAAATGACGCGCAAGGATGGAGCAACAGGGATAGACGGAGTAGGAGCGAAAGAATACGAGGTGGGACTATGGCCGAAGCTGGAAAACCTGGTGGAGCAGCTGAAAAGCGGCAGATACCGGGCGCCGGCGGTAAAGCGGGTGTACATACCCAAAGCGGGGAGTAAAACCGAGAAGCCTCCCACGCGCAAGCGTGTTCTTCATAGGAATACCGACGTACGAGGACAAGATACTCCAGAGGGCGGTACATCGAACCAAAGGTTCGCTGGTACTGGAGCCGATATACGAGCAGGAGTTTTACGACTTCTCGTATGGGTTCAGACCGGGGAAATCGGCCCACAAAGCCCTTGAGCGAATCTGGAAGGAAAGCATGGACATAAACGGTGGTTATATCATCGACATGGACATAAGCAAGTACGCGAACCAAAGGTTCGACGACACCATACCACAGGACAAACTCCGGGAGACAGTCGGGCAACGGGTTAGCGATGGAGTGATACAGAGGATGATCGGAAAGTGGCTGAATGCCGGGGTAATGGAACAGGGAAACCTGGAATACCCCGGGAAAGGAACCCCGCAAGGGGGAGTAATCTCACCGATATTGAGCAACATATACCTTCACGAAGTGCTGGACAAGTGGTTTGTGGAAATGGTAAAGCCCTGCCTCAAAGGGAGAGCATTTATGGTGCGATATGCGGATGATGCA
>BNUY01000350.1 GCA_025997715.1 Spirochaetia bacterium
CAGAAACAGGTGGCCCATGTAGTAAGCCCATGAAAAAGCATCGAATAAAAAATGCCGCTCAACACGATACCCAAAAATAACGGCATAATACTACCCTCCTGCTTAAACCATCCCGCAACAGTGTCCGCGGCGGCAATCTCAAATACCCTCTTCACCGACGGTCAAGAAAGCGCTAAAAACGCCGCCATTGTGCCCCCCTTACGGCTCTATTTGGCGAATACGGTGGTTGCCCCAGTCCGTAACATAGAGATTCCCGCTGCCGTCTATCGCAATACAGTAAGGATGGTTGAACTGTGCCGCTGGGCCCGTGCCGTCGGCAAAGCCTTGTGTGCTTCCGGCAAAGGTGGTCACTGCTCCTGAGGCAATCACTATTTTGCGAATACGGTGGTTGTAGCGGTCCGCAACATAGAGATTCCCGCTGCCGTCTGTTGTGATACCTTTCGGTAGGTTGAACTTTGCCGCTGTGCCCGTGCCGTCGGCAGAGCCATGGGTGCTTCCGGCAATGGTGGTCACTGCTCCTGAGGCAATCACTATTTTGCGAATACGGTGGTTGCCCCAGTCCGCAACATAGAGATTCTCGCTGCCGTCTGTTGTGATACCATAAGGCCGGGAAAACCGTGCCATTGCGCCCGTGCCGTCGGCATAGCCTTGTGTGCTTCCGGCAATGGTGGTCACTGCTCCTGAGGCAATCACTATTTTGCGAATACGGTGGTTGTAGTTGTCCGCAACATAGAGATTCCCGCTGCCGTCTGTTGTGATACCAGCCGGGAAGTTGAACAGTGCCGCTGCACCCGTGCCGTCGGCATAGCCTGCTGTGCCGCTTCCGGCAATGGTGGTCACTACTCCTGAGGCAATCACTATTTGGCGAATACGGTGGTTGCCCCGTTCCGCAACATAGAGATTCCCGCTGCCGTCTGTTGTGATACCAGTAGGCTCCCAGAACTGTGCCGCTGTGCCCGTGCCGTCGGCATAGCCTTGTGTGCTTCCGGCAATGGTGGTCACTACTCCTGAGGCAATCACTATTTTGCGAATACGGTGGTTGCCGTTGTCCGCAACATAGAGATTCCCGCTGCCGTCTGTTGTGATATCATGCGGCTCGTTGAACTGTGCCGCTGTGCCTCTGCCGTCGGCAGAGCCTGCTGTGTCGCTTCCGGCAAGGGTGCTGACCATGCGGTCGCCCCCGCTAGCCGCTACCGTCACTGCTGTGGCTTGCGAGGCAAGGGCAGCGGCGGCTATGGTGATTCTCTGGCCGTTTCCCGCAGCCGTCACTGCGGTCAAGCCGGTAATGCGGACCTCCGTGTTGCTTAAGCATGTCACCGTGCCGCCGGTCAGACTGGCAAATCCGGGTGTGCCCGGTGTGGTGAGGGTGAATTGCGGCAAGGTAGGGGCTGCGGCATAGGCGCCGCCGGTCAGCGTAATGGTCAGCTTGGAGTTGCCGACGACGGAAGTGAACGCCGCCGATTCAACAGGATTTAACCCGCCTCCACCGCTACCGCCGCC
>BNUY01000351.1 GCA_025997715.1 Spirochaetia bacterium
GTAAAGACAAGGTAGAAAAGCCCATCGGCATAACTGAGGCAGGGCGCCCATATCCCGCCGGACGCCGGATTGCCCGGCATGTCCAGGAGTCGCTTTTCCCCGAGGGGAGAAGGAAGCTGCTCCCAGGAACCGAGATCCTTTGAACGGTGAATCTCAACGCCGGGATACCATTCAAAGGTTGAATTGGCAATGTAGTAGGTATCCCCCACGCGCAGAATTGAAGGGTCGGGGTGAAAGCCGGGCAATACCGGGTTTCGGACTAAGAAGGTGGACACTCCCCTACCCCTTTACTGCGCCGGCCATCATGCCCTTTACCAGTTTTTCCTGACCGAATACGTAGAGCAGAATAACCGGCAGGGATGACAAAATCAACAAAGCCATAATAAGCGGGATGTTCATGGTGTATTGTCCCTGGTAGTCCCAGATTGCAAGGGGCAGGGTCCGCGCCTTGGCGGTTTGGGTAAGCACCATGGCAAATACAAATTCGTTCCAGATAACCACGCCGTTGTAAATAGCCAGGGTAGCCATGCCCGCCTTTGAAAGGGGGAATATCACGCTGAAGAAGGTCTTGAACTTCCCGCAGCCGTCAATCTCCGCCGCCTCTTCCATCTCCTTTGAGATGCCCTGCATAAAGCCGGTGAGAATGAATATCGAGATGGGCAGGTTAAACGCCACGTTAGGCCCAATCAGCGCAAAGATACTGTCGTAAACCCCTGCGCGTATCGACATGGTGAATACCGGAATCAGGGTGATGTAAATCGGGATAGACATGGCCGCTACGATAATGCCGTACAGGGGCCGGTTTAATTTAAACTTCATCCGCGACAGGGGATACGCGGCGCAGGCGCTGATAAAGAGGAGCAGTACCAGTGATATGAGTAGTACCAGGATGCTGTTAAAAAAGTACTTTAGAAAATCGCCCTGCAACACCGTAACAAAATTCGTCAGGTTAAAGTGTTCCGGTAATTGGAAGAGGCTGCCGGTTAAAAACTCACCCTGGCTCTTCATCGAAATAAGGATGAGGTAATAAAAGGGGCCGCCGGCGATCACCAGCCACACAATGCCAAAGGCAAGGGCGAGGATCGAATACGGCGATAGAGGCTTCTTGTTTTTTTTCAATGTGCCCTTTTCCATCTTACACCTCCGCCTTTTTATTAAGGGTCGAAACAACGATCAACGCCGTGGCGGTGATCAATATAAACATACCGCAGGCAACCGTCGCCCCGTATCCCATATTAAATTTGACAAATGACGTTTTGTACATATAGGTTGCCATAAGTTCGGTGGCTGTCCCCGGGCCGCCGCCGGTCATCACAAATACTAAATCGAAATACTTTAACGCGCCGATAATCGAAATGGTGGCGCCCGAGATAATCGTGGGTTTCAGCATGGGCAGGGCAACCTTCCAAAAATACTGCCCCTGGGTCGCGCCGTCTATTGAGGCGGCTTCGTATAACTCCACCGGTATGGTTCCGTAGGC
>BNUY01000352.1 GCA_025997715.1 Spirochaetia bacterium
GGCGCTGCGGCAGGAATAAGCGCCGACACTGAGCTTGTTCACTTTAAACTTAACTGGCAACTAACCGATGCCAACTGGACAGGCATTATAAGCGCCCTCGGCACGGCGGGACGCTATGTAGCATTAGACCTTTCTGCTTGCACGAATGGAACCCAGTCGACGGGAACGGGGCTTTGGGCGGATGGAACCTTCGCGCCTAATGGCGCCCCGACTATAACCTCACTTGCCTCAGCCGAAACCAGCCCGGGCAAGACATTTATTGTCGAACTGGTTCTGCCCGAACTGGCTACCAAGATACCGGACGGACAATCCAAAGGCGGCGCTTTTCTTTATTTCTTAAGCCTTGCCAAAATAACCGGCAACAACATACTTACAATCGGGAATAATGCGTTCTTTATGGATCCGGCCGGGGCCACCCCGAATCTTGTCGAAGCAAATTTCCCCAATGTTATAACCCTTGGCAACTCCGCCTTTAGTTATTGCTATGCCTTGCCCACGGTATCGTTTCCGAAGGTTACGACTCTTGGCAACTCGGTTTTTTCCAGCTGTACCACCTTACGCAGTGTTTCATTGCCCAAAGCCGAGACCCTGGGTAACTCGGTCTTCGCCAGTTGTTTTGAACTTACGAGCATTGCGCTGCCGGAGGCTACGGCGATTGGCACCCTCGTTTTTCAACTCTGTGAGAAACTTGCCACCATTGATTTGCCTAAGGTAATAACTATTCCGAACGGGACTTACAACAACTCTACAGGCGTCCCTGCCGGCGGGGTATTTACCGGGTGTACCGCTCTGGTAACCTTAAATATTCCCCGTATTACGAGTCTCGGCGTCCAGGCGTTTACCCTGTGCGAAAACTCAGCCCCGCTGGTTATTACCATGGGCTCTGCCGCGCCAACTGTGGGGGAGAATCTCTTCCTCAATGTTAATAGCCCCAGAACGGTTACGGTTAAAAGACCCAGCACCGGCGCAACCGGTTACACCACGAATTGGGAGACCAATTTTAAGGGGAAAGGCTGGGACGGGACGAACGTTATTACCGTAACGGCTCCTGTTACTTCCCAGAACAATCCCAATATTACCGTTTCGGTAATCAACCTGTAAGGAGGAAAAGGATGAAACGATTAATCACTTGTTCACTGGTCATTTTTGGGCTTATCTTTTTAGGATGCGAGCCAACCACAGGAGATGAGACCTCCGGAAACGGTCCCTATACCGTTACGTTCGCCACATTTACATCAGGCACAATCCCAAGTCAGTCGGTAGCGCATGGGGGAAAGGTGAACGCCGTCAGCAACCCCCCCGGAGGTCCCGCCAACGCTGAATTCGGCGCCTGGTACAAGAACGGGGGAATTGATACCTGGAATTTCAGCACGGATGTGGTAACGGAAAATATTACCCTCTGCGCAGGTTGGAAGTTTACCACCATAGAAAGCCTCACAACATTTTTGGAGAACGCTGCAGCGGCCACACTGCCA
>BNUY01000353.1 GCA_025997715.1 Spirochaetia bacterium
TTATATAACGCACCGCTTTGTCAACAAAGACATTTGAAAATTGTTTAAGCTGTTCATCAATGCCCGGCAGGGAATGTTCCGGTACTTCACGGAATCCTGAGAGCGCCTCATACTTCTTAACCGGCGTCCCTTCGCTCTCCGCGGCTTTTAGCGCAAAAAACGCCTGCCGGTACGCGTCAAACCAGCCGGAGGCAGTGTGTACCGGCTTACTCACCCCCAGGGAGAAATTTGTACTGCCCAGGGTTTTAAGTTTTGCGGCAACAAGGTTTACCATGTTGTCTACCAGGTTGTCCATTTCCGAAGCGTCTCTATTTTCCCCGTCAAATAAAAAGCACAATTCCGCCTGATTGTTAAAAACACCGCCGGCAAACTTTTTATACTCCTTCCTTAAATCCGTATTTAACTGCCCGAAAAGACCGGCGTTTTGTTTTTGTTCCGCGGCAACAATACAAACGCCGCATTGATCTTCCCACCCAAAAAAAGAAAGCAAACGCCGCAGTGTTTCTACAGGGCCGTTGGTAACGATTGTGTAAATAAAATCACTTTCCATAAAAGGCCTGCTGTTTTCCATGCGGTCAATCAGCGCCGTTTTCATCAGGTGCTCTTCGTTGCGCCGTTCTTTTTTTGTGATACTTGCTGAAATTGCTTTTTTCAAGGCATCCGGTTTTGCCGGTTTCAAAAGATAATCCTCCACACCAAGCGTAATCGCCCTTTGCGCGAACCCAAAATCATCGTGTGATGAAATTATGATGAAACTTACCTCCGGCGCAAAACCGCGTATTTGGGCAATAAGGTCAAGGCCGTTGATGCCCGGGAGACCCACATCGACCAGTGCAATATCCGGGGCCTCTTTACGGGCAATATTGACTGCTTCGTATCCGTTGCCGGTTTCCGCCATTATAGAAAGCTCCGGAAACTTGTCCCGCAGCATAAGGGTAAGCGCCCGGCGTTCAATGTTTTCATCCTCGACAACCATCACCGTGTACATTACTAAAAATCCCCCCGGATGGTGATTGTCACCAGGGTGCCCACATCTTCCGTACTTTCAATATGAAAACTCGCCATGCTGCCATACAAAATTTCCAAGCGCTTTTTTGCGTTGATAATACCCACATGGTTTTCCGCCGATGTTTTTTTATCAGGGTATGAATCACTGTTCAGATACTCTTCTAATTTTTCACCGGGGATTCCCTTGCCGTTGTCCTCTACACTCAAATAAAGCGCGCCTTTTTTCCGCCGCACCGCAACCGTTACAACCGCGCCACTTACCATTTCGTTTACCCCGTGTATAACCGCGTTTTCCATGAGCGGCTGGAGAAACATTCCCGGCAGCACCGGGTTTGGCAGATCGCCGTTAATGAGCAGTTCAAAGGTGATGCGGTCCCCAAAACGCATACGCTGGATATAAAGATAGCTCCGGACACATTCAATCTCTTCGTGTAAGGTTGACATACGGTTTGATTTGTC
>BNUY01000354.1 GCA_025997715.1 Spirochaetia bacterium
ACGGAAATTGAAAATAGAAGACCCCGAACGCGCTCTTGACCCCATCCACCAGCCGGTGCTTCGTATTCGGCCCATGCCGGTTGTCGGGTATCTTCTCCGCCGCTTTGTCTAGATTCCTCATTAGCCGTTCAAATGTTTCCCCACCCATACCCCCGATTTTATCATAAATCAGGCAAATTTAGAATTGCTGTGTTCCAGGGAGTGTTCCATCAGTTTTGGTGCGATGACGCTAAACTGCTGTTGGGGGAAGTATCCATGGTGAATGATGATCATACGGATAACTTTTTCCTTGAAGAATGGGGACGCTTCCCGGTTATTACGGAAGACGAGCCGCCGTTGCATCTTTTAGTGTGTGATTATCCCAGATGAGAAAGAATTTAAACACAGAGGTCACAGAGGGAGGAACACAGAGGGGGAAAAAGTGTCGGAAGTCTCTATTTTCCTCATTCTTTTCTTCCTCTGTGCCCTCTGTGAAACCTCCGTGTGTTAAAATCCTTTCTCATCTCATGCAAGGGATTTGCTGTTGCTATGGCTCTCCCCCTTTGCTATACTTACCTATTATGTTGGATTATCGTTTTATCGTAGAAAACCTCCCGGCGGTGAAGCAGAACATCACCGACCGGTATATGAAGGCCGATGCGGACCTGGTTGTCCGCCTTTTTAACCGCCGTACCGAACTGAGCACCGCACTCCAGGCCCTGCAGCAGCAGCGGAACGCCAACGCCGCGGCAATGAAGGGCAAACTGGAACCGGATGCCCGGAATAAGCTCATTGAGGAAGGGAAGAAGCTTAAAGAGGATATCGCCGCCGCCGAAACGGAACTGGGCAAGACCGAGGCGGAACTGGACAAGGAAGGCCGCCGTATCCCCAACATGGCCCATCCCCAAGCGCCCAAGGGCAAGGAAGACAAGGATAACCTGGAGGTCAAGCGGGTGGGGGAGCCTACGAAGTTTGATTTTGAACCCGCGGCCCCCGCTTCCCGGCGGAAACAGTGGGAAAGCCCGGCCATACGCAGGGGGAGTTTTTCACGGGGGAGGATCATGTTGGAGTAGTAGCCCCCCAGGGTGATCTCCGCAGTACCTACGAGGCAGGTCCCTTCATCCTCCAGGGTATAGACGTTGGACTCCGCCCCCCGGGGATTGAAGCCGATGCCCTCCAGGATTTCCTCCTTGGCAATATCCGGGGTGATGAAGGGGGTAAAGCCCTTTTTTTGAAGTATATCCAGCACATAGCGGACCAAACCCAGTTCCAGAAACACCCCTTCGTTTTTGAGGTAGTAGAATTTGGTCCCCGAAACCTTGGTGGCGGAGTCAAAGTCGATGATATCCAGGTCCTGGCCCAGCTTTACGTGGTCCACGGGTTCAAAATCAAACTTCGTAGGCTCCCCCACCCGCTTGACCTCCAGGTTATCCTTGTCTTCCTTGCCCTTGGGCGCTTGGGGATGGGCCATGTTGGGGATACGGCGG
>BNUY01000355.1 GCA_025997715.1 Spirochaetia bacterium
TCCTTTGATATGCGTAAGCAGCCGGTAATGGCCGCAAACTCCAAAAATGGATTGTCTGTAAGTGCTGTTCCCAATAACGAGCGGATAAAATTGACCATATCATTGTAATACCCGTTTAATCACCTCTACCGGCACACTGTTGAAAATTTTTGTATAGTGATATTTACGAATAATAATTTTAAAAGGAAAACTACCATGAAACCATTACCCATAGGCGTCAGTTTTTTCGACAAAATGATAGAAAAGGACTATTACTATGTTGATAAAACGTTGCTTATTAAAGAAATCCTCGATAAAGATGCTGAAGTGAACCTGTTCACCCGCCCCCGCCGGTTCGGGAAGACGCTGAACATGCGTATGCTCCAATGTTTCTTTGAAGACACCCGCGAAACTACCGGCAAAGATGCGGCATCTTTATTTACGGGCTTAAAAATTATGAGCGCGGGCGAGCAGTATACAGCCCATATCGGCATTTATCCGGTGGTGTTTCTCACTTTTAAAGACGCGCGGATGCAATCGTTTGAATCAGCGTTTACTGTTTTAAAAAATGGTATTGCAGATGAATTCGGGCGGCATAAATATATATTAAAGAATGAGAAACTTATCGAAAAAAAGGAACAATACGAGCGTATAATGCGGGGTAATGGCGATATGGAAGAATACGGTAACGCGCTCAAGTTTCTGTCTGAATGTCTTTCGGTACATCATGAAAAAAAAGCTATCGTTTTAATTGACGAGTACGATGTGCCCCTTGAGGCATCGTGGTCGAACGGGTATTACAATGATATGGTCAATTTTATCCGCTCGTTATTGGGAACAGCACTTACAGACAATCCATGATAGAAGTTTTCCCGGTTGTCATAAAAACTAATACATTTCATAAGAAGTGATGACAGCTCTTTTTGAAATATTTCCGCATCGCCGTTTAGTACGGCGTTATGTAAATTGGTTAAGTTGTTTTGCGGGATAAGAGATTCCTTGAACCACTCCTGTATTTTATTTCGATATATACAAAACAATTCCTTGTTTGGAATCGTTAAACCTAAAACGAGATTGTCCTGACTATCCGCTTGTTCGCTTGTTTTTTTTAAATAACCGGTAAAGAACAGAAAATTCCATATATTGTCAATGCTTTTCTCTATTTCATCGTAGGTGATGTCTTCATGAATTATTTTTTTTATCGTTCCGCCGGAGATGAGTGTATCAATATCTGTTTTCGCCGCATCGTCCGCCTTATCGATAAGCGTTCGCACAATGCTGTTGGAGCTGGTGTTTGCCCAGTAGGGCTGCGGCAAGGTATGTATGTCGGCGCACAAATCTTTGACAATTTTTATGGAACTCCATGGATTATATACCTCTGTATTGCCAAATAAATAACCATCGTACCATTCTTTTACCATACCGGCACAGGAATTAAGCGAATAGTAAGCAAGCATATTGCTGATTTCTTCCTGCGTAAA
>BNUY01000356.1 GCA_025997715.1 Spirochaetia bacterium
GTGGTGGCGAAGTTCGTGGAAGTCGCCGCCAGGGACGGGGTGGACATTTTCCGTATCTTCGACGCGGTAAACGATCCCCGGAACTTCCAGGCCGCGACCAATGCCGCCAAGAAAACCGGCAAGCATATCCAGGCGGCTATTTCCTATGCCGTAACCCCCTTCCATACCATCGAAAAATACGCTGAACTGGCGAAACAGTACGCTGATATTGGCGCGGATTCCCTTTGTATCAAGGATATGGCGGGGCTCTTAACCCCCTACGGCACCTACGATCTGGTGAAGGCCATCAAAAAGGTGACGGATCTTCCCATCGAAATCCACTCCCACGCCACCACCGGTATGTCGGTGGCTACCTTAACCAAGGCTGCCGAAGCGGGGGCGGAGATCATGGATACGGTCATCTCTTCTCTGGCCATGGGTACCAGCCACAGCCCCACGGAAACCATGGTGGAAATCTTCCGGGGCACCGAATACGATACGGGCCTGGACATTAAGCTCCTCCTGGAAATTGCCGCCTACTTCCGGGAAGTGCGGAAGAACTACAAGAAGTTTGAGTCCAGCTTCCAGGGCGCGGACACAAGAATCCTCGTTTCCCAGGTACCCGGTGGTATGCTCTCCAACCTGGAAAGCCAGCTCAAGGAACAGGGCGCGGCGGACAAGATGGACGAGGTGCTCAAGGAAATCGCCGTGGTCCAGAAGGACGCGGGCTATCCGCCCCTGGTCACCCCCACCAGTCAGATTGTGGGGACCCAGGCGGTGTTCAACGTCCTCTTTGGGCGATACAACCGGCTTTCCGGGGAGTTCCAGGACCTTATGGCGGGCAAATACGGCGCCTGCCCGGCCCCCAAGAATAAAGATGTGGTACAGAAGGCCCTGGCGGCCCTCAAGCTGGATGCGGAAGTTACCCACCGCCCGGCGGATGATATTCCCCCCGAATATAGCAAGCTGGAAGAGGAAGCCAAGAAAGTGCTGGGGACCTCCACGGTTTCCGTTGAGGATGTGCTTACCTATGCCATGTTCCCCAAGGTTGCCCCGGATTTCTTCAAGAAGCGCAGCCAGGGCCCGGTGGTGTTCAAGCCCGAAGGTGGCACGGCCACAGCGTCAACGGCCCCTGCGGCTTCGGCTCCAGGCCAGGCGGCAAAGTACACGGTTAACGTGGACGGCACCAACTACAACGTGGTGGTTGCCCCCGCCGGTACCGTAGCCATTGCCCCCGCAACCGGTGGAGCAGCCCCTGTTGCAGCCGCCGCTCCCGTAGCTGCGGCCCCGGTTTCCGGCGGAGGGGCAACGATCCCCGCCCCGGTGGCCGGTACGGTCCTGCGCTATGCGGTAGCGGAAGGCGCGAACGTAAAGTCCGGCGACACGGTGCTGATCATCGAGTCCATGAAAATGGAACTGGAGATTAAGGCCACATCATCAGGCCCGGTGCACTTCCTGGTACCC
>BNUY01000357.1 GCA_025997715.1 Spirochaetia bacterium
TCCGCACGGTCCACGCGGAACAGAACGCCATTTGTCAGGCGGCAAAGCGGGGTATTGCCATTGAGGGGGCCACCCTCTACTGCCGGATGACCCCGTGCCGGACCTGCGCCATGCTTATCATCAATTGCGGCATTGTCCGGGTGGTATGCCAGCGGCGGTACCACGATGCCGAAGACTCTGAATCCATGTTTAAAAAAGCGGGAATACAACTGGAGTATGTCCACAACGAAGTACAGCACTACGACAAGCAGTAGGGTTCCGGTAACCTACGGTTCCTTGGCTATGCGGTATTTCAGGTATATTTCTTCCAGGGTCCGTTTGGGTCCCGGCGCGTTCATGCGTTTTCGTAACTGGGCGGCGTCCCGGCGATCAACGTAAAAGTCATAGGTCAGGCGGGGGTCCGCGTCATTAACGATGGTGTATGCGGGGTTACTCCCCAGGTAGCTGCGGACCTCATCGTTTCCCACGGCGGCGATCCCGAAACGGATAAGCCGGGAGCGGACCTCCAGGATCTCCTCGTAGGAAAGGCCGAAGAGGAATTCCTCCAGGGCTTCCAGGGTTTCATCATTGGAAATGGTGTTTACCAGGAAGGTGTGCCAGTCATCTTCCAGGTCCGAGGAAAGCCGTACCAGTTCGCTGGCGCCGTCCATGGTTCCGAAGCTGGGGGACGCCGAATCCCGTGCGGCCCAGAGGGCTTCCAGGGCGGGCAAATGCTCGATGGCCCGGGGGTCCACGCCTGAGTCCCAGAGGGTAACCAGGTCATTGGCAAGGCGGAGCCGGATAGGCCCGGGAAAGGATGTATCCCCAAGGCAGGAGAAGTACACTTCCTCTATCATCAGGGTACTTATAATAGAAAAGAGAATGCGCCGTATCGGCACGTAGAATTCCGGCTTGTCCTGCACCAGGATGGACAGCATGGTAAAGGCGTGGGATTTTGCAACCAGGTAACTGCGGATGGCCACAACCCGGGTGGGGCTGCGGAGTAAATGGGAGGGGTGGGTGAAGGTACTGATGGACTCTATGAGGGTTTCCTCATCCCGCTTCTCTCCCCGCAGTACCTGGCCTTCCCGGATTGAGGGAAACCGGGAAATAACCGTACCCAGTTCCCGGAGGCAGGAAATACGGGTCCGGGCCCGTTCAAGGTCATCACGGTTGCCGGACTCAAGGTATGCCAGTACCTCCTCCACCAAGTGTTCTTCATGGTCCGTTAAACCAAGTATCGGGACGGCGGCTTCCATATGTTTATAAGGTACCCCAGGAGAGGCAATAAATCAACATGGCATGATGAAAAGAATATGCCGGAATAGATTAGTGGGGGGTCCTGTCAGTAGGAAAAGAATGGGACCCCCCAGAGGGTCCCCCCATTCTTTTCCTACCGCCACCCCCAATACCCTTTATTGGGGCATATTCTTTTCTCAGAGGGCGCGGGGC
>BNUY01000358.1 GCA_025997715.1 Spirochaetia bacterium
GCTGATAAAGAACCCCGCGGCGATGGCGGTATACAGCCCCTGGGCGGGACTGCCCCCGGCGGCAATGCTGAAGGCCATAGCCAAGGGCAGGGCGACGATACCCACGGTGACCCCCGCGATACAGTCCTTGCCCAGGGACTGGAAGGAATATGCCTTTTTGGAAAAAAGTTCGAAGGTCCGGGGGATAAAATCCTTA
The DNA here is from genome assembly GCA_025997715.1 of Spirochaetia bacterium. Lineage (GTDB taxonomy): Bacteria > Spirochaetota > Spirochaetia > Treponematales > Breznakiellaceae > Termitinema. The sequence continues at coordinate 197 of BNUY01000358.1, forward strand.
AGGGAAACCAGTTTTGCCAGGTTAAATGGTGCCATAGGTAGTATTTATATTGTAAAGAAAAGAATAAAAAAACAAGGGGCACGCTACAACCCGCCCCGAACCGGAAAAGAGGCGGGAGTTTGCCTTCGGCTTCCTTCAGATTCCACCTCACGGTGGACACCCTTGCCTTTGGCTTCGGACTTTAGTCCGCTGCTTCCTACTCGCCAAGTTACCGCCCATGCTGGGCGCACTAAAAAGAAGGCGGTTCCAGGAGAGACCCCGCCTCCGTGGTGAATTTACCCTTTATTACCTCCTAAACCACCAAGAGGGCTCTTGAGATCAAGGGCGCTCTTGGCGGCTCCCCTGCCGGAGCGGTACCGGGCCTCTTTGCAGGAAACCCCGGGGGGCTTCCCGCAAAGAGCATGCTTTAGAACTTGTAGCTCACGGCGATTTTACCGCCAATGCCGGTGGTGAAAGGATTAGCATACGTGTTATTACCACTATCGATCAGGTTATTAAGCCCTAAGCCGATTACCAGATTGTCAATCGGGGTAAAGGTCATGCCAAGGTTGACTTTAGGAATTGCCCCGGTCCCAAAAATTTCGAACGCCCAGTCGTTCCCTTTGTTATCCACTGGGTCGTCGGAGCCATCGGCCCAACTGTTGACGGTCCAGTTAAGAGCGGTCATTTCGATGCCGGTATAGAAGGCAAACTTCTTGGTGGCCTGATATTTGGCGCCCACATTTATGCCGGCCTTGAGACCGAAATATACCTCGTCGTCCATGTCGAAGGTCGTGGTGTCCGAAGTATCACCGCTGACGGACACAAGGGCGATGTCCAGGGGCGTATAGGCGCTCACGGTAATCTTATCACCCAGTTGGGCGCTTTTCCAAAATTCTAAGGTAAGGTCGCCGAAGAATTTACCACTCGACGTGGCGTCCCAGCTGGGCGTCTCATTTTTGGTTGTTGTACCGAAGTCCCCGGCGAGTTCCAGGCCGATGCCGGTGGTATCGTTCAGGTTGAGGCCGGTTCCGAAGCTTCCGTAGAGGACAGCGTTATCTGTCACGGTATCATCCAAAGTTCCGGGCGTAGAACGGTTCTCCGTTATATCGGGGAACTTGAAACCAATGGCTCTGTTCCATGACAAGGGGCCTACTAAAAGTTAAGATTAAATACTTACATAGAAAGTATAGGAGAACGAGAAATGAAGAAGATATTGATAATGGCATTGGTGATGGTTGTAGTGGCAATAT
>BNUY01000359.1 GCA_025997715.1 Spirochaetia bacterium
GGTATAACTTTCATACCCATTCCTTCAATTATTTTTTTGGCTTCTTTCAATGTCATAATAAAATCTCCTATTTTTAATTAGTTAATCCCGAATAAAAAGTAGGCCCCGTGTTATGGAACAGAGCCTAACCTTATCTGCGGCGACATGCAGTATTACGATGTCCTGGACCGGGCTACCCCGTATCACCTGCCCCACAGCACCCAGGTGAAGGGCTATACGGTGGTGTTTAGCGGGGATGACCGCTGGTACAACAATATCTTCGCAGGCGCCGCCGGGGCAGAACGGACCGGTACCGCCCAGTATGACGGCCAGACCGCATCCATGGAGGAGTACCTCAAGCGGATTAAGGATCGCGGGGTAGGGGACTTTGAAGCGTTCATTGCGGAGGGCAAGCAGTATGTCTACGTGAATGACAATGCGTACTTCGGCGCCGCAAAGGCTTATAACCGGGAAGAGCGCCATGTGGTTGAACCGGGATTTGATCCAAAGGTGTATATAATAGAAGAAAACGAACAGGTATTTTTGTCCATTGAACTTCCGGCGTCTATCGGCAGCATAAATGGCAAGGTCATTGATACCGGCGCATTAGGCCGGGTGCGGCTTGCGGATGCTAATTTCGAGAATCCCGACGGCAGCGATCTTGTGGTGGATACGGATTTGCTCGGTGAGGCGCGCAGTAATGGTATTATTGGCCCGATTGGTCCAATCGGAGCGTTACAGAGCGGGGCAAACCGTGTGAGGGTGTGGTGAAAAACGGTTGTATTACGAACAACCAAAACATACAGGAGGAAATTGTATGAAAAAAATTGTACGAAGCGGCATATTTATGCTTCTCGCGGTTAGCATGGCCTTTATCGGCTGCGCTAAAAAAGACAGCGGCAAAAAGGTATTGGAGCTCTGGCACATCCAGACTGCGGACCCCATGCCGGCGATTATCCAGGCATCGGCGGATCGCTTTATCGCGGCCAACCCCGGTTTCGAGGTGCGCATCAGTCCGATTGCCAACGACTCGTTCAAACAAAAGTTGGCGGTGGCCATGTCGTCGAACAAGATGCCTGATGTGTTTCTTTCCTGGTCCGGCGGCCCCATGGAAGAATACGCCCGGGACGGCACGATTGCGGACCTGACCCCCTACATGAACGCCAACAATTACAAGGATAAGTACCTCGACGCCGGTATCGCCCAGGCTACGTACCAGGGGAAAATCTGGGGCGTTCCGGTGGAGAACGTTGCTATTTGCATGGTGTATTACAACAAGGAGCTGTTTGCCAAATACGGCATTCCCGTGCCCGCCACGGTTGCCGATCTGGAGCGGGCGGCGGATACCTTCCTGAAAAACGGGATTTCACCCTTCAGTCTTGCGAACAAGACCCAGTGGACGGGCTCAATGTACTTCATGTTCCTTGCCACCCGTCACGGCG
>BNUY01000360.1 GCA_025997715.1 Spirochaetia bacterium
GCCTGGTAGGGCTCCCGGTCGTGCTTTTCTTTCGGTTCACTTTCAATTTCAGTTTACCCTCAAGAAACTTTGTACAACTTTCCATCACTCTCTCGGCGGCTCGGAGGCTTTTCACGTAGATATTACAATCATCTGCGTATCGTACGAATTTATGTCCCCGTTCTTCCAGCATCTGGTCAAACTTCGTGAGGTAGATGTTCGATAACAGGGGCGATAGATTCCCGCCTTGCGGCGTCCCCTGCTCGGTCTGACTTACCAGCCCATCTACCATGACGCCGCTCTTTAGGAACTTCTTTATCATGGTTATGACTCCTTCGTCCTTGACCGTTTCCCGTACCATCTTTATCAACAGGTCGTGATTCACCGTGTCAAAGTATTTTTCCAAGTCAAGGTCTACCACATAGGTATACCCTTCCTCAAAGTATCCTTTGGCCCGCTTTATCGCCTGATGTGCGCTCCGTCCCGGTCTAAAGCCGTAACTGCTATCAGAGAAGGTCTGCTCAAATATCGGTTGCAGTACTTGTACCATCGCCTGTTGTACCATTCGGTCTATGACCGTTGGCACCCCCAGCAATCGTTTCCCGCCGTCCGGCTTCGGGATTTCTACCCGCCTCACCGGATTCGGTTTGTACCATTCACCCCGTATGCTCTCGCATAGTTCCTGATAGTGCGCTATGAGGTACGGTTGTAGTTCCTCAACCCTCATCCCGTCTACTCCGGCTGCTCCACCGTTTCGTATCACCCGCTCGCAGGCGTCGAACATATTCTTTGTGGACAACACCTGTTCAAGCAAGTTCCCATCGGGCTTACGCCCGCCTACACTGTCCCCGCCCATGATTCCTGGTGCTTCAATGCTCCGCGCTCCGCAGGTTCCTTCGGGTTCCACCCTATATCCCCTGGGGTAGCCGGTTTCCCTCTTGTTCAGGTTCTCCGTTTTCTGCTCTCTGCACATTGCCTCACCTTCCTCTCACTTCTTGAGACTCCCATTGTTCGGCCCTTCGCTTCACGTTTACCCGATTATTTCACGGTCACCGTTCCTCACTACTATGGCCTCTGCTGACTTCTTGCAATTCAGCTATACATTGCTGCATAGGTTCTCGCACAGTCGGGGCGATTTACCAGTCGCTGTACAAGGTATTTGCAAGACCTCCCCAGGTAAGAGCCCGTAACTTTCCTCCCATGTGGCCGCCGCATCTACACCGCAGGGTTCGGGTAGTATTGGACTTTGCTTTGTTTGGCAAGCTCGTCCGCCCTGCATATGCCTTATATGCGGTTTCTGTTCGTCGGCCCGGGAGTTTGCCGCCGGCTTCCTTCAGATTCCACCTCACGGTGGACACCCTTGCCTTTGGCTAACACTTCCTACTACCAAGCGTGTAGCGGACTTTCACCGCCAAGTTACTGCCCATGCTGGGCGCACCA
>BNUY01000361.1 GCA_025997715.1 Spirochaetia bacterium
GGGCGCTGAGCAGCTTGGTTTTAAGCTGGGAACGGGAGAGGAGTTTGAGTTCCTCCGCCACGTAGCGGTCCAGCCGCATGCCTGGGATGCCCTCCACCGTGCCGGAATAGCCGGGCATCAGGGGGTACCGGCTCCGGTATCTTCGCTTTCCGTTTCGGTTTCCGTTTCCTCAGTGACTTCATCGGGGGGCCAGGGTTTACGGAGTTCGATCACCTCGCCCTCGGGCAGAGCCTGGCGCCGCCGTTCCGCCGTTATCCGCTTAATCAGGACGATCAGGAAATCCGTCAGAGCGAGGGTGACGGAACCGATTATGGCCGCACCAAGGACCAGCTTGTGTTCATCGGTAGTCATTTCAACGGCGCCGGCGCTTTTGAAAGGCCAGGGGGCATACTGGAGGTTCTGATTATGGTTAAAATATCGAATGGTATCCACGGAAAAGGTGGAAACAAACATCGCAAAGGGAAAGATCCCGAAGGCGACAATTTCCGCCCGCCGGAGATCCCGTACCCACTGGGGGAACTCGGATTTTTCCGAAATAGCCGTCTTACTGTTAGTACTTACGGAAGTCGCTTTCGTTGCGGCTGAAGATTGGCAATTAACTAAAGAGACACAAAAGATGATGAGGGCTGCGTTGCGCAAAATGGTAAGGGGTTTCATGGGTTGAATATAGCGGTTCCTATTCTTACCAGTGTGGAACCCTCCTCTATGGCAATTTCAAAATCCCCGGACATACCCATGGAAAGGCAGGACCAGTCAACAGCGGGAAAATGAGCCGCCAACGCATCCCGGGCGGAAACCATCGCCCTAAAGGATGCGCGGACAGCCGCCTCGTCCTGGGTAAGGGGGGCCATGGTCATGAGTCCCCGGAGTGCAAGACCCGGAAACTCCAGCGCCTTTTCCGCAGCCCGAAACAGGCTGTCCAAATCCGGATACCCGGACTTGGAATCCTCGGCGGTGTGGTATTCCAACAGGATCATTAGCGGGTTAATCATAGGGTTTTTTCGAGCCCCTGTCAATCTGCCCAGCTCGGCGATAAGCTCATCCCGGTCCACGGACTGGACCATGTCGAAAAGGCCCGTGACGATCTTAGCCTTATTGCGCTGGAGGGAGCCTATCATGTGGAGTTCCGTTTCCGGGTGCTTCACCTTGAAATCCGGAAATTTCACGGCAGCCTCCTGGACTCTGCTCTCCCCAAAAAGGCGGATTCCGGCTTGCCAGGCTTCTTCTATTGCTGGAGGTTCGTGAAACTTTGAAACCCCCATGAGGCGTACTTCTTCTGTTTTCCTGCCCGACCGTGAGCAGGCTTTTTGAATACGTTCCCGTATAGTTTCAACCGCCTCCGGAATTCCCATTGCTAACCTCCATATTTAAAGCAAGAGTCAGGGCTAAAAATTCGCCGATACCCAGATTCTCCGC
>BNUY01000362.1 GCA_025997715.1 Spirochaetia bacterium
ACAATCAATACATTCCCCGTATTATTCAGGGCCTTTACCAAGGTTTGTCCCCCAACCTTGCCGGCATTGAAGTTATCGGTGCCGATATAGGTAACATAGAGGTCCTCATTGCCCGGCTCAATGGTCTGATCCACCAGAACAACCGGAATGCCCGCTTCCTTCGCCTTCCGCAGGGCCGGCACCACCGCCCGGGAATCCATGGGGCTTAAAATAATGGCGCTTACCTTCTTGGCGATCAGGTCTTCCAGTTGGTTTACCTGGGTAGCCACCGCAGTCTGCTCCCCCGCCATGACCAGGGTAAATTTATGCCCCGCGCCCTTTACCGCCTTTTCAATGGACTCCGCGATAGCCCGCTGAAAATCGTCATTGGTGATAGTCTTCAGGCTAAAGGCGATTTCATACTGACCTGATGAACCGCCGGCCTTTTGACCCCCCGCAAAGACAGACGCCGCCGCCGCAAGAAACACCAGGGCCAAACCAAGCGCCAGAGACCTTTTTAGATACTCCCTTTTCATATACTCCTCCAAAGTATGTCCATCCCAGGGATGGAACTCTTATTTAACGATAACATTATCGTTAATGTTAGGCTAACCCGGTTTTCACGGTTTGTCAACTTCTTTTTTCGGTTTTTCGTAAAAATTTTGCTTGACAGACTCCCGAATCCCCATTAACGTTAATGTGTTATGGAGGAATATGGGATATGGAACCCTATGTACGGCTCCGGGATATCTCCAAACACTTTCACCGCGTAACCGCATTGAACAAGGTTTCCCTGGATATCTATCCGGGGGAGATCCATGTGGTGATCGGCGAAAACGGGGCGGGAAAATCCACCCTGATGAAAATAATTGCCGGGCTGTATAAACAGGACGAGGGTCAGCTTTTTATAGAAGGCAGGGAGGTTTCTTTTAACAGTCCCCAGGACGCCATAGCGGATCACATTTCCATGATACACCAGGAGCTGCTCCTAGTGCCCTATCTTACGGTGGCTGAAAACATTTTTCTTGGGCGGGAACCCCGGACTGCCCTGGGGGTTCTGGATAAGAAACGGCTCTACGTTCAAACCGGGGAATTGCTTCGAACCATCAATATTGATATCGATCCCTATGCCCCCATGTATTCCCTGAGCGTAGCCCAGAAGCAGCTGGCGGAGATTGCCAAGGCGGTATCCTTTAACTCAAAGCTGCTGATCATGGATGAACCCACTTCGGCAATCAGCGACAAGGAGATCGGGATTCTCTACGATCTGATTTTCCGGCTGAAATCCGAAGGGACGGCCATTGTTTTTATTTCCCATAAACTTGACGAAATATTCAAGGTAGCGGACCGGATTACCGTCTTGCGGGATGGAGAATATATCTGTACCGAGGATGCGGGTAAGCTGAACAGGGAGCAGCTTATTGCCCTGATGATAGG
>BNUY01000363.1 GCA_025997715.1 Spirochaetia bacterium
CTCGATTATTGCGACTGGAACATCCTGGTAATGATGCCCTTAGCCCAGGTTTTTCAATCTACGGCTCCTATGTACAGAACCCTTATTATCGCCCTTATTTTGCTCACCATGATTACCCTGCTGCTTTCGCTGTTATTCGCCCTCAATTTTAACAAACCCCTGGCCCAGCTGGCAGAAGGATTTTCTCATTTGGAAAAAGGAGATTTTTCTGTCAGCCTGAAAATCAAACGCAAAGATGAAATAGGGGGACTTCAGCTTAGTTTTAATCATATGGTTGATCAACTCAAACAATTTGTAGACCAGGTTTTGGAATATGAAAAAAACAAAGCCCAGCTTGAGTATCAGGTACTGCAAGCCCAAATCAATCCGCATTTTATCTATAATACCCTTGATACCATAAAATGGATGGCAACAATCCGCCACATTGACAGTATCTCGGACATGAGCGGCGCCTTAATTCAGCTCCTGCGGTACAATCTTTCCGCAAAGGGAGATACATCCACCCTGGCCGAAGAAATCGAAAGCGTTAAAAAATATATCACCATTCAAAAATTCCGTTTTAACGACTTCATCCGGGTGGAGTATCATACGGACAGTGAAACCCTTGATTGCCTTGTCCCGCGGCTCATCCTTCAGCCAATAGTTGAAAATTCCATTCAGCATGGTTTTACGGATTATGAAAGCAACGGTGTCATCATCATTTCCGCCGCCCTGGATGAAGAAAAAAACCTGTTGATTTCCGTAAAAGATAATGGCTGCGGCATTTCCGATACCGATATCAACCAGCTCAAAACAACCGCTAATACCGGTAAAAATATCGGCCTGCAGAATGTCAACAGCCGGCTGAAACTTCATTTCGGCGTTCCCTTCGGCATCAGCCTCCATACCCCTCCGGAAGGCGGGCTGGAAGTCCACTTTTTCCTGCCCTGCATAAAAAAGGGGAGGTATGATTGATTCATGTTGTATCAAATTACAACATGAAGACTGTCAATAAAGGCAATGTTTTCCTGCGTTAATGCCTTGACTTCAAAACCGGCTTTGGTGATTACATCATAAATATAAGCAACATAGCACATCGTTTCTTCAAGAATATCCGCCTGTCCTTTTTTGCAGGAATAAATAATCCGCCCTTCTTTGGGGTAGATTAAAGATTTCACGTCCTTATATTTGGGTTCCTTGTCAACAAATTCAATATTGCCTTTTAAATACGGACGTTGATAAGGAAATACAACCACATCTGATGTATAAAAAGCTTCCGTAAGATCACCCTTTTGCAGCCGCGTCTGTAGTTCCGGTGTGCCGGAAATTAAAAAACCATCAGGCATGATTATAACTTTTACATCCGGATAATTTTCCGGATAGAACTTAAAAAATACCGAGAACCATTGATTGATTTTTTCATGTAAATCGAT
>BNUY01000364.1 GCA_025997715.1 Spirochaetia bacterium
ACTCCCCCCAATACCGTAAGCTATCATGCCAATGGCGGTATCGGCAGCGTCCCTCCGGCCGCACAGTATGAAGTCGGAGCAAGTGTTACGGTGGCGGTGAAGCCGGGAAATCTTTCCAAAAATGGTAATGATACCTTTGCCGGGTGGAATACCCATGCAGATGGAAGCGGCTCCTCTTATACCGCAGGGAATACCTTTACCATGGGAACGGTAGCGATAACTCTTTATGCCCAGTGGGCGCCGTCTACTCCCTCTAAAACCTTCAACGCACAGAGCGCGGTGGATAATTCCTGGTATACCGTTAATGCCCGCAAACTTGCGGAAGGCGCCCACTGTATCATTTATGCGGATGAAACCCAAGGGATCAGCATTGCCACCGCCCAGGCCATTGTCACCAAGTACGATAGCTCCGTTCATTCCCAAATTACCGGCGCTTTTGGTAACATTGAAGATGTGGATGAAAATGAAAAAGTAATTTTCCTGCTCCTGGATATCCTTGACGGATATACCGGTTCCGGGGGCTATGTGGCGGGGTATTTCCAGCCATATCATATGTATCTGCAGTCCCAGGGAGCGCCAAAATCAAATGAAGCGGACATGCTTTTTATGGATACCAATCCGGGGCTTGATCCCGCCGATCCGGACGTGATGCAAGGTTTTTATTCTACTATGGCGCATGAGTTGCAGCATCTAATTGAGTTTTCCGAGACATTCGCCCAAGGCAAGGAGGAAAAAGACCTCTGGATTAACGAGGGGCTTTCGACCGCTGCGGAATATATTTACGGTGATGGAACCGGAAGTCCGGCACAGCAAACAAGCCGGATTGCTTACTTTAATGCGGCGGGTACCTCAATCCCCTTCGGCAACAACTTCTTTGTCTGGAACGGCTATTGGGAACAGCCGGAGCACGGTGGCGATGTGCTAGCCGATTATGCGACCGCATACCTCTTTTTCCAGTGGCTCAGGATTCATGCGAGCAGCGGCGTCGGGATCTATAAGGAGATTATCGCGTCCAATTACGGCGACTATCGTTCGGTAACAGAGGCGGCTTTCTCAAAAATCAGCAGTTTATCTACTTCAGGTGATTATGCAACCGATTGGGGAACGTTGCTAGGCAACTGGCTGCTGGCGAATGCGATTCGCAACAGCACGGGGCTTTTGGGGTATCAGAATCAAATTACCACAACAGCGTATCTGTTAACCGGCGCCTCTACCTTTTTGTCGCCGGGCGAAGCGGTGTTTTCGTCAATCACCGGAGTCTCCGTTTCTACCGCCAGCTTTACTTCCGGTTCGCATATAAAGTATGTTGGAATTCTGGAAAGTGGAAACTTAGATACCGAAGGTCCGCAATATGACGGAAAATATTTACTCACGTTTAATGCTAACTCCGATAAGGGGGGGAGC
>BNUY01000365.1 GCA_025997715.1 Spirochaetia bacterium
CACCCTCACGGGCCGGGAACCGGACGGGGAAACTGTCAGCCTCAAGGCCGCCCTGGAGGGGCTCAAACGGGAAGCGACTGCCCGTTCAGAGCGGAACCGGGACCTGCTCTCGGTACGGATGGCCGAAATCAGGCAGGAGATTAAGGGCCTCCGGGGAAATCCCTACGCCGCCCGCCGGTCAATTTATGCGGATACCCTTTCCCCTTCCCTGATAGACCTTAAAGGCTAGCCGCTCTATCCGAAAATCCGCTGCTTTAGTGCTTGCCCGGTAGGTGTGGCTGCCAAGCCCCCCTGGGCGGTTTCCCGCAGACTCGGGGGAAGCGCCTCCCCTATTTCCCGCATGGCGGCAATCACCTCATCCACGGGGATAACGCTCTTGATGCCCGCCAGAGCCATGTCTGCGGCGGCGATGGCGCACATAACGGCGCCGGCGTTACGCTTAACACAGGGGACTTCTACCAAACCTGCCACGGGATCGCATACCAGCCCAAGCTGGTTCTTAATGGCCATGGCGCAGGCTTCCGCAACCTGGGACGGCCCGCCGCCCGCAAGCTCTACCAGGGCCCCCGCCGCCATTGCCGCCGCGCTGCCGCATTCCGCCTGACAGCCGCCCTGGGCGCCCGCTATACCGGCCTCATTGGCTATCACCATGCCCAGAGCCCCGGCGGTAAACAGGGCCATTACCGCCTGGTCCTCAGATGCGCCCCGCTCCTCCATCATCGTTAGTATCGCTGCGGGGAGGATGCCGCAGGACCCGGCGGTGGGGGCAGCCACGATTTTCCCCATACACGCGTTGCACTCCGCCACGGCGATGGCCTTGGTCAGGGCCTTAGCGCAGAAGGCCCCCGCGAGGGGGCGTCCCGAAAGAGGAACCCCGTCCGCATTAGCGTAACGGTTCATCAGAAAGCCGTTCCCACCGGAGAGGCCGGCGGCGGATCGCAGATCCTCCCGGATACCGGTCTCCACGGATTTCCGCATTACACTAAGGCTGTTCCGCATTGTTTGCAACAGATCTTCTGCGGGGCGTTCCATGGCTTCAGCCTGATCTTGCAACACGATATCGGAAATCCGTAAACCCTGCTCTTCCGCAGCGTTCACTAATTGTGCTATGGAATGATATTCAAGCATGGTTCACCCCCCTGCCTGGTTCGGCCTAAGGTACACCAGGCTGTCGATGTGGGGCAGGGCGCGCAGTTTTGCTATTGCCTCAGGGGTTACCGCACCGTCGGTTTCCAGGGTCATCACCGCCTGGAATCCGCGGTGGGGCCGGTTCAGCTTGAGTTTACTATTTCCGAAGTGCAGATCCCCCACGCCCACCCCAACACGGTACGCCTCCATCTGGCGGGCAGGGACGGAAAGGAGTGCGCCGTCCAGGGGTCCTCCGTGGGGGGCGGCAATATC
>BNUY01000366.1 GCA_025997715.1 Spirochaetia bacterium
GACAACACAAAAACTGCGGTTATAAAAGCGAAATATTATGACCCGGAACTCAACAAGACGTATCATGACATGGCCCAGTATTATGGGGCGGCAATCATCCCGACCAGGTCGAGAGCCCCCCGTGACAAAGCCCCTGTTGAAAATTCGGTACTCATCGTAGAACGGAGAATTATAGCAAAGCTGCGAGACCGGCAGTTTCATTCATTCCCGGAAGTGTGGAAGGCGGTGCAGGAGGAACTTGAGATTCTTAACACCCAGCCATTTGCAAAATTGTCAGGGAATCGGCGGGAAACTTTTCGGGAATTAGAGCAGGGACAGTTACGGAAACTGCCGCCATCACGGTATGAGTACGCTGAACATAAGCTGGCCAAGGTTGGTTTCGATTACCACGTTCAATTTGACTCCCATTACTACAGTGTCCCCTACACCAATGTGGGGAAGCGGGTAACAATCAGGGCTACTTCCCGAACTATCGAGATATTGGCAGATGGAGAGCGTTTAGCCTGCCATTTACGCAATTATGATAAACATAGCCGGTATACCACCGATGATGAGCATATGCCCGAAAAGCACAAGGCGGTCGTTGACTGGACACCGGAACGGCTCCGTAAATGGGCGGCAAAAACGGGTGCAAGAACGGAAGCCTATATTGTTTGGCTCATGGAGCAACGGGAACATCCGGAACAAGCGTTTAAGACCTGCGCAGGGATACTACGCATGGGAGGACAGGGAACCAAGGAACATATGGAGCAGGTTTGCGAACAGGCCCTGGCCAACAATATTTATACTTACAAGTATTTTGAACGGTTGTTTAAGCGCAGCGATTCGTCGGTTGGTGGTCAAGAGAACTGCAACCCCATTACCCATGAGAACATTCGTGGACAGGAATACTATTCTTTGGCAGAGGAGGCGCTTCGTGCTTAATAAAACTACGATAAACCAACTGCATGACCTTCATCTCTCAGCCATGGCCGCCAAGTTTATTGAACAGCAGGAACAGCAGGATATGAGTGTACTCCCCTTTGAAGAACGGCTTGCCCTGTTGGTCGAAGCCGAGTGGCTTTCAAAACGGTCAAAGCGGATCGACCGGCTGGTGGTCAAGGCAGGCTTCCGTTTCCCGGCCGCCGTCGAAGACATTGATTACTTCGGGAAACACGGTATCACCAAGCTGGATATACAGCGTTTGTGTGAAGGTTCATATCTCCGAAAAAAACAAAATATTATTATCGCCGGGCCAACCGGCGTTGGCAAAACCTATCTTGCCAGTGCCCTCGGCCGTTCGGCTTGTTTCCAGGGAATCCCGGTTACCTATATCAGGATCCCTGACTTCTTCGTACAGCTTTCCGATGCGCAGATGGAGGGGCGCTTCACCTTATTCCGTAACCGGCTTGCCACAGTT
>BNUY01000367.1 GCA_025997715.1 Spirochaetia bacterium
ATTTTGCCAAGATTTTCAAAAAGTACACGGGGCTCACTCCCAGCGAATACCGCAACGCCAATGTCTTGTAGAAGAATAGAAAACCGCTAAACAGTTTCCCCGTTCTTCCTGCCGCCGGCCATTGCCTTTGCCGCAGCCTTTATCGCCGGTTTTTTATAATCGCTGTTCCAGCGGTTTACCCCGATGTAGTCAAAGATCACGGCGTTTGTATGCCGGCAGACGCGATCCATCTGCTCCAGGCAGGTGAGCATCCCATTACCGGTGCCGCCGGGAGACGCGATGAGCAAAACCTGCTTACCCGCAAGGGCGCCATTCGCCTGCATCAGGTTTTCGCAACGGCGAAGCCGGTCAAAAAAGCATTTGAGGGACTCCGCCATCTCGGCCCAATATACCGGGGTAATAAAACAAAGGGCATCTGCGGCGTGCACTTTTTCCTGGGCTTCGTTAAAGCCATCTTTCCCAAAGGCGCACACATGATTTTCAAGGCAGGTTCCCCAGCCGTCACCGCACACATGGCAGCGTTCCAGCTTTTCAAGGGTAAGGACTTCGACTTCGGCGCCGCCCTCCGCAGCCCCCCGCTTCACTTCCTCTGTTAACGAATAACAGAGGCCGTCTTTTTTCGGATTCCCCGAGATTATTACGTACTTCATAGCGTTTCCCCTTTTGCTTTACTTATCTGCCATATGATACCAAACCTGTCGGTTACCATGCCGAATAGTTCACTAAAAAAAGTCTTCTCCAGCGGCATTTCAATTTCCCCGCCATCCGCAAGGGCATTGAAAATCCGTTTTATTTCATGTTCATCATCCAAGCCAATGGTCAACATGATATTATTTCCCTTGGTGGAATGAAAATCTGACGGGCAGTCGGAAAACATGACATTGCACCCGCATATTGGGATACAGGCGTATAATATCCTATCTTTATCCGCCGCCGCTGAACCCTGGGGGTTTTGCCCATAGGTCATAATTTGTACAGGCATTTTCGCCTTAAATGTTTTTGCATAGAATTCCAGTGCCTGCCGGCAATCACCATCAAAGGTTAAAAACACATCAAATGACATACCCGTTCCTCCCTTTAAAGATACTACACTTCTCCTGCGTATTTTACAAGCGGATGGGGCCATCCTGGACGCCGGCGAACCTTCACTTCTCCTTCCTCATTATTTAAGGATGAACAGGATGGCGAATACCAGCGTGGAGACAGTTAAACAGCCTATGGCGATCCAGAAAGGGAGGTACCCCCATGGCCGGATTGTCAAGGAAAAAGATTCTTTGCCGAAAACAGGCCTAAAACATTTTTCTTGACAATCCGGCCATGGGGGTACCTCCCTTTCTGGATCGCCATAGGCTGTTTAACTGTCTCCACGCTGGTATTCGCCATCCTGTTCATCCT
>BNUY01000368.1 GCA_025997715.1 Spirochaetia bacterium
GAAAATATACGACTAGAATCAGATGCCTCAGATGATTTTACAAAAGGACTATATTCTTCCTATTATGGACAAATAGAAGATATTCAACAGATAGAATATTTCACAGAAGATCAAGCATTAAAAACAAAAATCACGATACTATGAAAGTTTTATATTTTTATCAATACTTTTCCCTGCCAGCCCAAATGGGTAGCAATCGTGCATATAATATTGCACAACAATTAATACATCGTGGCCATTCTGTAACTATGGTTTGTAGTGAGTTCAGTAAATTCAATTTATCCGTTACTAGTACAAAAAATGTTTATTGGGGGAATATTGATAATATCAATATAATACAAATAGCATTACCGTATTCCAATAAAGATGGTATTTTAAAACGAATGATTGTTTTTTGTAAATTTGCATGGAAAGGTATTCAGCTAGCATTAACAGAAGAATATGATTTATTATTTGCAACATCAACACCATTAACAATAGGAATACCCGGTATTTTTGCGAAGATTTTCAGAAAGAAAAAATTCATATTTGAGGTACGAGACCTTTGGCCTGAATTACCTAAGGCATTAGGATTAAAAAATCCATTTTTATTGGCAGGTATGAGTTTTCTTGAATGGTTGACTTATCATAAAGCTGACGCTTGTATAGGCCTTTCACCGGGTATTTGCGCTGGAATAAAGAAACGGAGTCAGAGGGGAAAGCAGATAAAAATGATCCCCAATGGTTGTGATTTGGAATTATTCAATCCTGATAAAAGAGATCAAATATTTTTGGAAGGTATAAAACCTACTGATAAGGTTGCTATTTATGCCGGAACACATGGAATAGCCAATGGATTAGAAGCAATATTAGATGCTGCGGCGCAATTAAAAAGACTTTGTAGGGAAGATATTATTTTCGTATTTATTGGTGATGGGAAAAAGAAAAAATATTTACTTAACAGAGTTCAAAAGGAGCGATTAAATAATTGTAGATTTTATGATCAAATGTCAAAGATGGAATTAAATAAGATAATAGCATCCGCTGATATTGGACTAATGGTATTAAGCAATATTCCTGCTTTTTATTATGGAACTTCACCAAATAAATTTTTTGATTATATATCTTCAGGAATTCCTGTACTAAATAATTATCCGGGATGGTTAGCGGATATGATTCAGGAAAATCAATTAGGAATTGTTGTTCCTCCCGATGATCCACTTGCTTTTGCTAACGGAATAATAAAATTGGTGGATAATGATATGTACAGAAAAGAGTCAGGTATGAATGCACGGAAATTTGCAGAAAAAAAATTTTCTAGGAAATGTTTATCTGATGACGTAGTCACTTTTTTAGAAAATGTTTCTAATGAAATTAATGAATTAGG
>BNUY01000369.1 GCA_025997715.1 Spirochaetia bacterium
CAATACCTTGCTTTGAATCTGACATAGTAACTCCTTTCCTAAGAGTGTATCGTATTATAGGTATTTTGGCAATACCTTGTCCTTTATGCACCGGCAATATACTCATCCATACAACACCACCCCGTTGAACTCATCAAGCGTTTGCCCGATAAACAGAATGCATATCAAAACTTGCTAAAATACAAAGGTTCATTACCGGCGGATTTTGACTATGAGAAAGAACTGGCCGAAGCAAAGGAAGAAAAATATGGTCGTATTGGTTGATGCGAATATCATACTTGATTTTCTTCTGGAACTGGAACCTTTTGTTGATGAAGCAAAAGGACAAGGTATTGTCAAAACACCTATTATACGATATACTCTTAGAAAAGAGAGGGGGCAAAACTACTATGATACGAACTATTTTTACACCGGATAGCAAACAAATAACCCTGCCAATTCCGGAAAACTATATCGGAACGGAATTGGAAATCATCGTTTTTCCGGTTAAAGAGGCTTTAGCGGACTCTGTCATCCCCAGAAAAACCCCGGTATTTGGCTGCGCTAAAGGCAAAATCAAAATGGCCGATGATTTTGATGATCCCCTGGAAGATTTTATGGAGTATATGCATTAATGGATTTGCTTCTAGACACCCATACCCTGCTTTGGTTTTTTTCAGGCGATCCCAAATTATCAGAAACAGCAAAACAGGTAATTATTGGGGAGCGAAATAAAAAATTTGTGAGCATTGGTTCGGTTTGGGAAGTTGCCATAAAAATAAGTTTAAAGAAGCTTTTTTTTGATGGTAACACAACGGAAATGTTTAATTTGATTGATGCAAATGGTTTTAACTTGCTCCCTATTGATAGACGGTATATGGTGGAAATAGAGAAAATGCCTTTTATTCATAGAGACCCCTTTGATAGATTAATTGTAGCAACTGCCATTGTAGAAAAAATGAGTATTGTCACGGTTGATCCAAATATTAAACTATATCCAGTCAATACTATTTGGTAGGATATTTGGGAAGAGAAATGAAAAGGGCGCCTGGTATATTTTTAAAGAGTATGGCATACTGGTTTTGCAAGGGGGAATTTTATAGATCAGGCTGTACGGAATGAACTGAAATTGCTCACGGATATTATTGTAAATACCCTCCCTGTAGAACAAGTAATACTTTTTGGCTCTTACGCCTACGGTACCGGAAAACGCGTCCCTCAATAGATCGGTTTATTGCTAACAACGGGGTGGTGTTGTATGGATGAGTATATTGCCGGTGCATAAAGGACAAGGTATTGCCAAAATACCTATAATACGATACACTCTTAGGAAAGGAGTTACTATGTCAGATTCAAAGCAAGGTATTG
>BNUY01000370.1 GCA_025997715.1 Spirochaetia bacterium
TGGCGGCTGGAAAGGGTATTCCAGCCAACGCCCCCCGGGGGTCATTACGCTCCATGATGGCTGGTTACGGTTTCATCACCTCTTCGAAGGCTGGGTCATCGCTAAAGATGTGTATAAACGTTAGCCCTCCGGGGGGTCCCATATTTTCCCTCTGACAGGCCCCGCTATCTAAGTTCTCCTGTGTGCTTTCGTACCGGGTCACCCCTTAATCCCCCCATGTTTCCATAGTAAACGACCGCCGTTTATTTTTATGCTGATCAAACATCTGTATCCCTGCATTAAAGCGCCGTTCCGTTTCCAGGGTAGAAGGCGGGCCGTGGCCGGGGAGTACAATGTGATTCCCCGGCAGGGAGAATATCTTTGTCCGCAGGGCGCTGAGCTGTACTTCTGTGCCGTAGGAGCTGGCGGTGGTTCCCAGCATCCCCGCGTTAAGGGCATCCCCGGTAAAGAGCAGTTGATTTATTTTGTACACCGCGGAATCCGATGAATGACCGGGCACGGAAATTACCTCCACCGGAAAAGACCCGATAGTAAAACTATCCCCGTCCTTTACCATGGTTGTTTTATGTTCCATAATGGTATGATTCACCGCGTATATGTCCACATCGTCGATCCGGGCATTATGGACAAGGGTATCCTTGACCTTATTGAACAGCATAACTACAAACTTATCGGGGTACTGGTAACCCACGATCACCTGAACCATGTCCACGGACTGCGGACACTGCTGCGTATCTACGATGTGGACATATACGCGGTGAATCATACCATTATGGAACATAAAACAACCATGGTAAAGGACGGGGATAGTTTTACTATCGGGTCTTTTCCGGTGGAGGTAATTTCCGTGCCCGGTCATTCATCGGATTCCGCGGTGTACAAAATAAATCAACTGCTCTTTACCGGGGATGCCCTTAACGCGGGGATGCTGGGAACCACCGCCAGCTCCTACGGCACAGAAGTACAGCTCAGCGCCCTGCGGACAAAGATATTCTCCCTGCCGGGGAATCACATTGTACTCCCCGGCCACGGCCCGCCTTCTACCCTGGAAACGGAACGGCGCTTTAATGCAGGGATACAGATGTTTGATCAGCATAAAAATAAACGGCGGTCGTTTACTATGGAAACATGGGGGGATTAAGGGGTGACCCGGTACGAAAGCACACAGGAGAACTTAGATAGCGGGGCCTGTCAGAGGGAAAATATGGGACCCCCCGGAGGGCTAACGTTTATACACATCTTTAGCGATGACCCAGCCTTCGAAGAGGTGATGAAACCGTAACCAGCCATCATGGAGCGTAATGACCCCCGGGGGGCGTTGGCTGGAATACCCTTTCCAGCCGCCA
>BNUY01000371.1 GCA_025997715.1 Spirochaetia bacterium
CAGGAATTCCAAATTAGGAAAAGACAAGCTAAAATGAGGGATGGGACGGGGAATACTGAAGGGGCTGATAAAGGGCCTGGAAGAGACGGCGGCAAAATTGCCGGAGAAACGGGAGGACAGCAATGCCCTTGTATACGGACTATCGGATGCACTGAAGAGCGTATTGGCGGTATTTTACTTTTTGCATCCATCGCTGCTCAATTTTCAGCAGGAGATGCGGAGAAAACAGAAGCGGGACAATCTTGAAACGTTGTTTGGGGTAAAGAACATACCGTGTACCGAACAACTGAAGAACATCATAGACGAGGTAGAGCCTGCGGGGTTGAGCGAAATCTTCGACAAAGCCCTCCAATTGGCCGATGGGCAGGGGGTAGTAGAGCAATATCGGGTGCTGGACGGAGGAGTTTTGATACCAATGGACGGGGTATGGTACCATTCATCGGAAAAGATATACTGCCCCCATTGTTTACATAAGACGAAGGGAGAGAAAACAGTGTATTACCACAGCATGATGCGGACTGAAAGTCCGAGGACGGCCCTGGTGAAACCGGGGAGTACGGTGGTATTACCGCTTATGCCGGAGTACATCCGGAACGAAGATGGGCAAGAAAAGCAGGATTGTGAGCGAAACGCGGCGAAACGATACCTGAGCGAACGCGGTGAAACGCTGAAATGGCTTGCGCCAACATTTTTGGGGGACGATTTATATAGCTGCCATTCGATATGCAAGCAAATAGAGGACCTGGGGATGAGCTATATCTTCACTTGCAAAGATGAAAGTCACCCCTGGATAGCTGAACAAATAGCGAACGGGGAGCCGAAAACGTATAGCAGACGGGAATGGAACGGGCGGAATCACCTTGAATACCGGTATACCTGGACAAATGGGATAGAAAACCGGTGTGATGGGGAGAAACTGCTGGTCAATTACCTTGATCTCCAGATATGGAACGAAGAAAAAGGGGAAATTACCTACCACAACAGTTGGATAACCAACAAAACCATCACCGAAAATAACGTGAAGCTGCTTACCGACTGTGCCCGTGCTCGTTGGAAGATAGAAAACGAGTATAACAATGTGTTGAAACACCGGGGTTATAATCTGGAACACAATTTCGGGCATGGAGAAAACCATGCCAGCGAAATCTTTTGCCTTTTGAATGTGTACAGCTATCTCATTCACGGTATACAGGATATTGCTGACGAAGATTACAAGAAAGCCAGGGCGAGTTTTGGCAGACGAGACGCCTTTTTTTGGGCATTGCGCTACGAAATGAGCCGTTATTTCCACGAAGACTGGCATTCTTTCTTAATGACTATTGCCGGTGAACCTCCTGACGGTTG
>BNUY01000372.1 GCA_025997715.1 Spirochaetia bacterium
TGCTCAACTGCTTCATCCCAAACAAGAAACTCATCAGTAAAACTACCGTCGGATCAAAAACGGTCAAGAACTATGACCGCCCTAAAACCCCGTATCAACACCTCTTGGAATCCACTCATCTCACCGATGAGGTGAAGGCCCGGTTGATCGCTTTTAAGGAACTGTACAATCCGGTCGTTTTACAGCAAGCTGTTCATCGGGCCGTCAACGCTATGCTGGCAGCCCACCAAGCCAAGCTTCGTACCATGGCTTAAAGGTACATTTTTGAAATGAGGCACCCATAGCTGAAAGGTACATTTCTAAATGAGGCACCACGTACCCCAAACAGAAAATTTTTAAAATATTTTTTCGGTTTTCCTGGGGGTGTACGTAGTAGTCTGTGGCCCTTATAAAAGAAATTATACCCCTATTTTCATGTAGTCCGTGTAGACTTTGTAGTCCACGTAGACCGTGTAGTCCGGTCTACAGGGGCTACGTACTTCACCCCCCTATCGCCTTCTCCAGTTTTTCCCGTGCTGCTGCAAAGTCCAATACCTGGGAAGCATGGCTGTACCGGTTCATCATCGCCCCGGACTTATGCCGTGCCAGGGCCTGGATCTCAAGGTCCGATATGCCGGCCATCCGCCCCAGGGTGACGTAGGTGTGCCTCAGTCCATGAAAGGTAAGGTTACGGCGCTTCTGTTCGTCCATATATCCCTCGGGAATTTTCTTTGCCTCTGCTGTTAGTTTCTTGCCCTGATGGGGCGCCGGGATCCACCTTCCCGGTATACCAATAGAATCAAGCTCTTTCGCAAGGGCGTTTTCAAAATATTTTTTGCCATACGGTTTTCCGGGGCATTCCAGGCTTTCCATGATCAACGATTCCGGCGACGTATTCCGTGATACCTTCCGGACCTCCTCAATGGCGGCCTTTACCGCTTCCGGAAATGGCACGGTACCGGCACTGTCACACTTTGGTGCCTTTAGCCCGTCCTCATCTACCCAGTTATGACATACGCTGATAAGCCTGTCCTCGATGTCCCCCCATTGCAAGCCCCGGACCTCCCCCAGCCGCAAACCGCAAAGCGCCCCCAGAAGAACCGCAAGCCGTCCCCGCGGATTTTCTATTGGGGAATGGATGAGCGCGGAAACCTCCCTCGGGGTAAGTATGCCTTTTTCCTTCCGGGTATCCTGAGCCAATCCAATATCCTTGAAGGGATCCCGGCTCAGCTCTTCCCGGAGAAACGCGTACTTCACCGCCCCCCGCATTGCCTCCATAACCTTATTGATCCGCCCGCCCTTAAGCCCCTTTTCCGCAGCCCAGGTCATCCAGTCCCGAATAAGTCCCGGAGTAAGTTT
>BNUY01000373.1 GCA_025997715.1 Spirochaetia bacterium
TCCGGTGTTTGAACTCCGTAGCCTACAGGGCGATATTGTCCAGGACCCCTACGAGAAGATACTCATTAACCGCTACCTCTGTGAAGGGGCGTATGTTAAGAGCCGGGGCGTCCAGCTTTCGTACAACGAAACCCCCTCGGGGCGCTGTACTACCGCAACTTCGAGGGCCGGTGCCTCAAACGGGCGGCTTTTACCTTTGGGAACGACATTGCCGGTTTCCGGCGGATTGTGGAGAGCGTCCCCGGCCTTCGCTTTGAGGCGCTGGACAAGGGGGATGCGGGCTATCGTTTTGAACTATTAAATGGTCTGTATATGGGTTTGCTGATCTGGGCCGGGGACGAGGAGTTTCCTCCCTCTGCCCAGATGCTCTTCGATGATAATTTTGTCTTTGCCTTCACCGCGGAGGATTTGGCGGTGGTGGGCGAAGTCGTGGTAAGGAGGCTCAAGGCGCTGAAAAAGTAGGGAGCGCCGGAAAACGGGAATTTATAGATAAATTTTTATCTATAATAATGGCGATATTTATAAATATTCTTGTTTACAAATATTGGAAACCCAGGTATACTGTCCTAGAGACAATCACCTTATATTGAGTGAGGAGGCTTATTTTGACAAAATTGGAAAATTTTACGACCATTGAGGAAATGGAAGCGGTAACCGCGAAGTTGCGGGAGCAGGCGACCTTTGTTCATGCCGAAACCTACGAGGACCGGGTAAAGAAACAGACCCCCCATTGTAAGTTCGGCGAGGACGGGATCTGCTGCAAAAACTGCTCCATGGGACCCTGCCGTATCTCGGCAAAGGCTTCTAAGGGTATTTGCGGCGCGGACGCCCATGCCATAGCGGCCCGGAACTACCTCCGCACCATTGCGGCGGGTACCGCGTCCCACTCGGATCACGCCCGTGAGATCCTTCATGTGCTCCACAGTACGAGCCGTGACGGAAATTACCAGGTGCGGGATGAACAAAAGCTGCTCAGGCTGGCCAAGGAATACGGTGTCGCCACCGACGGCCGGGACATCTACGATGTGGCCCATGAAGTCGCCGATGTGGGGCTCATGGAATTCGGGAAACCCTTCGGTACCCAGCGCTTTCTCAAGCGCGCCACCGAGGAACGGCAGAAGGTATGGAAGGAACAGGACATTGAGCCCCGGGCCATTGACCGGGAAATCGCCACCGCCATGCACATGACCCACATGGGTAATACCGCCATGCCGGAAGCCTTGATTCGCCAGGGCCTGCGCGCCGGTCTTTCAAACGGCTGGGGCGGCTCCATGCTCGGTACGGAAGTCACCGATATTCTGTTCGGTACCCCCACGGTCT
>BNUY01000374.1 GCA_025997715.1 Spirochaetia bacterium
ATCCCTAACGAGTGGTTTGAGAAGAACCACATCCACCTCCACATTCCCGAGGGCGCTACCCCCAAGGACGGCCCTTCGGCGGGGATCACCATGGCCACCGCCCTGCTTTCCCTGCTACGGAACCGGACCATCGCGGACCACCTGGTGATGACCGGGGAACTGAGCCTTACCGGCCAGGTGCTGCCCATCGGGGGGCTCAAGGAAAAGACCATTGCCGCCCAGCGGAACAAGGCCCGGGATATCATCATCCCCAAGCAAAATGTACGGGACCTGGACGAGATTCCCGACCATGTAAAGAAGGGCATCACCTTTCACCCGGTGGAACGCTTCGATGAGGTGCTGGCCCTGGCTCTGCCGGATTAGATAATGTACACCAACCCCAAGATGGCAGCGTTTACCAAAACGCTGGAAGCCCTGTTCCGTGAGGTGGATGCGTTTTTGGAGGACGAGTGGGGCGGGAGTTTTCCCCTGCACCCTAACCGCCCCCAAAGAGGGGAAACCGGTAACCCCGAAATGGACGGCCTCTTCAATATAGGCCCGGACTTTACCCCCGGCATAGGGTCTGAAACAGGGCGGGGCTACATCATCTCCCTCAAGGCGGCAACCCTGGACAAGGTGACGCCGGAACAGTTTGAATACCTTATGGCGATGGCCGCCATGCTGATACAGAAGAAGCTGCCTGAGTATTTTCCCGGTCGAAAGCTTGAGGTGGTTCGGGATGGGAAACGGTTCAAGATAATCGGGGATTTTTCCCTGGGAGAAGTGTAGGGGGAGGTCGTGTAATGAGTTGGAGAGTCGCGGTTACCAGTGCCGATGGGGTTGGCATTAATCAACATTTTGGTCATGCCGAATGGTTTTTTATTATCGATGTGGAGCGGGACGGCTCAAGCAAGGTTGCGGAACGGCGGGGGGTGACGCCCTGGTGCCGGAAAGACAATCATGGGGATACCGAACCCGGTACGTCGGGTATAGCGGACAGTATTACCGACTGTATCGCGGTACTCACCGCGAAGATTGGAGCCCCGGCCCGGCAGAAGCTGGAACTGGCAGGCTTGCAGGTCTTTGAGCAGCCGGCGGAAATTGAGGAGGCGGTTAAGAAATTGGCCGCCTATTATGGAAAGACCAATGCGCCGGAAAATCATGACGATACCCCGCCGCAGAGCGGCTAAACTTGACCCACAGATCAAAAACGAAGAAGAAAAACCGCAAAGATACTATGATTTCAAATATCGGGAAAAGTGGTACTCTGGTCTGACGGGGCCAGGGAGCCGGTGGCAGGCAGTTCGGCGCCGTGAGGAAGTCCGGGAGACCGGGTGAA
>BNUY01000375.1 GCA_025997715.1 Spirochaetia bacterium
TACATTTTCTGATACAGTCAGTACCAAAGTATAGCCCAACGAAAATAGTTACAACGATAAAGGGAAATATATCGAGACAGGTATTTGAAGCACATCCAGAGGTGAAGAAACAGTTATGGGGAGGGGAGGTTCATTTTTGACGCTCCTTACTGCAAAAGATCTACCAGTTCATTCAGGTACATGCCGTCACGGGGAATCCACCTTCGCCAGTACGCCGCCGATTCCCGTACAAGCGGCATAAAATCATGCATGATTGCCGCGGTTGATGTGAACAACTCCAGGGTTAGATAAATTTCCTCACACCGCGCAGGCATACTGCTTTTCGCAGGCTTGTCATAGGATGTCTTTAATGCGCGCAGAACCAGTGATCCGTCAATGATTCCCCAGGCGTTACGTTCCGCGGTAAAGGGCAGGTGCGCCGAACTAAACCCGTCGGTCTGCTGCAAATGGATTATCGGGCTGTAGGCGCCCAATTCGGAAAGCCAGGCATAACAGTCGCCGTCCCGTTCCTCTGCAAAAAGGTGGGGATTGTTCCGTATCTCTGCGGCAAGTTCCGGTAAAAATTCTTTGCTCTTTTCCGCTAATGTAAAAGCCTTATCGGTGCCAAGCCATGTTCCCGGCGGTATATTCCCGGCCATCTGTTTTAACTTCCCGTCATCCGGCCTTTGGAATTTGCGTTGATGATGCCCCAGGTCTTCGGTAAAGTAAAACGGATGTTTGCTTTTCTCGGTTACCGTCCGTATTAAATGTTCGGTTTGGGTAATTGTCCAGGGATATTGGTGCGGGGAATACATTTGTTCTATTCCCAATTTGCCGTACCCGCATGACGCCGCATAGGCGTTAAGTTCGGCGAGCCCGTCTTCCAGTACATTGATAGCTTCGTTATACAACGCCGCATCCTGTAAAATATAATGTGCAAAGCCATGGGCAAAAAAACCAAGCCCGGCGCCAAGCTGAGCGGCCGTTGCAATCATTGGTTTGAACCAACGGTCTATCATACGCCGGCGTACCCGCGGGTCGGTATGGGTAAGCCCCAGGGTTGTATAGGTGCCATGACCGGAATAAAGATTTGCCACACGGACACCGGAAGCAGCCGCCGCTTTTTTTACCGCCCCTGCCCAATCCGCAAGGTATTCCGGCCCCATAAAAAGCGGGTCCAGTTCGGTATCGGCGCCGGCTTCTATATAGTGTCCATCCCTAAAGTCACTTAAAAACATCAGCAACAAAAAACTTTGATTAAAACACATCTCAAACCGCTATAAAATGCATAGTTATCAGTATTTTATTTTGGAATGTTGCATAAAAAGGCAA
>BNUY01000376.1 GCA_025997715.1 Spirochaetia bacterium
GGCTCGGATGGATGCGGTCTATAAGGAAGTGCTGGGTTGTTTTACTACCCTTGACGCTACCCGTTCGGTTACGGAACGGACACAGGCGGAGGATAGGCTTATTGCTCTGTATAACGACATGGGCGGCCTGATGCAGGAAATCTGTAAGCAGGAACCTGCCGGGGGGATTCAGGTGTACTCCTTTTCGACCCCCCACGAAAGCCACGCCGAGGCCTCCCGGCTTATCGCCAAGCTCCGGGATGTGCGGACCGAGAATCAGGAGTTTGTGTATTATACCCAGCGGGCTTTCGAGATGCTCTTTAAGCTTGCCTACGGCGGGTCTGCGGGGGAAAACAAGAATCATCTTATTGTGAAGACCCCGGTAACTTCCCCGGTGCAGAATTACGCGGTGCACAAGATTACGAACATTGACAGCAAGATTGAAAATGCGGTGATGTGCGTCATGCTTCGGGGGGCCCTGCTTCCTTCGATGATCATGTCCAAGGAGATACAGGAATACTCTTCCCACGCCTATGTAAGCCCCTTTGCCCTGTTCCGTATCCGCCGGGATGATTCCAAGCACGAAAACGATATGGAGTACATCCTGGACCTTGACCGGTCCTACTTTAATGTAGCGGACCTTGACGGCAGGGATCTTATTTTTGCGGACCCCATGAACGCCACCGGGGGGAGCCTGGTGACGGTGGTAAAGTACCTGCTGGATCAGGGGGTTAAACCCCGGTCGGTGCAGTTCTTTAACGTTATTGCCGCGCTTAAGGGGGCGCTCCGGGTGGTCCGGGCTCTGGATAACTGCCGGGTGTATACCCTCTGGATGGACCCGGTGCTGAATAACGCGGCCTATATCATGCCCGGCCTTGGGGATGCCGGGGATCGCATCAACGGCAAAGACCTGGAAGAGTACCCCCGGAATATCATTCAGCTCATCGCCGATTACGGTTCAAACATAGCAAAACTGTACCGTGCCCAGCTCAGGGAGATTGAGCATACCGTACTTGGCATACAGAAATGAGAATACCATTACTGTTTCCGGTACTAATTTCCCTCTGTATTACTTCCTGCGCCACCCGCGGGGTTGCTTCTGCGGAGGAATACTATTCCATTGGTATGGCCTATTTTGACATGGGGAAATACGAGGATGCGGAAAAGTGGCTGAACCGGGCCCGGATGATGGATAAAACCCAGGTTGCCTCGGAGTATAACCTGGGCAGGATAGCCTACGAAACAGGCCGTTTTGACGATGCGGTCAAACACTTTGAAAAGGTTATCGCACGGGATAAGGATAATGTAATGGCCCTCAAGGCGCTGGCC
>BNUY01000377.1 GCA_025997715.1 Spirochaetia bacterium
TTACGCTTTCAAATGCAGTTTTTGAAAAAGTATTTCCCGACATGAGTCCTACCCTGAAAATACCGGATGAACGTAAAGAGAAAGCCAAAGGCGGTGTGGTTGAAGCATGGTTTCTGGATGCCGCTAACAAGGCGAATACCGCCGCGAGATTGGCGGATGCCATTAAATCCCTTTTGAATAACCCTGCCGGCTATCCTGATAAAGCGTTAAATCCCGGCGATATTGCTGTCCTGTGTCGTAAAAACACCGATTGTGTTGAAGTTGCTGCCGCTCTGGAGAATGAAAAGATAGGGATACGCGCATCAACAGCCCACGGCCTTCTTGTCAAAACGCCGGCCTGCCGGTTGGTTTTAGCCGCGATGCGTTATCTGGCTGACGAAAAAGACACCCTGTCAATGATAGAGGTGATTAACTTCTCGCACGATTATGATGCCGGAAAAGACTGGTTATTCAAACTGGTGGACAAGGAAAAAGACTTTTTCAAAGAATTGAAGGAAAAGGCTGTTTTCAAAAATCTGGATGATCAGCGTAAAGGAGTACAGTGCCGGACTCCCCTGGAGGTAATGGAATGTGCTATTGAGGCAAGCGGTGTTTTGGAAGCAGCAAAGATATGGCCCAAAACCCCCTTGTCCTTGGCAAACCTGGATAAGTTACGTCAAACCTGCGTCCAATATCTGGAACTGTGCAAGGCACGGCATGATTCCGGCAGCCTAACGGGATATTTTTCATATTTAAAAGAGAATAAAATTAAAGAAGCGGAAGGAACTGATGAGCAGACGGTAAAGGTACTCACCTATCATGACGCCAAGGGACTTGGATTCCCGGTGGTTATCCTTTTTAGCCTTGATGACGACCCCGAAAAAAAAGCAAGCGCATTTAGTCTCTCCGCAAAAACTGAAGGAAAACCTGACCCGCAAAAACCTTTGAAGAACAGAACACTCCACTTCTGGCCTAATCCTATAGGGACACTAAAATCGGATAAACTGCGTGAATTAGCTGCGGATAGCCCTGAACAGGAAGAAGCCGGGAAGCGGGAGGTTGCGGAAAGTCAGCGCCTCTTGTATGTTGGGTTTACCAGAGCGAAGGATGCATTGATCTTTGCGGCGCGGCGGGAAAAGACAAAATTAAATACTGCATGGCTTGATGTATTGAAAGATGGCGCCGGCGCCCCACTCATTAAGCTGTCTGCGATTCAAGAGCACACACTTACTATTGGTGAAACTCCAATACCCATAACAATCAAGGAGTTTACGGAAGACACAAAGGTTGGACCTTCAAAGAAGTCTGATAAGAAAAAGT
>BNUY01000378.1 GCA_025997715.1 Spirochaetia bacterium
AAATGGTGGCGCCCGAGATAATCGTGGGTTTCAGCATGGGCAGGGCAACCTTCCAAAAATACTGCCCCTGGGTCGCGCCGTCTATTGAGGCGGCTTCGTATAACTCCACCGGTATGGTTCCGTAGGCCGCAAGGTACAGCACCATGTAAAACGGGATATACTGCCAGCACACCACGCCGATAACGGTAAAAAGCGCCGCCTTGGGGTTGCCCAGCAAATCTACGCCGCCGCCGCCGAAAGCCTTGGCTATTGAGGCTAAGAGCCCGTAGTTTGCGTCCAGCGCGAATTTAAATAATACGCCGATGGCCACCGATGAAATAAGGTAGGGCAAAAACCAAATCACCTTAAAGACCAATCCCTTCTTGCCGACACGGTCAAGAAAGGTGGCAAGCCCCAGGGCAAAGGGCACCTGAAACACCAGGGATAAAAACATGATGATGATATTATTTCCAAAGGCAAGCCAAAATGTTTTATCCTGTACCAGCCGCGCCCAGTTTGCAAGTCCGACAAACGCGGCCCGGGCACGGGGTGTTCTGCCGTTCCACTCAAGGGTACTGGTAATAAATGAA
The DNA here is from genome assembly GCA_025997715.1 of Spirochaetia bacterium. GTDB lineage: Bacteria > Spirochaetota > Spirochaetia > Treponematales > Breznakiellaceae > Termitinema. The sequence continues at coordinate 570 of BNUY01000378.1, forward strand.
TCAATAATCGGATACACGATATAGATGAGCATGATAAGAATCGTCGGAGCTAAAAATACCGCAGCAGCAATCCTAACATTCTGCTGCCGCTTGTCCTGTAATGTGCCATGGCCGCCCTCCTTGATGGTAAGGGGTATGGAATTATATCCATACCCCTTACCTATAGTACTACTTCTTCAAGTACGCTTTCTGTGCCTTCTCAAGCTCTTCCGCGGCTTGCAGGGATGTCTTGGTTCCGCCGAAAATCTCCTGGGATGTGATCTTGTGTACTTCGGCAACTTCCGGGGAAAGGCTCTGATCGTACCAGAACTGAATGTCCGGCGCCATCTCAAGCTGCCTCAACAGTTCCTGGGAGAGCGCGTCGGGAACCTGTACATTCTTGAGCGGGGGGGTATGTCCGGCGGCGATACGCGCAGGCACGGCCACGTCATCAAGCATGTAGGTAATCAACTCAAAAGCTTTTTCGGGATATTTGCTGGACGCGGCTACGTGATAGAAGTTATCACCCACGGTGCCGACCAGGGTGTGCGCATCCCCTACCCCGGTCTCATCCTTGGGGAAGTTAAAGAGACCGAGTTTGTTGTAAAATTCGGGGCTTTCGCTTAAGGCCTGCCCGAGGAACCAACTGCCCATGATGAACATGGCGGCGTCCCCTTTGTAGAGCATCTGCCGGGACTGGCCGGAATCTTCGTCAAGGCCGTTAAAGCCCGTGTTGA
>BNUY01000379.1 GCA_025997715.1 Spirochaetia bacterium
CTTTCCAAACTCACATAGTTATCAGTTATAGTCCCACGTTTATAATCAAACCTAACATCGGATAGGTTTTCGTCAATATAATCCTTAACTACAGAAGGTATAACTTTCATACCCATTCCTTCAATTACTTCTTTCTCTGTTCCACCTTCAACAGCTTGATCATAAATGAATACTTCGTGTCCTGCATTAACCAAATGCGTCCCTAAATATCCAACTCCAAGAGGGTATTCTGCATAAGTTTGCTTGGGATTTAGAGAACGCGGAACTATGAATAATATTTTCACTATAATTTGCTCCTATTAATGGTTTTTAATAAGTCTTTGGCATACTGCATATCTTTTTTTCGAATGTGCAGAGAAACAATAGAGGCATATAATGATGATTCTGTAATATCCAAACAATCAGCAATGCATTGTCCCAAATGTGATATGGCAATAATATCGGCATATAGCTTAATGTATGCATCCTGGGCTCGTGCAAAATAGCTTGTCTCAAGTTTATTGTCCCGCACCAAAAATTGAATGGATTGAATGCATGGTACGTGGGCTTCGGAACTTACAAAAACAACAGCTCCTTTTTTAGAAAAAATATCAGATTTTAATAGCTCTGTTACATCTGATAAATCTTTCATCAGCTTAGGACCGCTAATCAAGTCTACGTAAGAATGTCCAAATTTATTATTTTCATGAGAGAAAAAGACTTTTTTCATTTCAACGATATTATCAAAATTTGCATATTTCTGTATGATTTCATCATTTTCGCTAATTTTTTCAATAAAAAAATTGATGTGTCGCAATTCATACAATTCATCATTTATTAGTTTACCATTAGAGGCAACTCGCCCAAGTAAGTCTATCCACCCATCGCCCAAGGTATTGTAGTTAAAAACAGACATTTCATTTCTTTGTTCCCGCAAGATTATTTTTCCTCCTAACAAACTTCAGGTATATCGAACAATCATCTCGCCGCTTGATCTCCTGGGTTTCGTACCAGTAACTTCCAGAGCGTAGATATTGATTTCGTCATTATAAGCCAAGCAAAGGGCCATATATCAGTTTTTTTAGTAAACTATAAACTAGGAATAATGTCAAGAGTAATTGACATAGATGTAATATAATACTTGCAAAATAAGCAATGATTGATTTAGAAAAAAATCTAGGCTCTGTTCCATAACACGGGGCCTACTTTTTATTCGGGATTAACTAATTAAAAATAGGAGATTTTATTATGACATTGAAAGAAGCCAAAAAAATAATTGAAGGAATGGGTATGAAAGTTATACC
>BNUY01000380.1 GCA_025997715.1 Spirochaetia bacterium
GGCGGCTGGAAAGGGTATTCCAGCCAACGCCCCCCGGGGGTCATTACGCTCCATGATGGCTGGTTACGGTTTCATCACCTCTTCGAAGGCTGGGTCATCGCTAAAGATGTGTATAAACGTTAGCCCTTTGGGGGGTCCTATTCTTTTCCTACTGACAGGACCCCCCACTAATCTATTCACGGCGTATTCTTTTCTGTAACGCCGCCTCAAGCTCCCGCTGGCTTACCATAACCCTTCCGCCATAGGTGTAGATCACCGGCTCGTCCCCAAAGGCATTGGGGCCCAGCGTAGAAACATTGTCGGGAATGACCACCTCGGTCAGCAAATTACCCCCAAAGGCCATACCGCCGATTTCACGAACGCCGGCGCCGATATCCACCCGGCTAATGCGGTTATTTTCAAAGGCGGAATCCCTGATGACGGTAAGCCCGATTCCAAGGCTCAACGCAGTAATCTTATTGTTTGCAAATGCCTTATAGTGAATCACCGTAACGTCGTCGGGGATTTCCACCTGGAGAAGCTCGTTGTCCGCGAAGGCCCAACTATCGATTTCCCTAAGCCCCTTGGGAAGACGCAGATCGTTCAGTTGGTTGCCCGCAAAGGCCCTGCTCCCGATTTTTGTAATCCCCCCGGGAATATACACGCGCTGCAGCCGGTTATTCGCAAAGACCGAATCCTCAAGACGGGAAATACCCCTGCCCAGGGTCAGGCGGGTCAGCCTGTTTTGCGCAAAGGCTTCGCTGCCAATCGCCGTAACGTTATCGGAAATAACCACACGGGGAATCCGGTTGTCGTAAAAAGCGCCGTTGCCTATACGCTGAAGGCCCCGGGGAAGGGTGAGCGCCATAAGGCTATTACCGGCAAAACTTTTGTACCCGATATCCGTAAGACCTGAGCCAAAGGTCACGGCGATTAACCGGTTGTTGAAGAATGCTTTATCACCAATGGTAGTAACGCTGTTGGGAATAGTTACGCGGACAAGCCGTCCGTCCATAAATGCCCCGTAGCCGATGGAAACAACCGGCATACCCTGTACTTCCCGGGGGATGATAAGTTCTGTGGTCTGTCCGTGATACCCGGTAATGGTTACCCGACCCGCCTCAATAGCAAAATCATAGTCCGTCGTATCCTGCGCTGCAGCATGAAAGCAAACCAGGGAACATAAAAACAGAAATACTATTCGGCACGCCTTCACGTTCTTCGCTCCCGCAGTTCCTCCTAATCCACCTTACGGACCCCCACCTTATGTGCATCCCCAGCCTCCACGTGATGGT
>BNUY01000381.1 GCA_025997715.1 Spirochaetia bacterium
AATTTGATGACGGAGTTTGAAAAGATAGGCTTTATCTTTACCGAAGCAAGCGGCGAGGTCAAAATAACCGATCCGGAACATGACCTATTTTTGTGGGTTGACGCTGTTCTGAAAAATGATGATATGATAATGGCCGTTGATATTAAGACCAAGCCCACTATTGACGATATCCACGACTATATCGAGCGCATGGAAAACCTGCGCAGATATGCTGATTTACGTGATGATAAACGGAAATGTTTGGGCGCTATTGCCGGTGTAGTCTTTGGCGATAGTGAGAAAACGTTTGCCCTAAAAAAGGGCTTTTATGTGATTGAGCCGTCAGGGGAAACATTTACCATTCTCCAGCCGGCAGGGCCGCCGGCTGGTCAGCCGAGGGAATGGTAAGTACAGCATTAGGAATAGTGAATGAATCGGGAAACTAAATCAATCATCCAGGCGAAACTAGCGGACATAGAAAAACAGCACCGGGTGAAAATACTCTACGCCGTAGAATCCGGTTCAAGGGCATGGGGGTTTGAATCCGCCGATAGTGATTATGATGTCCGTTTTATTTATGTCCACGAGAAAAACTGGTATTTGAATATACTGCCTAAACGGGATGTGATAGAGTATCCCATCGTTGATGAATTTGATTATTCGGGATGGGATTTACGAAAAACACTATTTTTGTTGAATAAATCAAACCCGGTTTTGTTTGAATGGTTAAAATCGCCCATCGTATATTACCGGGATGATTATTTTTACGGCATCATGGAACAATTAGCCAAAGATTATTTTTCTCCCATATCGTCGGTGTATCATTATTTACATATGGCCGGTGGCAATTACCGGCAGTATTTGCAGACAGACACCGTAAAGATAAAGAAATATTTTTATGTGCTGCGGCCAATCCTGGCTTGTTTGTGGATAGAAAAATACAACGAAGTGCCGCCAATGGAATTTGAGAAACTATTAGCCCTGGTAGAGGACCAAACTGTTTTAGCCCGGATCAATGAACTGTTGGTAAGGAAGAAAGCGGGGTTAGAAATGGGGCTGGAACCGAAACTGGACATGCTCAATAGCTTTATCGATGAAAAGATGGAGCATTTGGAAAAATGCGTGCATGGATTCAACCCAAGGAAGAAGCCGCGGCAGGAGCAATTGGAGCACGGGTTTGTACACATCATTGAAAACACCTGGCCGCCGGTTTTCGGATGAAACTCCATAAAGAAGGTACAGACTGCTAAAAAACGGCGGGTAAAATTTGACAGGCCCCCGGAAGCG
>BNUY01000382.1 GCA_025997715.1 Spirochaetia bacterium
TAGAATCAATAAAAACGGAATTTCTGGAAAAGATGGCCCGTGAGTTTGATACCGTTGTTGATAAGCTGAAAGGGTAAACGCGGGAGTGCCATGCGTCTTCGAGTCAACGCAGAGGTGACAGTCACTTTTTATGTAGTCGTAACTCCCCGGCGGAAGAAAGAAATTTAAACCCCGATCTGTTTGCCTCCCGTTTACTGCTTTGTCTAAAACAGGAAATCAAGGCCGATGTAGAAACCCGTTTTGACCGCTTCCTTAAGCTGGGGCACAAAGAGTGACTGTCAAATATCGAGCGTGGCAACAATTTCCCCCTTGCCGGAACCCTCAGTAGCCTTCAAAGCCCTTGAAGTGGAGATTTATACACTTTTTAGGCCAAAGGAAGAAGCCGATACGGAGACAAAAGAGCTTATGACCCGGTTCGCAAAAGATATTTCCGTCTCTTTTAATCAATCCCGGCCTCAATGAACATACCAACGGATTACTCAGGCAGTACCTTCCCAAGAAAATACCCTTTGACACACTTACCCAAAAACAGCTTGACATTATCGTTGCTAAAATCAATAATCGGCCTCGTAAGGTTTATCAGATACGAAGTATCTGCGGCTACCGAACCCCTCACGAGGTTTTTTCGCCTTAAAATTCGCACTTCAAAAAAATCCGCGAATGAATATGATGCGCTCACGTCGCGTAAAGAGACCCCTACTCAATCAGCATATATTCATTGAAATACAGCGTCTCGATACGCCCGAGCCGGAGTATGCCGTTGTATTCGGCCAGGAGTTCCGCCTTAATGTCCGCCTCGCTCTTGCGCCCCAGTTCCTCCATGGTCATCCCGGCAAAATAGGCGGCGCTGATGTTCCGCAGTTCCCGTATCCGGGAAGCCAGTTCCTCGGAGAAAGCCCGGTCGCCGGGGTAATAGGGAAAAGCGGCTTGCAGGATCACCATTCCCGCTTTGGCGGTCGGACAACGGAGGCGGCCCAGGCCGGTAAAGATGGAAGCATCGGAAATGCCTGCTTCAGATGCAGGGGACGATGGCGCACCGTTCTCCTTGAATGCGGCCCTGCCGGTAATGGCCGCTTTCGGCCGGATCGCCAGGGCATACACGGTACCGCCCAGGATGACCAGGGCTAGAAGCAGGGCCAGGATCAGGAGGATGCGATAGACAAGCTGTAAGCCCCGGTTCTTTGGCTGGGCAGGCCGGGGCTTGTATTCGATGCGGGGCATGTTATATCAGGCGGATGCCCGCCTCCTTAAAACGCCGGAGG
>BNUY01000383.1 GCA_025997715.1 Spirochaetia bacterium
CCATTGATTGAAGGCCAGGGCATTGCGGAGGGCCTCCAACACCGCCCTGCGGGGCCGCTCCTGATGATCCCGTGCCAGGGCTAAAAGGTAGGAAAGGTCCGATGATACCTCGGCGTAATCCGCCGCCGCGTCCGCCGATTCAGACCGGCCGGCCTAACCGGTTTGCCCTGTTTTTTTTCCTCATCGTGGTGGGGGTTTTTATCGCCTATTTCTTCAAGCCCGAAACCTCATCGGTGCAGGAGATTTCCTACTCCACCTTTACCAATTACCTGGAACGGAATGAGGTAAGCACCGTCAAGATCCTGGATAACGATATCATCGAAGGTACCCTCAAGGGGGTATCCGGAACTTCCCTGCAGTTCAGGACCCTCATCCCCTACCAGGACCCGTCCCTGCTGCCAACTCTGCGGGAACGGGGGATCAATGTTTCCGGCGGGATGAGTAAGGTGGGGCCCCTGCGGATATTGATGGAACTGCTCCCCTGGATTATCGGGTTCGGCTTTATCTGGTTCATGATGCGGAACATGCAGGGGCCGGGCAACAAGGCCTTTCAGTTCGGGCGGAGCCGGGCCAAGCGCTACCAGGATGAGGGAAAAAAGACCACCTTCGCCGATGTGGCGGGCCAGGTAGACGCCAAGTACGAATTGCAGGAGGTGGTTTCTTTCCTGAAGGACCCGCAAAAGTTTACCAAAATGGGGGCAAAGATACCCAAAGGGGTGCTCCTGGTGGGTATGCCCGGTACCGGGAAGACCCTGATGGCAAAGGCCGTGGCCGGAGAAGCCGGGGTAGCCTACTTCCACATGTCGGGCTCCGATTTTGTGGAGATGTTTGTGGGGGTCGGGGCCAGCCGGGTCCGGGATCTCTTTGAGCAGGGCCGGAAAAACGCCCCCTGTATCATTTTTATCGATGAATTAGACGCCGTGGGCCGCACCCGGGGGGCCGGTTACGGCGGCGGCCATGATGAACGGGAACAAACCCTGAACCAGCTCCTGGTGGAAATGGACGGCTTTGATTCCAAGGACGGGGTCATCATTTTAGCGGCCACCAACCGGCCCGATGTGCTTGATCCGGCGTTGCTCCGGCCCGGACGCTTCGATAGGCAGGTGGTGGTGGCCATGCCAGACATCAAGGAACGGGAGGCCATCCTCAAGATTCACGCCGAAAAGATACCCCTGGCGCCGGAGGTGGAGCTAAGCCGTATCGCCCGGGCGACTCCGGGGATGAGCGGCGCGGAAATAGCGAACCTGGTCAACGAGGCG
>BNUY01000384.1 GCA_025997715.1 Spirochaetia bacterium
GCACATTGGAGGGATACGAACCGCCCTGTTTAACTACCTTTTCGCCCGTTCCAAGGGGGGGGCGTTCATCCTCCGGCTGGAGGACACGGACCGCACCCGGTATGACGAAACCTTCGTCAAAAACCTCTACGACACTTTTTCCTGGCTGGGCATCCATTGGGACGAAGGGCCTGATATTGGCGGCCCCTCCGGTCCCTACGTACAGTCGGAACGGTTTGCCTTGTACAAAAAGTACGCCCTGGAACTGGTGGAAAAGGGCCGCGCCTATTACTGTTTCTGTTCCGCCGAGCGGCTGGACAGGATCCGCGCGGAACGGGAGGCGGCCCATTCCGGCGAAGCAGGCTACGACCGCCACTGCCGGGACATTCCCCCGGAAGAAGCGGCTGCGCGGGTTAAGGCCGGGGAGCCCTGTACCATACGGCTCAAGATACCCCTTGGGGAAATCACGAAGTTTCGGGATCAGCTTCTGGGAGACATCGAGTGGAAGAACGATGATGTGAGCCCCGACCCGGTGCTCCTCAAGTCCGACGGCTTCCCCACCTACCATCTGGCAAATATTGTGGACGACCACCTGATGGAGATTACCCATGTACTCCGTGCCCAGGAATGGCTTTCCTCCACCCCCATGCATGTGATCCTCTACAACAGCTTCGGCTGGGAGCATCCGGTGTTCTGCCACCTCCCCATGGTGATGGGTCAGGACGGCAAAAAACTGAGCAAACGCCACGGGGCCACCAGCATCGATGAATTCCGCCGCCAGGGCTACCTGCCGGAGGCGCTGCTCAACTATGTGGCCCTCCTGGGGGCTTCCTACGAGGAGGGCAAAGAGCTTTACACCCTGCCGGAATTGGCGGAACGGTTCATCCTGGACAAGCTCAACAAGGCCCCGGCGATCTTTGACTACAAAAAACTGGAATGGTACAACGGCCAGTACATCCGCATGAAAAGCGACGATGAGCTTGCCGCGCTGGTCCTGCCCTACAGCATTACTGCGGGGCTATTCGGGGCGGCGGGCACGGAACCCAGCGCAATGCAGCGCCGCACCTTTACTGCTGCCATGCCCCTGATCAAGGAGCGGCTGGTATTCCTCCACGAGGCGGCAGAAAAGCTGCGCTACCTGTTCAGCGAACCGGCGATTCCTGCGGCGGAGGAATTCATCCCGAAAAAGGCGGACCTGCCCCAGGCGATTGCGCTTTTGAAGCTGGGCAGGGAACTGGTAAAGCCCATGGCCGAATCAAGTGACGAAGA
>BNUY01000385.1 GCA_025997715.1 Spirochaetia bacterium
GTTCAGAAGGGGATAAACCCCAATGTCCCCAACGCCCTGGGGGAACCGCCCCTCTTTATGGCGGCCAGGGTTGATTCCCGGAGCACCATCCTGGCCATGCTTGGGGTACGGGCGAATATTGACGCCCGGGATTCCCAGGGAAACAACGCCCTCCACGCGGCGGTCCGATGGAATTCGGTGAACGCCGCCCTGGGGCTTATCGGCCGGGGGGTGAACATCAACGCCCACGCCCTGAACGGAAAGACTCCCCTCCACGATGCGGTACGCTGGAACATCTCCCGGATGGAAACCCTGCTCACCGATAACGGCGCGGACCTGGAAGCCCGTGATAACGAGGGGAACACCCCCTTCATGGAAGCGATACTGACGGGCAACTACGGGTCGGCGGAACGGCTTGCGGCGCTTGGGGCGGACCCCAACACCCGGAACAACCGGGGAGACACCCCCCTGCACATTGCCGCCGCCCAGGACCGGACCGACCTGGCAAGTTTCCTGCTCGGCTGCGGCGCGAAGATCCACGCGAAAAACATCATGGAGAAGACCCCCTTCCGGATCGCCCTGGGGAGTTCCCCCCGTATGGTTTCCATCATGCTTCCCAGAGACCGGATTGGCGTGCCGGATGACGCCGGCAACTCGCCCCTGCACATCGCCCTCATGGCAAACGCCGGGACGGACATCCTGGAAACCATGATTAACCTGGGCGCCCGGGTATCCGCCATTGACGCCAACGGGAAAACCCCCCTCAGAATGGCCCTGGATCAGGGCAACTGGGAAGCGGCAAAACTCCTTTCCGATGCGGGTTCCAATGTTTTTATCGTGGCCGGTGACGGGAAATGCCCCGCAGAAATCGCCATTACCAAAGGACGAGAGGCTATCAACGCCGCATTCGGCGGCCGTGCCATTGCCACTCGGGACTCTACGGGGAATACCGTCCTCCACTACGCCGCCCGCACGGGTACGCCGGACCTGGTTTCCCTGCTCATCGAACTGGGGGCAAATAAGGCGATCAGAAACATCGCCGCCGAAAGCCCGGGGGATGTGGCTCGGAAATGGCGGCGGGAGGATATTGCCGCGCTGCTGAACGGTTAAGCCCTGTTGGCAAAGCCGGGAAGAAAGGGGCGTGAGTTCGTCACGGAAGCCCGTGAAAGGAGGAATTAGGAGAAACCTTTCGAAATGACCTAATGAGACCATGAGAAATCATGCCCCTCATCCGGAAAGGTTTAGCGAGCCACCGGAAGCGAGTCGCGG
>BNUY01000386.1 GCA_025997715.1 Spirochaetia bacterium
AGATGCTCCCTGGTACATTTCTGGGCATGGAACACCTTAATAGTCGGTAATACTATGTTTGAACGCGGATGGTACGAATTTGACGACAATGTCCATGCCTCCAGTTTAGTACAAAACGCTGCAAAGAGCTTGACTTTTCTACCATAATGTAATATAGTAAGATAGCATATAAACTGACGGATAGATGTGTCCCCTGCCTTGGGCAGCGTTTCCCAAAACCACACCAACATCTATATCACCACCGGACCGGGGTGTCCTTCATAGCCGCCCCGGTGTTTCTCTTTAAGGAGGAGATACAATGTTGGATTACACGACTGAAGAAAACGATCTTACGGAAAACCCGGACAATTTCCGTGCCCAGGTTACGAATGTTACGTCCTACACCCAGGAGGAAATCGTGAACCGGATCATGAACATCGGCGCGGGCCTTACCCGTTCCGATGTAGTTTCGGTTCTGGAGGCGGAAAAACAGGTCATGGCCGGGATCATTGCCGAAGGGAGCGCCATAAACACCGAGCTTTTCAATGCGTTCCCCAGTATCCACGGGGTCTTTACTTCCCCGGCTGACCCGGTGGACGGCGTAACCCGGAAGGTTAAGTGTAACCTCCATGCCGGAACCGCGCTACGGGATGCGGTAAAGCAGGTACGGACCCGGCATATAACCGCCGCCGCTAAGGGGCCGGTTATCACCACCGTTACCGATGTCAAGACCGGTTCAATGAATAATCTCTTGACGCCGGGGCGGGATGTGCGGATTGCGGGGGTAAAACTTCGTATTGCCGGGGAGGAAGCCTTCATTGGCCTGTTCTTCGTTCCCCCGGGCGGCGAGCCTATAAAGGTAGACCCCTCCGACATCGTGGTAAACAACCACGCGGAGCTTATCGCCTGTATCCCCCCGCTGCCCGCCGGAACCTACCAGGTCCGCATCATTACACAATACTCAGGCAGCGGGAGATTCCTCAAGACAGCGCACACGGAGACCTTCAATAAACTTTTAACGGTAGGGTGATGATCCTTCACCCCATAGGGTATTGATCCTTCACCCCATAGGGTACTGTTGCCTAATCATGGTTTCTGTTTCAATCCTCCCCGGCAACGGGGATTCCGGGTATTTTATCGGCTATTGATATTATCAAAACATGGCTAGGAGGATAAGTTTATGATGTGGCAGATTATTTTAACGATAGCTCTTTTTGTGGCAAGCGGCCTGCTTTTCTATGCTGCCCGCAAGCTGAGAAATAGTAAGC
>BNUY01000387.1 GCA_025997715.1 Spirochaetia bacterium
GAACTGTGCCGCTGTGCCCGTGCCGTCGGCAAAGCCTTGTGTGCTTCCGGCAAAGGTGGTCACTGCTCCTGAGGCAATCACTATTTTGCGAATACGGTTGTTGACGTTGTCCGCAACATAGAGATTCCCGCTGCCGTCTGTTGTGATACCAGTCGGGTTGTTGAACCGTGCCGCTGTGCCCGTGCCGTCGGCAGAGCCTCGTGTGCCGCTTCCGGCAATGGTGGTCACTACTCCTGAGGCAATCACTATTTGGCGAATACGGTGGTTGTTCCAGTCCGCAACATAGAGATTCCCGCTGCCGTCTGTTGTGATACCATAAGGCCGGGAAAACCGTGCCGCTGTGCCCGTGCCGTCGGCATAGCCGTGTGTGCTTCCTCCGGCAAGGGTGGTCACTGCTCCTGAGGCAATCACTATTTTGCGAATACGGTGGTTGTCGTTGTCCGCAACATAGAGATTCCCGCTGCCGTCTGTTGTGATACCAGCCGGGTGGTTGAACCGTGCCGCTGTGCCCGTGCCGTCGGCAAAGCCTTGTGTGCTTCCGGCAAGGGTGGTCACTACTCCTGAGGCAATCACTATTTTGCGAATACGGTGGTTCAAGTACTCCGCAACATAGAGATTCCCGCTGCCGTCTGTTGTGATACCATAAGGCTCCCAGAACTGTGCCGCTGTGCCCGTGCCGTCGGCATAGCCGTGTGTGCTTCCGGCAAGGGTGGTCACTACTCCTGAGGCAATCACTATTTTGCGAATACGGTGGTTCAAGCTGTCCGCAACATAGAGATTCCCGCTGCCGTCTGTTGTGATATCATACGGCCGGTTGAACAGTGCCGCTGTGCCCATGCCGTCGTAAGAGCCTGCTGTGCCGCTTCCGGCAAGGGTGCTGACCATGCGGCCGCCCCCGCTAGCCGCTACCGTCACTGCTGTGGCTTGCGAGGCAAGGGCAGCGGCGGCTACGGTGATTTTCTGGCCGCTTCCCGCAGCCGTCACTGCGGTCAAGCCGGTAATGCGGACCTCCGTGTTGCTTAAGCATGTCACCGTGCCGCCGGTCAGACTGGTAAATCCGGGTGTTCCCGGCGTAGTGATGGTGAATTGCGACAGGATAGGGGCTGCGGCATAGGCGCCGCCGGTCAGCGTAATGGTCAGCTTGGAGTTGCCGACGACGGAAGTGAACGCCGCCGATTCAACAGGATTTAACCCGCCTCCACCGCTACCACCGCCATTTTCGCCGCTGTCGTGGTCGGGGTGGT
>BNUY01000388.1 GCA_025997715.1 Spirochaetia bacterium
CGCCGATCATACCGGTTTCAGCTATAACGGGCGAAGGTGTTTCACGCATCGTAGCGGAAATAGAAAAGATAGTTGATAAAATACCGCCGCGAAAAGGAGACGGTGCATTTTTCCTCCCCATCGACCGGGTCTTCAGCAAAAAAGGCTTTGGATCGGTGGTAACCGGAACATCCTATCAGGGGAGCATTTCAGAGGGTGATGAAGTCGATATACTGCCCCCAGGTTTGGCAGGAAGGGTACGTTCACTCCAGACCCATGGAGCGAAAACAAATTCTGTCATTGCAGGGCAGCGGGTTGCCGTCAATCTCTCCGGCGTAACACAGGACAAAATAGAAAAAGGGTATGCCCTCTGCGCAAAGGGGTCTTTTATCGCCACCGCCTGTATAAGCTCATGGTTAGAGATACTGCCGTCGGCGCTTGAAGGGGTGACCCATTGGCAAAGGGTACGGCTTCATGTCGGGACGGCGGATGTGGTCGCCAGAATTTCGCTTCTGCGAATAAACGCCGATGTGAAAAAAGCAGGCATACTTCCGGGAAACGGCGGTCCCGTACAGCTTTTGTGTGAATCAAAAATAGCGGTTGCCGCCGGACAGCGGTTTGTGATACGTTTTTATAGTCCGCTGGTGACCATAGGCGGGGGACGGATTATGCTGCCGAACGCTGAACTGGCGAAGGGCAAAGCGGATCGGGAGGCTAATGCCGGGATAGTTGAAAGCCTTGCCTCCGGCTTCAACCCTGTTTCCCTGCTTGCCGCTCTTGTGCATGACAAAAAAATCCTGAGTGCATCCGGCCTGTTTGAACTTTCTCAAATGGACAGGCATGTCTTTAATGAGTCTTTAGACGCACTGTCCTCAAGGCTGGATACATACAAACTTTTAGAATTTGGGACGCCGCGGAATTTTATTGCAGCCGAAGCGTTCGACACCGTAACGTGCTCGGCGCTGCGGATTCTCCATGGGTTCCATGCAAAATTCCCCGAACTTTCCGGGCTTGAAGCGGAAAAATTGTATGCCGCGATGAGCAGTATCCATGGCGCAGACCGGATTACGGGCAATGATTTCAAAGACCTTGTTGGCATGATGGCGGCACGGAATGATATAAGGGCGGTCGATGGGGAGGAAAAATGCACCGTCTCCTTTTCGCGGCGGTATTTTATCAACTATCTTTTCTATTTCCGCTACGATGCGTGAAACACCTTCGCCCGTTATAGCTGAAACCGGTATGATCGGCG
>BNUY01000389.1 GCA_025997715.1 Spirochaetia bacterium
ATATATCAAAGGGGCGGATGGCAAGATTTCGGTTAAGGCGTTTCCGGGGCATAATATTCCCTATGCGGCGCTCGGCGTCATGTTCCTGTTCTTCGGTTGGTTTGGCTTTAACGGCGCTTCAACCGGTATCGCAACCGTTGGGGATGGCGGCATCTGGAGCGGCCTGAATATTGCCCGGGAACGCCTTAACCGAAATCTTGCCATCCGCCCCTTTGATATATTTCCCTGTCCGGGGCCCCAGCACTGCGGCGCCAATCAGGGCCGCCCAGCCGCCCACGGAGTGAACCACGGAGGAACCGGCAAAGTCATGGAAACCGAGATTGGCAAGCCAGCCGTCCCCGCTCCAGATCCAGTGTCCGGAAATGGGATAAATGAAGGCCGAAATAAAGCAGGTATAAATCAGGTAGGATTTAAACTTGGTCCGTTCCGCCATGGCTCCGGAAACGATGGTCGCCGCAGTGGCCGCAAAGACTACCTGGAAAAGCCAGGTTGTGTAGAAGCCGCCGGATTCAAGGCTCAGGTCCATGGGGCTATGAAAGAACTCCGACGTACCGATAAACCCGCCCGCATCCTTACCATACATGAACGCCCAACCGATGGCCCAATACACGATGGCCCCGAAGCAGAAGTCCATCACATTTTTCATGGTAATGTTGACGGCATTCTTTGCCTGGGTCAGGCCCGTTTCAACCAGGGCAAACCCTGCCTGCATGATAAACACCAGGATTGCTCCCAGGAATAACCAGATCGTGTCCAGTGAAAATCCCAGGGTTTCGACACTTTCCTGCGCGGAGAGGGAAATCCCCATGCACAGGAAAAGCGCCGTTAAAACAATAAACTTTTTTCGCACCTTTTTGTCCTCCTAAAAAGCTGTTATTGGATATATAGCAAGGACCATGCCAAGAGGAAGAATTATAACCGCAAAGGCGAAGAAGGCGACGAAGGAAGGAGAGAAAGAAGAACGAAAATGTGTCTTTTCTCCCTTCTCTTCCTTTCTCCTTCTGCGCCTTTTTCGCCTTTGCGGTTAATTATTTTCTTGGTTAATACGAAAATGTATCTTTTTATAAGCAATCTTACATTTTTGTCGTTCTGTATAGTCGCCAGTTGATACCGTAGTGGTGGACCCGGAGCCCCATCTGCCGTTCCGTTATCCCCAGGCGGCGGGCGGCGGAAGCCATGTTGCCATCGGTGATTTTCAGGGCCTCCACGATAAGCTCTTTTTCCAGCCGGG
>BNUY01000390.1 GCA_025997715.1 Spirochaetia bacterium
AAAATCTCTCAAAATATCAGCCGGATCCTTACAATCCTCCCGCGTGGGGGTAACCACAAAGCTCTCCAGGCCGTTTTTCCGGCAGGTCATGATGGCTTTTTGGGCGGCGTTCTGCCCCGCCTCATCGGTGTCGAAGATCAGGTAGAGCCGCTGCACCCATCGATGCAGGAGTTTGGCCTGATCGTCGGTAAAGGCGGTTCCCAGGGGGGCCACGGCGTTGGTAACACCGGCCTGGTGCAGGGCGATAACGTCCATATAGCCCTCGGCAATGTAGGCTTCCTTAGTTTTGCGGATTTCCGGCATTGCCAAGTCGATGGCAAAGAGGGTTTCCCGCTTCTTGTAGCCCTCGGATTCCCCGGAGTTGAGGTACTTGGGGCCGTCACCGGAAAGGATGCGCCCGCCAAAGGCCACGGTCCGGCCCTGGCGATCCGCTATGGGGAACATGAGCCGGTCACCGAAAAAGGCATTCCGGGGGTTATTTTTTGAAAAAAGCCCGGATGCGGCAAGAAATTCCGCGGAATAACCCTTATCGGATAAAAATTTGTACAGCCAGGCCCGGTTTGCCGGTGCGTACCCCAGGCGGAAACGGTCTATCATCCCGCTGCTGATCCCTCTTGCGATAACATACTGCTTTGCCGCGGCTCCTTCGGGCTTTTCCAGCAAAAAATGATGAAAACTGACCGCTACCCGGCGGTATAACTCCGCCAATTCCTCCAGCCGGGCGGTTTTCCCTTCGTCTTTGGGGGCCAGCCCGGAGTTTTCGTAGACTATTTCAATGCCGAAACGCTTGGCCAGGGTTTCTATGGCCTCGGGAAAGGTAAGTTTATCCATCTCCATGATGAAGTTGATGACACTGCCGCCCTGGGTACAGCCGAAACAGTAGTAGGTTTTCCGCTCCGGGTCCACCGTAAAGGAGGGAGTTTTTTCGTTATGAAAGGGACAGCAGCCCCAATACCGCCCGCCCTTCTTTTCAAGCCGCACATAGTCCCCCACCACGGATATCGCGTCCATTTTGTCGTTGACTTCCTTGATGGTGGTTTCGGCGATATAGGGCATTAGCGGTTCCTGGCCTTTACGTACAGCACCCCGGCGCGGATATGGTCGTCCAGGGTTTTGGAAAAGTAATGCCGGCCCTCGGCGGGGTTTACCAGCCGGAAGTAGAGGTAGTCGCTGGGGACCGGGTTGAAGGCGGCGTTCAGGGCCACGGCGCCGGGGGCGGAGATAG
>BNUY01000391.1 GCA_025997715.1 Spirochaetia bacterium
CTACGCGGCGGCGTTAAAAGCAGTAAACACTCATCTGATAAATCTCTATTGGGATATTGGTAAGGATATTTCGAGCAAGCAAGCCGAAAACTGGGGGAAATCCATAGTCCCGGTATTGTCCGATGAGCTTCAAAAGGAATTCCCCGGTGTCAGCGGTTTTTCCGTGTCAAATTTGTGGTATATGGCACAGTTCTATTCAGAATACCACGATGTTGAATTTCTCGAACCACTGGTTCGAGAAATAAGCTGGTCTAAGCATATTGCCATAATGAAAAAATGCAAGGATAATCAGGAAAGGCACTTGTATATCTTAGCGACAAAGAAATTCGGTTGGTCAAAAAATATCCTCATAAATCAGATAGGCAATAAGACCTATGAAAAGTACCTTTTGGGCCAAACTAATTATGATACTACGCTCCCTGAAACCATACGGAAGCAGGCCGTGCTCGCAGTAAAGGATGAGTATACCTTCGATTTCATGGATTTGGTCGATGAACACTCTGAGCGTGAACTTGAATCTGCCCTGGTGAATAAGGTCCGGGCTTTTCTGCTTGAAATGGGGCATCAATTTACCTTCGTCGGCAACCAATTCAAAATCAAGGCCGGCAAAAAGGAATACTTTATTGACCTTCTTCTTTACCATCGGGCTTTGCGTTGTCTTGTCGCGGTGGAACTTAAAATTGGTGAATTCCAGCCTGAATACAAAGGCAAAATGGAGTTCTACCTGACTATTCTGAACGAAAAAGTCAAATTTCCCGATGAAAATGACTCCATCGGAATTATCATCTGTAAAGAAAAAGACCGTACTATTGTCGAATACTCCCTTAGAACAAGCCCCATGCCCATAGGCGTAGCGACGTATACCACAAGTCCCAAGCTGCCCAAGGATTATAAAAAACTTTTACCGGATAGTAAGATTATTAGTGACAAAATAAATAAATTCTTTGATGATGAAACGGCAAGGAATGAACTGTAACCACCTTGTCAAAAAAATCAAACAAACCCATAAAACTCTGAATTTGCAGACCGTCAAAGCCATCAACATCAGCCTATCCTTGCGTAAAGGCTCATCGGGTATTACATCTCTGAATATGAACTCAACGGATCTGGCCGTATCCGCAAATTATGGGTATACAGCCCCCATAATTCAGGCAATATTTGTCTTCAACGGTACACCTGACAAAAGTGGGTACAGCGTCCCCACTTTCTGAGGTAAAAGAATGT
>BNUY01000392.1 GCA_025997715.1 Spirochaetia bacterium
AAACGATACCTTTCATTCTACACCTTCTTTGGAGATTAGAGCATAAAAAACCTTTTCCGGACTAGAGCCGGAAAAACGCATATAAAAGAGGGGTTAGAACATTCGACAGAGCACGGACGGCCGAAACACGTTCCATGATACCAAATGTTTGTACAAACCAGACTTAATATATCGTAAGAAAACGGGAATTTCTAATGAAACTGATTAGAAATATCATGGGATACCATACTATGGCGGCGGAGTGGGAGTCAAGACGCCGGATTCCCGGTATTCAACGACTAATTCTTTACCCTGTAAGGAATTACGCAGAACCATCTTCCGGCATCGATTTTACAATTTGGGTTGAATTGCCCGGAAGCGCCAAGGAGTATTCCGGGCCGCCGTCCTACCGCCAATACCCTCCGGCGGTGGTTGGAAAATCATAGGCTTTTCCATTAAAGGTAAGTTTCGTTACCCATAAAAAACGTGCGTTTGGACTAAGGGGGACCGCCGTTGCAGGGCCTTCCAGCCTGACCGCGGCACCTTCCTTTAACCCGTCAACAAATCCAATGAGCCGTTGGAATGGACCGTTTGTATAATAGGTCTTCCCGTCGGCGACAACGGCAATGCGCCCTTCAACAAGCTGTAAATTACCATTGATGGTAACCGTTTCCGCAGGGGGGAGATTTCCCCGTCCGCCGGGCTCACGTCCCCAGCCATGATCCCGGTCCTTAGCCCATACTGAGCCGGCGCAGGGTAATTTTTATTATCTAACATCCGGCGGCCTGCGTCTCTGGCGGGAAATATATAAACAGGGCCACGCCTGGGATGATGCGGATGCACGGGCAAATTTCGGTTCCTTTGAAAAAATTGTTGTGCTTGACACCGGGGTGATTGAAATACCCGATGAAGAATTATTCGAGTTTTTTGAATTCACCCAGGTTCCGGTGGAAATCGAAAAAATCAGCCTCGACCATTTTGAAGCGGTGGTTTTTGATATGTGCCAAAAACTTTTGAATTGAGACGGAGAAACACACCCGCCATTCGCGACGGGTGTAAATTTAAAAACAACTCCTTGCAATGATGGTAATTCCTACCGTAAGCTGTGTAAAAAGTTCCCGCCCCGTGAAATATTTACCCGTGTCAAAAGCATTGATTCAGAGATGAAACTAACAGAAATTCCAAATTAGAGAAAACATATTAAAAACGAGATATACCGGTGAAGAATGATGCCCTCTGT
>BNUY01000393.1 GCA_025997715.1 Spirochaetia bacterium
GAAATCATGAAGGCGGTGCTGGCCCGTACCAGCCCGGCGCTTGCGTTGCCGGAGGAGCCCAAGCGCCCTCAGAAGCCCGTCAAGCTGATAGGCGGATTTTGCCTCCGCCCCGGCAAATGCCTCGTACAGTTCGCCTACCTTTGCGACCCGGTCCAGCCAGTCGTCCGCAGGAAACACCGCAGGTATCTGCGCTGCCACCACCGCCTTCGCTTTTGGGGCTGTCTTATTGGGAGGACGCTTAACCGTTTCCAGTGCGGCGCCGCTTTCCAGGGCTATGAACAGGGGCGCATAGAGGAGAACTTCATCAAAGGCTTCCTTGTTGAACCAGATGGTATCCTCGAAAATATTAACCCCCAGGAGTTTCCGGAAATCCTCCGCATGATAATTTTCCAGGATAAGGGTTTCCGCCGCAGACAGGGTCTGGGCAACCGTTTTGGTAAGCGCTTGATCCGATGCTGCGGACTCTGTCCGGGCGGACTCCGTCCGGGCGGCCTTCTTCTCCCCGGCAGTCTTGGGCTCCTCCGGCAACGCAAGCGCCGGGCTGGTACGGGCCAGCACCGCCTTCATGATTTCCAAAACCCGGTGGGCCTCATCCCCGCTTATGCCGTTGCCGCTGAAACATTCCCGCAGCTTCCGGTCCAGGTTCCAGTGATCCGCCAGGGCCTTTGCTTCAAGCCCGGAGGCATCGGCGCCAACAATATTCCGCAGCAGTGATAGTGCTCCGTAGGCGTAGGCGAATATCGCTATGTACGGACGGGCAATGATCTTCTCACCAACACTCCGCATGAAACGGATTGACGGTTTATCGTCCCGGTGGGGGGCGCTGTATCCGTATTCCACCAGGGTTTTCAGGCGTTCCAAATATGCGGCAAATTCCGTCCAGGTCTGTTCAGCCTGAATTTTTGGGAAGGTCCATGGGGTGGTAAAGGGATCATACTGAGTGCCGTCCAGGAATTGCGCCGCAGTGGTTATAAAGTTCAGGGCGGGCTCATTCAGAGAATCGATAAAGTCCGCGATAGAAACACTGTCCGGTACGACAGTACCGGCCTTCACCGGTTTTGACCGGGCGGCTTTCGCCGTGCCTTCCGAGGGGGCATGCGCCGGTTCTTCCCGGAGCACACTGAGCAGGGTATCAATATGATCCCGCTTAAATAGGTCGGTGAACCGGTAGTAAAGCTCTCCAAGGTAGATGTCCTGGATGGCCGCGTGCACATCC
>BNUY01000394.1 GCA_025997715.1 Spirochaetia bacterium
ACCGCCCTCCTCTCCTTCTTTCCCATTTCCGAACTTCGCGGGGGAATCCCCTTTGCCATAGCCAACGGTATCCCCTGGTACTGGGCCTACCTGTACTGTGCGGGGCTCAACGCCCTGGTGGCCCCCGCCTGCTGGATATTCCTCTCCACCCTGCACAAACTCTTCCTGAAAATGGCCTGGTACGAACGCTTCTTTAACCGCTTCGTGGAACGCGCCCGGATAAAGCTCCATACCAAGGTGGAAAAGTGGGGCTGGCTGGGTATCGCCGTCTTTGTCGCTATCCCCCTGCCCATCACCGGCGCATGGACCGGGACCCTCGGTTCCTGGGTGCTGGGCCTTGGCAAACGCAAAACCATGGTCGCCGTAATCATCGGCGTGCTCGTCGCCGGAGCCATCGTCACCGCCGTAATGCTCCTGGGAATACAGGCCCTCCACATCTTTGTAAAGGAAATGTAGCAGCCCGTGGCAAAACTTAATTTCGATACGGAACTCAATGACCGGCAAATCCGCGCCGTTAAAACCATCGAAGGGCCGGTACTCATCATCGCCGGGGCCGGGTCCGGAAAGACACGGGTCATCACCTACCGCATCGCCCACATGCTGGAAACGGGCATCCCCCAGTCGGCAATCCTGGCCCTCACCTTTACGAACAAAGCCGCCAGGGAAATGGAAGTGCGGGTCAAGGAACTCACCGGGAAAAAATTGCAAAACCTCACCGTTAGTACCTTTCACGCCTTTGGGGTACGGATACTGCGGGAAGAAATAGAACGCCTGGGGTACCGGAAGAATTTTTCCATCTACGACGAAACCGACAGAACTTCTGCGATCAAGGAAAGCCTTCGGGAATGCCGCCTTTCAACCGAGGGGGTGGACCTCTACGCTCTGGGCCAGCTCTTCTCCAACGTCAAAATAGGTCGCTTCACCTGGGGGGACGGCGCAAACGACGCCTACGAGCCGGTGTACAAAGAATATCAGCACAGTCTAAAGACCTACAATGCGCTGGACTTTGACGACCTCCTCACTCTCCCCATAGAACTCTTTGAGCAATACCCCGAAGCCCTGACCCAATACCGCAGCCGCTACCGGTACATCATGGTGGACGAGTTCCAGGACACCAGCTTTACCCAGTACCGGCTCATGCGGCTCCTTGCGGATCGTAACGTTTGTGTGGTCGGTGACGATGATCAGTCCATTTACTCTTGGAGGGGGG
>BNUY01000395.1 GCA_025997715.1 Spirochaetia bacterium
CGGAAACCTTAGGGACTCCCATGATTCCGAAAAAAACGGCTCCATCCAGGAATTGGGCCGGGAACATTAGGCATGTTTCAAGAATAGGGCTGCTTGAGACTTAGTTTTCGGACGGTCTGGGGGGGGGCTCAGGTTACTGCGGCAACTGCAGCACCATCACCACCCGTAAGCGCTTTCAGAAAATGTGCGGTGATGACACGTATGTTATAACCAATTACACCCCAATATACTTTCTGATCAAAATGTGCGCGGCCTTTCCACATACATCTTCGCAAATCAAACCCACGCTTGAGATTTGATATTATCGCTTCAATGCTGCTGCGCCATTTCTTCAAACGGGTTTCCATGTTTTTACTGCTCGCTATGTTTTTTAAACTTCCTACAATTTTGTTGAAAACTATGTTTGTAATTCCAAGACTTTTTGCATGTTCCTGATTCGCAAGACTTGCATACCCGCCATCGGTTACACTAGAGGACGGAACTATTCCATAGTCATTGATTATTTTATCCGTTGCGCCTTGGTAAAACCTTGTATCACCGGGATTTCCCTTTGCAATTTTTACTCCCAGTATCAGATGACTTCGTCCGCCCACCAAATCAACCTTATGTCCAAATTGCACATCCCGTTGTCCCTTCACGATAATATCAGTGTGCCGCTCGTATATTGAAAATATTTTTTCTTCATTCGGCACCTTCTCTTTATTGATCTCGTGCCGAACGGTAATCGAATGCACTTGTTGCATGATTGGTAAAAAATCTTTTATTTCCATCGTTAATGCCATTGTTTTGACGTTTATAGCCCCGAATATGAGCTTTTTTTTTACTACGTTGGAAAGTTGATTTATGGCTTTCGTAAAATTAACAAGCTGTTTCTTAAACAGATTTACCCGTTTGTCTTCACACTTTGTATTGTTGATTTTGAAATATGTTTTCTTCGCATCAACCATATAGTTCCGGTAATCAATGGTGTCTATTTCCTCTTTCAGGTGCGACAGCAAACGATGGCTTTCTTTTATACAATCCCACATCAGCGCATTATTTGTCGGATAATGAATGTTTGTTTCTACCACCGTGCTGTCTTCCACTATCTTTTTCAAGTCCTCGTAACCAAGCCCTATCGCTATTTTATTGAGCGATACCATGAGTTTATCCAGACTATCCCCGCTTATTCTCGCTATATATTTTTGCCACGTTTTTTCGCTGAATATTT
>BNUY01000396.1 GCA_025997715.1 Spirochaetia bacterium
ATATACCATGGAGGACGAGTTTTTTGTAAAATGATTTTCACCTTTTGGGTGTTTCGGGTTTTTGCCCTATCTCTATACCTGGCAATGATTTACGGGCTTTTACAATAATACATATACGGATTCAGGTGATAATCAATACCGGCCTGTTTCATTATGCCATTAGCGACATGGCGGATACGGATTTCACCATCGACTGGAAAGTTTCTGCCGGTGATCGGGCTATGCCAGATATCATGATCGCCCTTACCGTGCCGTACAAAACAACAGCCGTTTTCCCACAGGACTTGCCGGGCCTTTTTTTCATACTCTGCCATTCGGTTATCTCTCTAACCGCGCTATTGGCATTATGCTACAACCGCCTGGGCTTCCATCCTGAACAACAGGTGCATATCGGCATGGGGCTTCTCATTCATTTCCAGAAGCTCCGGCGCCGCCAGGTTTACCCGGTGGATCAAGGTATCAAGAGAGGCGTCCTCAAGTATGATGGGTATATCGTCATTCTGGGCGTACCATTTCTGGGCTTCCTCATCCCATGCTAATAAAACGGTGTATTCAGTCACGGCTATATCTCCTCCATGGTATCGTTCATTTATCCCCGCCCTGGACATAGTCCATGTTTCCAGGGTGAAATATTCGTCTCTGGTATACGTTGCCCCAGGGCGGAAGCGTCAAAGGCATGGTATGCCCGGATAGCGGTTTCCATCCGGAAGGGCTGCGGCAGTTTACGCTTTCGGCCCATGGTGGGCTTCGCTTGCGGTGGCCATGGCGGGGGTGCGTGCGGCGTAGCCCTGGGGAGTATCGGCCGGAGACTTGAAACAACGACTTTCAAATTCCGCCAGCTTTTCGGCGCTTATGTCCCCGACTTCATGAAAGTGTTTCATTTCCTCATGGAGATGCTTATATAGTGTCCATCCCTAAAGTCACTTAAAAACATCAGCAACAAAAAACTTTGATTAAAACACATCTCAAACCGCTATAAAATGCATAGTAATCGGTAGGCTCTGTTCCATAAGACTGGTGATACTTTTTAATCGGAGCCTACTAATTACAAATAGGAGATAAAATTATGACATTGACCTGAATCCGTATACGGTGGCCTTGTTTTTTCGATAGAATCCATATTTTGAATCAGTCCCAGCTGAATCTGGCTGGCATATGTAATACCATTAGCAAAACCACGTCCGTGTAGGAGCACATCTGCT
>BNUY01000397.1 GCA_025997715.1 Spirochaetia bacterium
AACCTTCCGGTATTTTTCCAGGGCAAGAATAGCGCCCCGGGCGACATAACTGTTGGCGTCCACCTCTTCGCTGCCCTTGGGGGGAACGGCGTTAAGGGCCTCAAGCACCCGGACAACATGGGGAAGGAAGTTTTCATCCCGCAGCTTCCCCAGGGATATGAGACATTCCGCCCGCACCAGGGGAGAAGAGGGAAATGCGTCATAGGCGCGCCAGAGATCCGGCGCGGAGGTGGTATACTTTTCGTCTCCTATTAAAGCCGCAAGGGCCTGCGCCAGGTCATCTGCGGCAACCCGCTCCGTAGCGTTAAAGCCCCGGATATCCGAGGCCTGATTCACCAATTGGTTAAAAGCCCGGGCATAGAATTCACCCGTACCGGTAAGGTTCTGCACCCGCAAAACCTGAAGGATATTGAACTTTTCCGTAGGGGTGGCCGAATTATCATACAGATAGGTGTATATCTCCAGATCCTCCTGGAAGGTAATGGCAAACCCCATGGAAGCAATGCTACAGAACAGCGTAAAACCCACTAAGAAACGTTTCATAAACCTGATTCCCCTCACCATTAGGTCCTCCCACGGTTGGGCCGGTATTCATACTCAAATTCCCTGATTTGTGTGGAATTCCCCTGGTAATTTTCAATGGTCCGTTTCAATACCTCACCATCGGGACCGTATTCATTGATGATCTTCAACTGGAGTTTACCCTCCGCAGAGGTTTGCTGGATTTCAATCTCCAGGCCGTTTTGCCATTTCGTGGCAATTTTCCGGGTCACGGCCCCGGCGGCGTTTCTAAACACCTGACTAACCAGATTGCCCTCCCCGTCATAGGAATTCTCGGAGGAACTGATCCGTTTCCCACTGCGGTCATTGGTTTCTGAGGAAACAAGCAGCTTGCCGTTCCAAGTATAGAAGGTCTTCGCCAGTTCGACATTATTCCCGTTCAGGATGCTCCGGGACTCCACATTACCGGCGGCATTATAGGAGTATACATTGGAATTAATCACCTTGCCCGCCTTGTTCACCACGGTTTCCATCGTCGGCTCAGTGGTTTTTGGATCATCATGCTTATAGACAACCCTGGTTTTTAGCCGGTTTTCATCATCCTTGGTCATCTTGGTGGTTAACACCCGCTTTTCTTCATTATACGTAAAATCAGTCTGGTCCATTAATGACTTGGATGCGGAAAAACGGTTCTGGTTCA
>BNUY01000398.1 GCA_025997715.1 Spirochaetia bacterium
TCCGGATTCCGTTCCCAATTGGGTTCTTTAAATTTCAACATTAATGGTTCAAATAGGTTGTTCATGCCTTAATCATACCGTTTTACAGGGGGTTTGTATAGGGGCTTGACTTTAGGGATGGACACTAGTTATCGGTGATGCTGATGTTCATACGGTATCTTTTAATGGGGCATTGAACCATTCAATTATTCCCGGTTTCCGTCTTACGGCAAAAAGCGGCCTCATATATGCTGCCCCTTCCGCCTCACCGTTTTTTGAATCAACGCCCATAAACGCCTCGGTAAACATCCTTCCCCAAACGTATGCAGCCGTTGATGTTGCAAGCCTTTCTTTCGGACTGGAAAAATATCTGTTTAAATTCAAATTCGGCACCATATCAATATCCGCAGGGTATCAGGCGGTTTATTCACACGGTGAAATGCTGCATCATCAATTTGACCACGGGCCGGTCGCGATGGTACAAATGTATTTGAGCAGGGTTGCTATCCCAGGTATAGGATTAGGCGGGGCATATAATGTGGATAAAAATACGTGGCAATACGCTTTTAATGTAGGCATGATGTTTTAGGTGTATTTTGATGAAACGCATAGTTGCATTTTTTGTGATTTCCTTGGTAATTTTACAAGTATTATTTTCAGAAGAAACCATTGTTCCATTTAATGAACGAATTGCCCTGAATTTTTCGGGTAAATATAACATTGGGATTTTTCAACACGACGGAACAAGCTATAGAACTAACAAACCCTGGGATATTGGTATAGGCATTCGATATAAAAATATCGCAGCGCAAGCCTATATTCCCCTATCGTGCAACAATGACTCATTTGATGTTGCCGTAAATTTTTACCTTGAAAAAATGTATTATGAAATATTTATGAAACGGTACACAAACTTTCATAACGATGCTGACGGAACTTCCGAAAAAGAAAATGTTGGATTAGATATAATGAGCGGCGGGATAATGGCCGGCTGGATACACAATCACCAAAACCATTCACTCCGCAGCGTTTTTACGCTGTCTGAAAAACAAACCGTTTCGTGTGGTAGTTTTCTTTATGGCTTTGGGGTTGCGTTCTGCGGGGACATTTGAACACGAATTCCGGCTTACTTGAACAGCCGTGCGGAAATACTTGAACAGAAAAACGGGAACATTTGAACACGCTTGCGGAATACTTGAACGCCTTTGCGGAACATT
>BNUY01000399.1 GCA_025997715.1 Spirochaetia bacterium
CGGTAGTGTTTCAAGCATTTTTACAGCAAGCATCACATCGCGGCTCTCAATACGTTTCATTTCAGCCAGTATTGATTCATCATTTCCTACAACCATCGCGGGGGAGATAAGAACCATGCGATCCGGCAGGGGTAAATTATAGTTATTCTGTAAAAGATAATGTATTAAACTAAGGCTCAAGTTTGTTCCCGCAGAATCACTTACCGTAATAATTTTTGCTTCCCCATATCTGGACAGTAATTCTTTGTAACATTCGATAATAAAGTGCACGGTTATTTCCGGATCCGTTGTTGGAAAGATGGGATACATTGGTATGCACACGGGAAGCCCGGTACTGCGAACCAGACTTGCCGCAAATTCCCAATGTATCATATGCATTTCATAAACAAATCCGCCGCCATGCAAATCAAAAATTACTTTGTCGATGGCGTGATTTTCCTTTGGTGATATAAAGTAGCAGGGGTAACCGTTTATTAACGTTTTTTCTATAGAAAACTCCTTGTAATATACTGAAGGCGGTATTGCCCGTTTGCTCTGGTCAAGACCCAGAAAATACGTGGCCAGTTTTTCTGAATCATATGTCCATCGCTTTTTTATGCCTTCAGAAAGAACCATGTTCTCAACCATTTTATACGAAGAACCCCGGTAAGCACGGGCAACCCGTTCTGCAGGAATTGTTTCACTATCTTTGTAGAGGAGTATTCGCTCTGAATGTATGTCGCCGGAAAACATTGAACGGTAAAGGGGTATAGCTTTTGCGGTGATACATCCTGATAACACCCAAATGAACAAGAAAGGTGAAATATATTTAGCTGCGGTAATTCTCATATTCGTTTTCCTTCAGCAATGATGCGGGTAATACGGTTCTTAAATTCTGCGTTTGAAAATTGCTGGACATGGGCGGTGAATGATGTGCGGTTGGAAAACTGCGTTTCCATTGTTTCAAATTTGTCCATGGCCTGTATCAGTGATGCGGGGGTCTGTTCGTCAAAGAAGATACCGGTGACGTTTTCCTTTACCGTGTCCAGGACGCCCCCCTTACGGTAAGCGATGACCGGGCAGCCTGCGGCGTTGGCTTCAATGGGAATAAGCCCCAGATCCTCAATGCCGGGGAAGAGCAGGGCTTTTGCCTTTGAAAAAAGCGCGCCCACTTCTTCATCGGATATTCTGCCGGTA
>BNUY01000400.1 GCA_025997715.1 Spirochaetia bacterium
CCCCGCCTTGATGATTTTTTCAGGATGGGCGGCGCCGTCAATCTTGGCGTTGAACTTCGCCGTGAGTTTCCGTACCTGCTGAAAATCCGCCAGGATTACGTTGCCCCGGAGTGAAAAAAGGGCCGTCTCAAGCCCATGCTCCACCCGGACTTCCTGGCGGATATGAAACTCCATGGTCGTCCGGCGTTGCGCCGCCCATCCATTTTGATCGGAAAGACCGATTGTAAATTTTTTCATCATGCGTCCTTATAAGAATTTGTCCGCGAATTACGCGAATGAACGCGAATAAAACAACAGATATTTGTATCATTCGCGTTTCTTCGCGTCCATTCGCGGACAGTTTTTCTACTTCTTTTTCTTAGGCTCAACCGCAGCCAAGTCCTTAACCGAATTGATCAAAGCCTCGTCCCTTCCTATCTCCTGTATAGGCGCCGGAAGGCGGTAGGTCCAGTTAAATTCATTGGCCGTGCCGGGCACGTTAATCCGTTCCGACGCGGGATCTGCGGCGTACCACTTGGTGCTCAGGTGGAGCAGGTCCTGGATCTGGAAGACCCGGAACCGGGATGCCGCCGCCGCCGTCTTGGTCAGGATGATCTTCGCCGTGCCGGGATTGTACACCTTTGGCAGGGAGGGAACCCCCAGGAATGTACTGAATCCGTCTTGATCCGCCTCCCGGTCCCACCATTCCCGCAGGGTGGAGCTGTCATGCACCGAGGGGGTGCATACGCTCAGTTCCGGGTAATCCTCAAAGGCATAGTAGGGCTGGCCCGGTTTGTCCCATTGACGGTGCCAGCGGATAACCCGGAGCCCAAGAACTTTGAGCTTGGTCAGCACCTGGGGCACGCAGTCCGGAACCGCTCCCAGGTCTTCCGCGCAGGGAAGCATTGCGGAGGATTCAAGCAGCACCGAAAGGAGTTTTTTGCCCTGGTTTTCCCAGGTTTTCTCCGATTCTTCCTGCCGCTTTTTCAGGAGCGCTTCCAGGGCGGTCTTTTCATCCCCCGAAAGGCTTTGGTAGGCCCGGGAATCCCGGTAAAACCACACCGGGAAAAACTTGCCCTTTTCGTATTCCAGAAAGAGCCGGTTCCGCCAGGCCCAGCGCAGATAGTTGGTCGCCGCCGGGTGCAGCCCCAGATCGGTGATATCTTTCTCGCCCTTGATGGTTTTCTTGAAGA
>BNUY01000401.1 GCA_025997715.1 Spirochaetia bacterium
CTATACCGGCTGGAACGATCCTTCAGAGCAGGGGAACTTTTTTCAGGAACTGCGGAAGTTTGATGCACTTCTGTTGGAAACACCGGAAAGGCTTACGCCCCGGAGGCTCAATCCCCTGCTGGACCGGCTGGAAAAAAGGGCAATCGGAGCGGAAAGCCATCTTTCACTGCTGAAACGCCGCCGAAACCTGGTCCGTCAAGCGAACTACGAGGCTGAATTCCAAGGTGCCTACCGGAAAGCGGCGGAACGTGCCGTCGCCGCCTTTCCCTTCTCGGAGCCCTTAGCCGCCCTTGCCGCCGATGCCCTGTTGCAGGAATATCCCGGCCAATTTCCCGCTGAGATACAAACAACACTGAGGCAGTACGCCGGTCTTTTTTCGGAAAAGCGCCTGATACCCCTGGCCCTGGATATAGCGGTGCTTCTGGGGGATTTGTCTGACCCGGCCCTTGCCGCCGGCCTGTCCCTTAACGAAAAACTCCGTGTTTCCAACCTCAGCGGCGCCGAGCGGGAGGGCTTCTTCATCAATGCGGTGCTGTTAGACCTCCTGGCGGGAGATAGGGTGGCCGCCAATTCCCAACTCGTGTCCTTGCTCGGGGGTTCCCCGACGGAAAAAGCCCTGCGATTTGGCGCGGAGTATTTTTACGATACCAACCCCCTGCGTGCGGCGGAGTTTTTTTCCCGGTTTACCGATGCCCCTTCCCTGGGCCGTTTGGCGGATTCCCTCTGGCTCGCCGGTTTTCGGGAGGGGGCTGTCGAAATCTGGACCGCCCTGGTTTCCCCGGAAGACATCCCCCGGGATCTGCGGGTCCGTAGTTTATATAACCTGGCATCCGCAAACCTGGATGAACAGACGAGGATCGCCTATTATGGGGAGTTGTTTTCCCAAGCTCCGGGTCATATATACGGGATTATCGGGTACAGCCGCCTTTTTGACCAAACCCGGGCGGAGAGCATCCTTGCAGAAGCGGGGGCAAGTATAACGGAGACCGGCAAGTACCTGCTGGAGCTGGAATTACTGCGCCGCCGGCTGGAGGGTTGGGAACTCAGGCGGGCGGTGGCGGAAACATGGCTGCTCCTGGGGCGTTATCCAAAGGAAGAGGGGCTCTACCGGTGGGGCGCCTGGTACTTTGACCGGCAGCGGCAGTTCCCGGAAACCGCCCTGC
>BNUY01000402.1 GCA_025997715.1 Spirochaetia bacterium
TTGTGTGTGTTGTTGTGTGTGCTGTGGGTGTTTACGTTTGTGTTGTTTTTTTTTTTTTTTTTTTGTATTTTTTGTTTTTTTTGGTGGAATCTGGTGGTGGTGGTGCGGGGGTGTGCTGTTGGGTGGGGGGGGGGGGGATGGTGGGGGTGGTGGGGGTGGGTGGGGCGGGGGTTTGGGAGAAAAAAAGTTTTTGGGGGAGTGTTTTGGGGGAGGGGGGGCGTTCTTTTTAAAAAATTTTTACATGAAATAATTGAAATTGGGGATTTTTTTTTTTTTTTCCCCCCCCCCCCCCCCCCGGAATTA
This sequence comes from Spirochaetia bacterium, assembly GCA_025997715.1. Classification (GTDB taxonomy): domain Bacteria; phylum Spirochaetota; class Spirochaetia; order Treponematales; family Breznakiellaceae; genus Termitinema. The sequence continues at coordinate 304 of BNUY01000402.1, forward strand.
ATGCTGTAAGGTCGTTTTCTAATTTTTTTAAACGTATGATCAAAACCATAGTCAAAATTATGGGTTATGATTTATTTGTAATGCGCCGAAACAACAAAAGTACAAATTATGAACAGATATTACCTGTTGCAACTTATGCGCCATGGTTATCTGATTCTTTATTTATTAGTACTTATAAGATAATCGAAAACTATACCTTGGTTGATAAATACCGATGTTATGAACTTTGGCAATTAGTTGAAGAAACTGCAAAATTAAATGGGGCATTAATCGAAATTGGTGTTTGGAGGGGCGGAAGCGGAACTTTAATTGCTAAGAAAGCAGAACTTAATGAGATAAAAGATACTATCTACTTGTGCGATACATTTACCGGTGTTGTTAAGCCAGGAGAACAAGATTCGCGTTATATGGGTGGTGAACATGCAGATACTTCAAAAAAAATACTTGAAACTGTTATTAAAAAACTTAATTTAGAAAATATAAAAATATTAGTTGGAATTTTTCCTGAAGAGACAAGTCACTTAGTAAGTGATAATGCATTTCGTTTTTGTCATATTGATGTTGATGTATATACATCTGCAAAGGATATTCTAGATTGGATATGGCCTAAATTAGTTGTTGGAGGAATAATAGTGTTTGATGATTATGGATTTCAAACATGCGATGGTATTACTCAATTTGTAAATGAATTACGAAATAGAAAAGACAGGGTAGTCATACACAATTTGAATGGACATGGAATAATTATCAAAACATTAAATGAAATATAATATTTGAGATCAATTATTCATGAATATTATCATCCGTTTTTTTGACGTATTTTTTTCATCAATCGCGATAATAATATTATTTCCTTTTA
>BNUY01000403.1 GCA_025997715.1 Spirochaetia bacterium
GTCTGCCGGGACGCGGAACTGTCCCCCGAGGGCTGTTGCTGCCGCTCCGTCTGGGCTTGGGTTTGCGCCTGGTTATGTTCCCGTTCCGCGGCGGCAGCGGCAACCTGGGCTTCCGTCTTGTTACCCTCCCGTTCCTCAGCAACTGGGTTACGTTCCCGTTCTGTAGCAAGAGCGGCCTGTGCTTCCGCTTGGAGGCGTTCACGTTCCGCAACGGCAGCGGCTTGAGCCTCTGCTTGGAGCCGCTCCCGTTCTGCGGCGACAGCAGCAGCTATGGCTTCCGCCTGGAGCCGCTCCCGTTCCGCAGCAGCGGCAACAGCCTGAGCTTCTGCCTGAAGACGTTCACGTTCCGCAGCGGCAGCGGCCTGAGCTTCTGCCTGGAGACGCTCCCGTTCCGCAGCAGCAGCGGCTTGAGCCTCTGCTTGGAGACGCTCCCGTTCTGCGGCAAGAGCGGCCTGAGCCTCCGCTTGAAGCCGTTCACGCTCCGCAGCAGCAGCGGCTTGAGCCTCCGCCTGGAGACGCTCACGTTCTACGGCGGCGGCAGCCAGGGCAGCAGCCAGAGCTTCCGCCTGGATACGTTCCCGTTCTGCGGCGGCGGCAGCGGCTTGAGCTTCCGCCTGAATCTGTTCCTTTTGTTCTGCGGCGGCAGAATCCGCCCGAATTGCGGCTATGAGCTGTTCTATTTTGTCCCTTTTAACCGAATCCGGTTCCAGGGAAAGGTAGGATTCGTAGTCTGTAATGGCTTCCGCAAAGTTTTGCTTGGTTAGCCGGGCATTAGCCCGATTAAGATAGGCCGAGGCATAGGCGGGGTTCGCGGTCAGGGCATGGGTGTAAAAAATTTCCGCCTGGGCAATATTCTTCTTGGCATAATAGATATTGCCGAGATTAAACGCGATGATGGCGGTATCCTGCCCCGCTACGGGCAGCGCACGGCGGTATACCGCGATGGATTCGTCCAGGCGATCCAACTGCTGGTAGGAAATCCCCAAATAGAGGAAAGCCTTGATATTACCCGGATCTTCCGCCGCCGCCTGCGCAAGGTAGGGCAGGGCTTCCTGGGGCTTGTTACGCAGAAAAAAATCCTCGCCCCGGGTAAAGGATGCCTGCCCGTAAAGCGCACCCGCCAACATAGACAGAAAACCAAAGGTTACTACCGCTCTCTTT
>BNUY01000404.1 GCA_025997715.1 Spirochaetia bacterium
TTGAAGAAACACTTGCGGAATTTAAGATTGAGGCGAAGGTTACGGGTATCAGGAAGGGCCCGGCGGTAACGATGTTTGAAATCCTGCCTGCGCCGGGAATAAAATTGTCAAAGATAGTGAACCTGGAAGACAATATCGCGCTCCGCCTTGCCGCACCAAGTATGCGGATTGTGGCTCCCATTCCGGGTAAACACGCGGTGGGCATTGAAGTCCCCAACAAAAAGCGTTCCCTGGTGGGTTTCCGTGAAATTATCGAACATAGTCTTGCCGCTGAATCTGAAATGGCCCTGCCTCTTTTTCTGGGGAAGGATATTGAAGGCGAACCGGTGAGCGCAGACCTTGCCGCCATGCCGCACCTGCTGGTGGCGGGGGCTACCGGTTCCGGTAAATCCGTATGTATCAACACCATGATATTGTCCCTGGTCTCCCGGCTTTCCCCCGCCCAATGCCGCATGATTTTTATTGACCCGAAAATTGTGGAACTCAAGCTTTACAACGGCATTCCTCATCTGCTTAGCCCCGTTATCACCGAGCCGGAACAGGCGCTTGCGGCCATGCGCTATTGTGTCCGCGAAATGGAGCGCCGCTATGGCTGCCTTGATACGCGGGGAGCGCGCAGCATAAAAACCTACAATAAGCTTGCCGCCGAAAAGGGCGGTGAGATTTTACCCTATCTTGTCATCATCATTGACGAGTTTGCCGACCTCATGATGGTATCCGGCAAGGAACTTGAAGCGGCAATCGTGCGCCTGGCGGCGATGAGCCGTGCCGTTGGTATTCACCTAGTCTTGGCAACCCAGCGCCCTTCGGCGGATGTGATTACCGGACTCATCAAAAGCAACATACCATCCCGTATCGCTTTTATGGTGGCAAGCATGACCGACAGCCGTATTATCATTGACTCACCGGGCGCGGAAAAGCTTCTGGGTAAGGGCGACATGCTCTATTGCGGCGCAGAAAATCCCTTCCCCATCCGCGCCCAGGGCGCGTTTGTTTCCGAGGAGGATGCGGAAAAAACGGCGGCCTATCTTAAAACGCTGGGGCAGCCTGAGTACACAAATTTGAATGGCTGAAGATAAGATTACTAATCAAATTTCGTTATTTTTTCTGTTTGCCTCGTCAGCCAGCTTATGCAGTTTGACCCTTTCCTCC
>BNUY01000405.1 GCA_025997715.1 Spirochaetia bacterium
CGTTGGAGGTTTCCACAAAGCCCTGCACTACCCGCGGGCTTTGGCCCCGTTCCATGATTTGAGCTTCCCCCGAGGTGTCGGTGGCGCGGTAGAGACTGGAACCCTGCTTCTGTAAATACCGGTCCAGGTCAAAGTTCACCAGTTTCAGCTTGTCCAGGAGCACCGTGTCATCCCAGGTGTTGTTTTCCCGGCCCACCATGAGCGCGGGGTCGGCGTATTGGGCGTTTATCCAGACGCCCCCTTCCTTGTCAACCTGGAAGTTGTTCGCCTTAACCTTTAGGGGGCCGTTCTCGCCCATCACGGGGTAGCCCTCCTTGGTTTCCAGGTAGCCCTCTTTGCCCAGGATGAAAGCGCCGTTCCGGGTGTAGCGCTCGCCCCAGGGGGTCATGACGGTGAAAAAGCCCTTGCCGTCCAGGGCGATATCGAAATCGTTCTCGGTTTCCTTCATGGAACCCTGCTGGAAGTCGGTGTACAGTTCGTTGAGCTCCACCCCGGTCCCCAGCTTCCCGATGATGGGCGCCTCGTCGGCAGAACCAAAGGGGTGCCGGTAGACCCCGTCATCGTCCATGCGGCGCATCAACATCTCCGGGAAGGCCTTGTGGACCGCCAGGTCTTTCTTGTAGCCGTTCACATCCACGTTTGCCAGGTTGTTCGCCACCGCGTCGAGCTTCCACTGCTGGGCCCGCATCCCGCTGGCCCCGGTATACCATCCTCTAATCACATCATACCCCTCTTGTATTGTATCGGCGGGTGGAAAGAAAAGATTAGAGGGGCGAGTTGCAGCAATTGCCGAAATCGGGCTATACTGGCGGCATGAACCAAGCCCTGGAGAACCTTAAAACCCGCGGATTTTTTCAGCAATGCACCGACCCCGATGGCCTTTCCCGGCTCATGGACGAGGGGCCGGTAACCTTCTACGTGGGCTGCGACCCCACCGGCCCCAGCCTGCACATCGGCCACATGGTCCCCTTTTTCGCGTACCGTCACCTCATGGCGGCGGGGCACAAGGGCATAGCCCTTATCGGCGGGGGGACCGCCCGTATTGGGGACCCCTCGGGGAAGACGGAGATGCGGAAGATGCTGAGTTACGATCAGCTTGACGCCAATGCCGCTGCCATCAGCGCCCAACTGGACCGGT
>BNUY01000406.1 GCA_025997715.1 Spirochaetia bacterium
CCTCGCCCTAAAGGGCGAGGTATTGAAGATTTCTCTTTGAAATCTTTGCGCACGTGGGGGAACATATCCCCCACGCCCCCAGCTTTACGCCCTAAAGGGCGGGGAATTATACCCTTAGAGATTAAAAAAGGCATATTGTAAAGGGTATGATAGATATATACTCATTTCCGGACAAGATTTACCCATTCGGTCAAATTCCGAGATAAAGGAGTTTTTTGAAAATAATGAAAAAGAGTATCTTAACATTCGAAAAATACCAAGTAGCGATGGGTGGCCCAATATGACCAGAGTTACACAATATAACCAAAACAATCTGCATGGTTATAGACTTAATTATACGGCTAAGATATTATGGAGGGCAGGACGAAAGTGTTTACATATTTTGAATAAAATAAAAACACGTCCTCTTGATTATGATTTTTATGGCGGTGCGAATTGGACTAACTATACACACAACTGTGTAAAAAAAATATTTGAATATTTGCAAAAAGATAAAAAATATATAAATCGGTTCAAATGGACAAATTGTGCTGATGAAATATTTTATCAAACAATAATTCATCAAAATGATGGCCTTAACATTGAAGATAATTGTTTGAGGTATGTTGATTGGGAGAGTGGGCCTGAATATCCGCGGACATTACGTATGGACGATTATGAAACGATAATGAAAAGTGGTGCTCTGTTTGCAAGAAAATTTGATTTTAACGTTGATAAGAAAATAATGGAATCAATTTATGAAAAAATCCAATAGTAAAAATACGGGCACTGCACATAACATACGCCATACGCTGCGCCGCAGTAGCGGCTTGACCTACGAAAAACCCCAGTCGGCGCAGTAGCGCCTTTATGGGGTTTTTCTCCGGTACATTTTTGTGCCCCTGGAAACCCTACGGTTTCCTTATTCGGGCTATAAAAACGTCGTATAGCTTTCGTTATGAGAAATTTCCGTGCCAAACTATTGTAAATAATATGAATATATTGTATAATAAAATTATGAAGATAAAACTTTTTGAAAAATTAAAACAAAATTTTGTAAGAACCATTATTGCCATTCTGGGAATAACATTAGTTATATATTTTATAGGAGTTTCATTAGTTTGGGGCCGGTTTGATAATTTTAATTTTTT
>BNUY01000407.1 GCA_025997715.1 Spirochaetia bacterium
ACCCATCAGGCAGAGCGGAAAGAGGGGCTTGAGATAGGGGAGCGCATTTATGAGCTTGATCGGGAGAATGCTTTCTATGATCCAAGCGATGATACCTTCGTATTCATAGGCGAGTTTTATCCGGACCTGTCAAAGATTTGGTTAGTATTCTCTACCGATGAAAATTATGATTTATTTGCCGGGCCGGAGAGCTTGGAAGGTGAAGAATACCGGCACATCAGGGTAATCGGAAAACCGGAGTTATGACCCCGCCCTACCATTTGCGTTTCCACGCTTCAACTTGCTTTTTCATAGAGTATTTTTTCTTCAGACTTTTTTGCCGCATAACAAGTGAAGAAAAAAGGCTGCCGGAATTAAGGGTCCGGCAGCCCTTGCTTGCTTTTGACGTTTACATCCTTACCTGTGCGTGACGAGAGGGAAGCGTTAAAAGTAACGCTCTCTCCTTTTCATCCTTCCCGTTCTCCCCTTGTATCACGCCGCTATCCCCCCTATACTTAGGTCTTGTTTCCTTCCATATATCAGCAGGGAGCCCGGCATTATGCGGAACAAGCCCCGGGTATCCCCGTTGCGGTCCTGGGTTTTCCCCCGGGGGCCGGCGCCGGGAGTCTCGTTTTTATTGAAACGGACAGAAAAACCGATTTCTACCGGGCTGGTTGCTGCGCGGCCATTTTTGCCCGCGCAGGCGGCGGCGGGGTCCTCTTTTTTACCGGGGATGCGGGTAATGGGGATGCCCGGCAAGCCTTTTCCAAGGGGTTGATGGACCAGGGCTTTGAGGATCCCCCGCTTTTTGTGGACAGGGGCGAAAATTATACCCCATCCGAAGGGATCTCCTGTGTGGTCATGGCCGCCCCGGCGCAGGCTTATCTGGATAATAACCCCGCTATACCGACGATTCTCTTTCCTGGATGGATCCCGGCATTACCCCCCGGGAAATCAAGCTTATCGTTAATATTTCCCCCTGGCCGAGGCCGGCGGCGCCGGTAAAACTCCTTCTCCAGCACCAGAACTCCGGTTGACCCCCCTACCCTCCGGAAATCTTAATTCCCCGGGGCGGATTTGGGAATGAGCCCCCCGGCCGGGAAATAAAAAAGCTCCTTAAGGGAAATATATAGAACAAAGGGGTTAAAA
>BNUY01000408.1 GCA_025997715.1 Spirochaetia bacterium
TCAAGGAAATCCACCCGCAGTTCCGCCACATCCACATAGTTCCGGTACTTGTCCAGCATCTCCAAATCCTTGGCGATGGTTTTTCCGGTTAAACAAAGGCATATCTTCGCCATAACAATCCCTAAAAATCAGAACGGTATATAAAAATTGCCGTCACTTTCCCGGTGGCATCCAAGTCAAAGCGCATCTGCAAAGGCCAGGAGCGTGAAGGGAGCGTGTAGAGCATATACCCGTTATAGGCTTTGACCCCCTCCCCCAGGAGCAGGGAAATCACCCCCGAGGGGTCCCCCAAACGTATGCCCTGGGCGGATTTCACCCCAACCTGCCATACCCGGTCCTTGTACACATACAGATCCCACTCATCATACACAAAAACCACATCGTCCTGCCATTCCTCGGCGCCCCGGACCGCGTAAACCGAGCCGGGAACGCCATATTGGGAATATACCATGGCCAAGGTGAAGCCGATAGCGTCAACCGGGTCCCGAAGAGGCCCCACACCCCCGTTTGCCTGGGACCAGAGGGGCAGTGCCGTAAAAAACAAACACAGGCCTAGGAGATAGATACGAACTAAATTGTGGATACCGGCGAAAGAATAATTAACCACTTTTCCACCAAAGAGTGGAAAAGTCGACCACACGGACAGGACGGACTGGGTTTTGCCGGTCATTTTCTTTTGTCCGTGGTTTACCTTTTTCATTAACATTGTCAATGGTGTCTGCCTCCCTGTGGTCCGTATGGCTTCGTGGAGGATCCTAAGAATTTTTAACCGCAAAGGCGCCGAAGGCGCGCAAAGGGGAAGAGAATACCCCTTCGGTACTTGGCTATCCCTCATCTTCATCTTCCTTTGTCGCCGCAGACCAAAGGTCTGACGGCGCCTCCTATGTTTCTTGTCAAGGGAATTCGCTAATTTTTCTTACGAAAAATCTTGTTTCCCCCGGCAACTCCCGGCCCGGTTTACGCACTTAACGCTAGCTGGGCTATTTCTTCCTCCTCCTTTTTCCCACCGGCCTTAAATTTTCTGACCTCATAATCAGTTTCATTCTTGAGCATCGTATACAGCAATACCGCCAGCCGCCGCGCTATCGCCACAATCGCTTTTTTCCGGCTCATCCCCTT
>BNUY01000409.1 GCA_025997715.1 Spirochaetia bacterium
CACCCTGGCCGACCCGGCGCTCTACCGTCCCGCCGCGGGCAGACTCGGGGTGGACATGCTCTGCGAGAACGCCCTTGCCATCGCCCTGGAATACCAGGGCCGGGGGATGGAGCTATCCATAGGCTATTCCGGCGGCAGCATTGTTGAGGGAACCGGGGCGGAATGGGGCAAAGCCCTTGCCGAAGCCCTGGCGTATCCGGCGGCGTATCCGGTCGGCGCCGATGCGGCTACGGAACCCGCTCAGCCCGTTTGGCATGTATCAGCCACAGGATAAGGGCGGCAATAACGGAATAGCCTAATACCGCCAGGAGAACCCCGCCCATCAGGGTCAGGGCAAGCTCCTTCCGCAGGGCTCCCGCCCCAAGCGCCAGGACAGTCAGGATGAACAGGAATATTCCCAGGTCAGACGGCCGTGATCCTGTCGATTTGCGCAAGGCAGATCTCCCGAATAAGTGTTGCTCCCTGGGCCCGGGGATCCCGCAGTTTCAGCCGGTGGGCCAGGGTCGGCGCCGCCAGGACTACCAGGTCTTCATCGATCACATAATCCCTGCCCCGGACCAGGGCCAGGGCTTTCGCCGCAGCCAGGAGTTGCAGACCGGCACGGGGAGATGCGCCTAAAAGAAAACCTTCGTGGGTACGGGTGTCCCGGACCAGACCGGCAATGGCCGCCTTCAGAGAGGGATGGCAGAATACCGCCGCCGACTCATTCTGGACAGCCAGGAAGTCTTCTATAGTAAGTACCGGTTCAAGCTCGTTCAGGAGGGTTTCCGAGGGGTTTTCATCCAGAATGGCCAGTTCCGATTCCAGATCCGGGTAGCCCAGGGAAAGGCGCATCATGAAGCGGTCCAGTTGGGCCGCAGGCAGGGGGAAGGTGCCCTCGCTTTCAATGGGGTTCTGGGTGGCAATCACAAAAAAGGGCTGCGGCGGATGGTGGGTGGCGGCGCCGATGGTCACCTGCCGCTCGGCCATCACCTCCAGCAGGGCGGATTGTACCTTGGGGGTGGTCCGGTTGATCTCATCCGCCAGGACGATATTGGCCAAAACCGGGCCGGGGATGAACCGGAAGGAATGGCTTTCGGGATCGAACACGTCCACCCCGGTAATATCATAGGGAAGCAG
>BNUY01000410.1 GCA_025997715.1 Spirochaetia bacterium
AGTTGTGATGCCGGCCTACCATCACTTTTTGAATGAATAAAGGAGTTTCACCTAATGGACATATCTGCGGACATCAAGATTTTCGATGCTAAAAAAGTCCGTACCCTATGGAATGAAGACGAGGAGGAGTGGTATTTTTCCATTGTCGATGTGGTGGCGGTGCTGACCGATCAAGAAACCCATGCCGGCGCACGGAATTATTGGAAAGTGCTTAAAAACCGATTGAAATCTGAAGGGAATGAAACGGTTACAAACTGTAACCAGTTGAAATTACTTGCCCCTGATGGCAAAATGCGGCTTACCGATGTCGCCAATACGCAGCAGCTTTTCCGCCTGATACAGTCTACCCCTTCGCCAAAGGCCGAACCATTCAAGCAATGGATAGCGCAGATTGCCAATGGCAGCCCCAAAGGCGCCTGTCACCAAATTACGAAAGCCACTATAGGTGGGGGTTTTATTACCGGGAGAAATGGGGTATCGTGGGGGGGCTATGGGTAAACAAATTGACAAGGCGGTATATGGGTCGTATAATTTAAATGGAGGCGAGAATAAGGTGGTGGGGGGTAATGGAGTGGAATTAAATGAAGAAATACTCAAAATCAAGGATATAATACTCGACAGCGTTGACTGTGAAAAAATATATTTATTTGGATCGTATGCTTATGGAACCCCTGCCGCCGATAGTGATTATGACTTTTATGTGGTGCTAAAAGACAATTTTCCCGAAAAACCAATTGTTGCCATGCAGATGATAAGTCGAAGTTTAATGGATTTTGACACAAAAATGCCGATAGATGTGCTTGCGAATTATAGAACAGGATTTGATTTTCGAAGCACCCAGCCAACTTTTGTCATGTCTTCGTCTACTATCAGTTCATTCGGATACCGGGTAATAATACTGTAGTATGTTAAATCCGCACAATGAGCTTTGATTGTTCCAAAACCAGCATCTTGTTCAGAGCACAGTTTATTTAGTAAGCGTAAGTCATGCTTTTTCTGCCGCTTGCTGGCAATGGTAGCACGCAATTTCCAATAATTTGGGATACAAATCGGTAAATGAATGTTGAGCAATAATCAAATCGTTGTTTGCGTATCGAAACCATTCCTTGG
>BNUY01000411.1 GCA_025997715.1 Spirochaetia bacterium
TACCAAAGGAATCATCCTTTGGTACAATCAAGATAAAAATTTAGATATTGCCATTATAGCTTTACCTCTATGAGAAATCTGATTTTTATCATATTCTTCAAGTTCTGCTAATGTACATTTTTTATAAGATAAATAGAAAATTGAATCAAAACCATTTGTTCCAACATATTTATGAATAATTTCCCCTTCTAGTATTTCTTGAACGATGAAAAATCTCTCTTTACTTATTTTACTGCCATGGCACATATCAAATGAGCTGTACGTGGTCTTTTATAGTTTGATTTTTTTTCAGCATCTGCGATTTCTTGTAGCAAAAGTTCATTTCGCTCATTATATGACATTTGTACACCATCTTTTATTCCATACCTTGATGAAAAAATATCAGGCTTTCCATTAAGAATATCTATACACAATCCAGAATCATCTGCAACTACAGGTTCTTGTACTAAATCGAATAATGTATTTGCTTTTATAAGTGCGTTTTCTAGAAAACTACTACCAGTTTCATCAGGATTAAAGGCAATTCCGGTATCTGAGGGATACAGTATAGTAATATTTTTAAGAACACTAGCAATTTCATGTTGTTTATTAGTGTTATTTGAAGCTAACCAAAGTCTCATAAGTTTCCCCAGAAATTTCGCGCATCAGCGATTTTTTTAGAAAAGGATTGAATAAAATAAGCTATTTCTTCATTGGTATTTTCAAATCCTAACTGTATACGTAATGAATAGCGTGAATCTTCGGCTTTACTTATAGCCGCAATTATCGGATCGTTATCAGTACCAGAACATGCCATTCCTGTTGAAACAATAATGTTGGGTATTTGTTTGATAATAGACCGCATATCCACATTATATATCGAAAAATGCAACCCACCTGGGATACGATTTTGAGGATGACCATTCAATTGGACATTAGGTATTTCTTTACATACAGAAGCTAGTAATGTGTCGGTTAATTTGCGGACAGTACACACGTTTGTATCAAAGTTTTTTACCGCTAATTAACCGACACATTACTAGCTTCTGTATGTAAGAAATACCTAATGTCCAATTGAATGGTCATCCTCAAAATCGTATCCCAGGTGGGTTGCATTTTTCGATA
>BNUY01000412.1 GCA_025997715.1 Spirochaetia bacterium
TCGCTGAGTACGCCCCGTGCATTGTCAATGGCCAGCAGGACCGCCTCCGCTTCCTCCGCAGTCCGTATACCCGTGGAACGCTGCAGCAATTCCGCATCCAGCACCAGGGCATCCAGGCGGTTGAAGTTATCCCGGCTCAGCATTGCTGCGTTGGCCTCCAGGCTCGTCCGGGCATCCGCTATCCGTTTCCCCCGTATGAACTTAACCAGAAGGTTATTCAGGGCGGCGTAGGTAAACTCCTGCCACCGCGTTTCATCGGGATACCGGCCGCCGGCCAGGGCCGCCCATTCGAGAGCCCGCGCTTCCTGCCCGGATTTCATCAGGGATGATCCGTAATTCAGCAGCCGGTCGGTCATATCCCGCTGGGGGTCCGCAAAAAAGGCCGGATTCCTGGAATCCGCAGTTTCGCTTTCCTGGCGATCCCTGAGCAGCGCCGCCCGGTTTATCGCCAGGGGAACCGCCTCGCCATAACGGTTCCGGCTTTCCAGTTCCGATACCCGGTTCGTTAAAATAAGGGAAACCAGTTCCAGTTGGCTAATCGGCGTCCGGTCCCGGTAATTCCGGGCAGGCACATAGGCAAACCCCGTAAGCTTGCCAAACCCGTCGTGAAATTCCCGGCGGTTCCCCGGATCAAACCCGATTGGGTTGGTGGTCTCCACATCAATACGTTCCGCGCCGGTATTCACCGTGATAAAGGCATGATCCTTGGTCATCACCCCCCGCACATCCAGCCCCGCCGCAGTGGCAAAAATGGCGTAAAGCACCGCCGAAGAAACGCAGTTGTACCGCCCGGTTCTGAAGAGCTCGTCCAGCCGGGTTTGATGTTCCACATAGCCCTTGAGAAAACGCTGATGAACAAAGGTAAGGACAAATTCCCCCCGGGCTTTGGTATCCGCAGGAAGTTCCGGCATGGCCAGCAATTCCGCCGCCGCGTTTTTGATAAGCGCCGGATAAGACGCCGCAGCCGTAGTGGTACCGGCGGCGCCAACAGAGGAAGCCCACAGTGCAATCTCCCCGATGTCCTGCCAGGAATACGTTCCACGTTGGGCAAACTCCGTCGCCCTGGGGTCAGGGTCCAGGGAGGGAAACGGCGGAGGAAGCGG
>BNUY01000413.1 GCA_025997715.1 Spirochaetia bacterium
ACTCCAATTATCGAACCATAGCGTTTCATCTTTGATACCTCGGACCTTTGGTCACATACGTTGCGGCAACCAGCCCGAAGGCAAATTGCCGCAATTATAGAACTAGTTCTGTCTGCAAACTACCACTGGGCAGGCTGGAAATTCTGCACGTTATCCTTGGTGATAACATCGTTGGCGATATACAGAATCTCGGGCATTTCCTTGCCGTTGAACCAGTCGGCCATGGCCTTGACCACCGCCGCTCCGTCGCCTTCGGCGCTCTGGGCGGAAATGGCAAGTACGTTACCGGCCATGATAGCGTCCATACCGATCTTGGAGTTACCGGCGCCGGCGATAAGGATGTCGCTGCGTCCCGCTTCCTTGATGGCGTCAATGGCGCCCTGAGCCTGGGCGGAATCGTCGGCAACATAGATAGCGTTCAGGTTTCTGCCGAAGCGGGTGATCCAGTCGGCCACAACCTGTTTGCTGGCGGCGGCGTCAAATCCGGGGCTCTGGAAGTCCAGGGCCTTGATATCCGGCGCGTAGGAAAGCAGTTCGGTCCGGGGGCCCCACATACGGGCAAAGTAGGGGGAAGCGCCGGGCACATGGGTGATGTAGGCAATGCCGCCCTTCTTGCCCATTTTGTCGGCGAGGAAGCGGGATACCTTCCGCATCTGGCCCCAGTCATCCGGCCCGGTCCAGGTTACCATGTAGCGCATGGCTTCTGCGGTAGCAAGGGTGTTGGTTCCAAAGGCGGGGATGCCGGCCTGGTTGATCTTGCGGAACTGCTGCACCGCCGCTTCGGCGTTAACGGGGATAAGGCCGATGGCGTCGGGCTTCGCGTTGATAGCCTGATCGATCATCTGGTTCTGGATATTGACGTCATAGTTCGGGGACCAGAGGTCAATCTTCATGCCGAAGGTTTCGGCGGCTTTCTTTGCGCCGTTCATGTAGGCGGTAACATAGGGGTGATCGCCATGAACAATGACGATAACATACTTACCGATACTGCCGTTTTTCGGAGACTTGGCGGGGTTGATCTTGGCCCCGGCGTTCCAGCCGGCATATTCCTGATCATACCAGTGCAGGGGATCGCTTTCCGGAAGCTTGCTGGGGTCCGCCGG
>BNUY01000414.1 GCA_025997715.1 Spirochaetia bacterium
GGGGAGGATGCGCTCGGCGTATTTATTGGCCAGTATCAGGTTGTGGTCGGTGTCGCAGACCAGGATGCCGTCATTGATGGAGTCCAGTACTGTTTCCAGGCGGTCTATCTCGGCGGCGGCGGAATAGAGGAGATCCCGGACTTGCTCAGCGGTCATCTTGTTAAGCTTTTGGAGGGCGCGTTTGATAAATTCTCTCATGGGGGGCCTGCTGACAAAGCCGGAAGGAGCGGGGCATGCCGGGCGCTCATGCGGATGCGAGAATCTGCTCCCGGAGCCCGGCCCCAGGGGGCCTGAATAGGTCTCCGTGCGCAGGGACACGCATATGCATTCGGCCCGTCATGCCCCGCTCCTTCCGCTGCGCCAACACTAAATCGCAAAAGACTCGCCCGCTTTGCTTGGTTTTTGCTTCGTTGCTTTTTCATCGTTGCGCTAGGGCCTCCCGGAGGTCAAAGGCTAGGCGGTCCAGGGTTAGGGCGGGGCTTAGGTTGTAGGTGCCTGCGGAGAGTTCCGCTTCCCGGACCGCTGCGCGCCAGGTGTCCCGGCAGGCGGCAGCGTCTAAAGACGCGGAGGCATCTAGGGATGCTGCGGGGAGGCTTTCCCCGACTAGGGTGAGGAGGCGTTGTAAGAATTGGGTGAAGGCGCTGCGGAGGGCAAAGTTGTCGGCGCTTTTCAGAACCGCCTGCACCAGGGATTGGATGTCTTCGCGGGGGCGGCCAAGACCGGCGGATTCCGCAATGGGGGCGGTGTGCTTTCCCAGGCTTACCAGGGCGTCGGTTGGGGGATGGCCGGAGCGTTTCAGGGTAATCACGGCGCCCATGGCTGCGGAGGCAACGAAGAGAGCAGCCGGGGGATAGAGGGTTTCGGCGGAGATGGGGAGGAAACCGTCAAGGTAGGTTTGTATCGGTACCGACGGAGCGGCGGGGTCACGGAATATCTTGCGCAGTACCTCCGCTTCTACTGCTTTGTCCCGGGCGATGAAACGGTAGGGGCGGAGACGGGACAAAATGGTGGGAAGGAGGGCCTCCGCATGGGCGGTGGTCAGTACAATGCTTACCGTTGCCGGGGGTTCCTCCAGTATTTTAAGCAGGGAGTTCCGGG
>BNUY01000415.1 GCA_025997715.1 Spirochaetia bacterium
GTAGGCAAAGGGCATCATGGTGATGGCGATAAATGCCGGGATACCCTCGGTGGGGTCCGCAAAGTTGATGTCCGTTACGGCCCGCATCATCAGGTAGCCCACCAGGATCAGGGCCGGAGCGGTGGCGGCGCCGGGAATGAGCAGGAAGATGGGGGAGAGGAACAGGGCCAGGAGGAACAGGATCGCCGTGGTCAGGGCGGTTAGTCCCGTGCGGCCGCCAACGGCGACCCCTGCGGTGCTTTCTACGTAGCTGGTTACGGTGGAGGTTCCCATGGGATTGAAATTCTGGCGGAATTCATCGGTGAAGTTCTGGGCGGCTTCGAAGATTTCGTCGAAAATCGTCCCCATGTCCATGTACGATCTGTTGCCTTTCATAGAGGCTCCTTTCACACCATTAGGTGTGTTACACGCCGTTAGGCATGTTTGTTGCCGGCATTAAGCCCGGCGGATTTGACCCTCATACGAGCGGTCATATCGGACTAAAAGTCCGCGGATATTACCATCCTTTCCTATAATATAAACACATTCTTTCAAAAAGGCTAGTGGGGAAATAAAAAGAGAAGAAAAAAAACCGCAAAGGCGACAAAGGCGCCGAAGGAAAGAAAGTGGTAACCCAAGCCCATTTCTTCCCCTTAGTCGCCTTCGGCTTTGCGGTTAAAAATCTTCCTTATTTCGGAACCGCGATGACTTCCTTCAATTCCGGTTTCTTCTTCAGTTGTTCCGTCAGACCTTCGGCGCGGGCCTTGTTCACGTAGTCCTTTTTCTGGAAGGAGTAGGTGAACTTGGTATGCACATCGTAGGTCCCCTTCATAAGGGCGTAGGCGTCTTCGGTCATCACCAGTTCTTCGTCCGTGGGGATGATAAAGACGGGAATCTTCGATTCCGGCTTGGAGATCAGGCTTTCGGTGTTCCGGGTGCAGGCTATGTTGTTCTTTTTGGGATCATAGACAATGCCGAGACCCTCAAGGCCCTTAAGGACCTTCTCCCGGATGATGGCGCTGAATTCCCCAACCCCGGCGGTAAAGACCAGGCCGTCCACCCGGCCCAGTTCGGCAAAATACCCGCCGATGTACTTCTTTATCCGCTGGGCTTCCAT
>BNUY01000416.1 GCA_025997715.1 Spirochaetia bacterium
GATTCACCCCGGTGGACCTGGTGAGTTACCATCCCCTGGGGGTAATAATCGTGCTGTTTACCTGGGAGTGGATGCCCTTCTTTGTGCTGGTATTGCTTGCCGGGCTCCAGGGCCTGGACAATGACCTCCTGGACAGTATGCGTATTGACGGGGTGAACTGGCTCCAGGGGATTTTCCTGATCAAACTGCCCCTGATCATGAACCATCTTCGGGTGGCTATCATGCTGGGCCTGGTGTTTGTGGTAA
This sequence comes from Spirochaetia bacterium, assembly GCA_025997715.1. Taxonomy (GTDB): domain Bacteria; phylum Spirochaetota; class Spirochaetia; order Treponematales; family Breznakiellaceae; genus Termitinema. The sequence continues at coordinate 247 of BNUY01000416.1, forward strand.
AGGAATTCGGCCTGATTCTTACCACCACCGCGGGCGGGCCGGGAACCCGGTCCTATACCCTGCCCTACTATGTGTATATGCAGATTTTCAGCGCCAACAACATTGGCCGGGCGGGGGCTCTGGCGGCGATGACCGTTTTTCTGACCCTGGCGCTGGTCAACTTTATCTACCATTCTATTGAGCGGCGCAGCGCGAAGTATGCTTAAAGGAGGCCTTATGGGGACCATCAGGACGCGGCATTTTATCAGGAAACTTTTTCTGGGCCTGGTTATATGGGCCATCGCCCTTCTCTATTTTTTCCCTATTCTGTACATGTTCCTTTCCGGGTTTAAGACCGAAGCGCAGGCGGTGATGCCCGCCATTTTCTTTAAGCCCACCCTGTCAACCTACAAGAAGGTGCTAAGCGATCCCACCATGCACCAGTACCTCCGCAATTCCCTGTTCCAGGTATTTTTCGGTACCGTGATTAGCCTTGCCCTGGGGATTCCCGCCGCCTTTGCCCTGGTATTCGGGCGCCTGAAAAAACGGGACTCCCCGGGTAAGTACTATTTGTGGTTTATCACCACCATCCTCCTCCCCCCGGTGGCGGTGCTTATCCCCCTGTTTACCTGGTACCAGCAATTCCGGCTTATCAATACCCCCTACGGGGTGCTGGCCGCCTATGTCGGGTTCCATATCCCCATCGTGGTATGGATGGTTCATTCCTTCTTTTCGGATCTGCCCAAGGAAATCTTTGAGGCCGCCGAAATTGACGGGTGCACCAAATTCCAGCGCATGACCAGGATCGCCATACCCCTGGCCCGGACGGGGATCATTTCCGCGGGTCTCCTGGTGGCAGTCTTTATC
>BNUY01000417.1 GCA_025997715.1 Spirochaetia bacterium
AATAATCCCCGTCGAGCCGGTGGGGAACCAGGGCGGTTTGGTTTTTCAGGGCGCCCTCCCGTTCAAAGTACCGGCGTACCTCATCGGGATCGGTTTCCTCGGAATAACAGTTTGCCAGTTCTATCCCCCGCACATAGAGTTCCCAGCGCTCCACGGTTTTGCCGTCCGGGCTTTTTTTGGCAAGGCAGGGGACAAAGGCGGGGTAATCTGTTATCGCCACCGCCCGGTCCTTAGGCAGGGCCGGTTCCACGGCGTGGATAAAAATCAAGTCGTAGAGCGCCGGAGTGTCCAATCCTTCAGGGGGGCTTAGTCCCCGTTTCCGTGCCTCATCCTCCAGGGTCCCCTTTTCGACGGCCTCAAAAAGACTAAACCCGGCCCATTGTGAAAAGGCTTCCTCCATGGTGATACGCAGGAAGGGCGGCCGGAGATTGGACTGCCCGGCATCACCCAACAGGCTCGTGACAAGTTCTTCGGTGAGGGTAAGGCTGTCGAGGTAATTTGCGCCCATGGTGTAGTATTCCAGCATGGTGAATTCCGGGCTGTGGAGATGCCCGGTGGACTCCCCGTTCCGGAAGCACTTGCAAATTTGATACAAGCTGACCCGGTGCCGGGCGATAAGTTTTTTCATCCAGATTTCCGGGGAGGGGATAAGCCAGTAGGGCATTGCTGTTCGGGTTTTGCTGTTCGGCGGCGCAAGGTAAGCGCTTTCAAAAACCTCCAGACAGGTTTCCGGGATCAGGTCCGGGGCAAGGAGGGGGGTATCCGTCTCCAGATAGTTCCGTGTATCAAAAAAGGCGCGGATTAAGCGGAAAATTCGGGCACGTTCCCACAATAGTTCAATGTCCATAGTACCGCACGGGGCGAGCTAAAGTACGCTCTGCAAAAACTGCCGGGTCCGGTCGTTAGTGGGGTTGGTAAACATATCCCTGGGATGGCCGGTTTCCAGGATGGACCCTTCAAACATAAAGACCACCTTATCCGCCGCGTCCCGGGCAAAGTTCATTTCGTGGGTCACCACCAGCATGGTCATTCCCCCCTGGGCGAGGCTTTTCATGACGGAAAGGACTTCCCCCACCAGTTCAGGGTCCAG
>BNUY01000418.1 GCA_025997715.1 Spirochaetia bacterium
TCCCGCTCCTCGTACTCAGTTTCCAGTTCAAATCCATCGGAGCCCTTGGCGGGAAACACATGGGGGATAATTCCCGCTTCAAGGCAGTTCATCATATCCGTTTTGTCAGGATAGCCCTTGTCCGCTACGGTTTCGATAATGGGCAGGGAGAAGGCTTCTTTCACGCCGCTTGCCACCATTTCCAGCAACCCACTATCCGCCGGATGGTCGGTAACCACAAAGTCCGCTACCAGGTGACTCCCCGCATCCACCGCCGTCTGTACGTTGTAGCACACATTAAAACCGCCATCGGCGACTTTCATCAATTTTGATTCCGGATCGGTCAGCGATAGCTGCTTCTTTCCCGTCTTCTCCATTTCCTGCTGATAACTTTCGTACCGTTCTTTCCGCTCTCGCAGCCCCTTCACCTTTTCTTCTATCTCTTTCGGGCTGAACTGTCGCGGGTCTCCCTCTTCTTTGTCCTCCGTATCCAGCATCAGCAGGTATTCGGTGATATGGCAGTCTATCCTTTTTAATCGATCATCAAGTTTGCTCTGTGTAAAGTTCCGATCCTTCGCATTCACCGCCTTGAACTTGCTCCCGTCTATGGCTATATATTCTTTCGTATACAGATGCAGCGTGTCGCACAGCCGGTTGAACTCCCGGAACACTTCCTTCAAGGCTTTCCGGTTGTCTTTCCTGAAATCAGCTATGGTTCTGAAATCAGGCGCCAGTTTGTTCAGCAGCCACATCAACTCCAGGTTCCGTTTGGCCTCTTTCGCCAGCCGCCGCGAAGACCGGATCGCATTAAAATAGCCATAGATATACAGCTTGAGCAGATCCCGCGGATCATAGGGAGGCCGCCCTTCCGCACTCGGCGCCGCACGGTCAAATCCACATTTAAACATATCCAGGCCGTTTACAAATGCGTCAAATATCCTCACCGGATTTTCCGGGCCGATATAATCTTCCACTCTTTCGGGGAATAGTATCGTTTGCTGCCGCTCTATGCCAACCTTATACGCCATGGTCTCGCTCCTGCTTTGCTTCGCTCTCCCCTTTATAGCATATTCGGTGTTTTATGGCTAGTTTTCGGACGGTCTGCCCCC
>BNUY01000419.1 GCA_025997715.1 Spirochaetia bacterium
AATCCGGATTAGAAATAATAGCAAGGGTTTTTTGAAAAAAACTGCTAAAAAAGGCAAAAATTGCCAAAACCGGACCTGAATGAAGAGGGGGGATTAATAGGCGGGGTATATCCTAGCGGAGTTAGGGCTTAAGTCAACCGCACAAATATCCTCAAACCGCATGGTTCGTTTTAGTGTTTTGGTCGGGGTAATTAACAGAATGTCATCATCGGTACGAATAGAAAGGTTGCCCCCCGAGGAAGTAACATACCCTAATTCAGCGCAGCGGCGGCACCCCGTTATCAGCTCTTCGATTTGGCCCTGGTATTTCTGTTGAAATGCATCCATACATCACTCCGGAATTTCAGTTTTATTTTCCGCCCAAAAGTTTCCGCATAAGGGCGCTTGCCGCAATCCCGTCATTTTTGGCGATGGTTTTCGTAATTTCTTCCATGTCTGCATTATCCACCAAGGACTCCAGGAAATCAAGCCACGGGACCCCTGAAAGGGCTAAACCCGCGCAGAATCCCGCCGAAACTGTATAAGGAGAATGGCAATGAAACAGATCATCGTAATAGCCGTGTGCATCTTGATGGTAATGCTCGTCGGGTATGCCGTGCAGAAAGAGAATCTGGTTTTTGGACCCATGGCAGTTGCAACGGATTATCTTCCTCCGGAGCCTAAAAGCGCCGTAGAAACATCGTTGCCGGTTCCCCCGGAGCCCGCACTCGTTCCTTCACCGTTTGCCTTTTCCTTTCAGAATCAGCCGCAGGAGGCGAATGTCGAACCGCCGCACCTGGACGACCGGTAATAAATTCATGCGTTTATCCTGAACTATTCACTTGACGTTTTTTCCCGGGTGCGCTATATTCCTTTTCATATGTTGGGAAAAAGTGGCAGGGTGTATTTGCGTACAGAACAAATGAATCGCCGGTATCATATACATACGCAGGATTTATGTGACAAAATAATTACCCCCCCCACTGTCAACAGGATAAGAAAAAGATTTCCACAAGAGGCGAACCCATGATATACTCAGTAACGGGAGGATAACATGGGGGAAAAACGGCAGATGGTTATTACGAATACGGGCCTGTAGTGATGGATT
>BNUY01000420.1 GCA_025997715.1 Spirochaetia bacterium
CACACCGCTTCTTAAAGAACATTTGATCGAGGGGCTGCGGGTTGCGGGCGCTGATGTCACCGATTTAGGGATGCTGCCTACTCCGGCATTTTATTATGCGGTTACGCAGCTTCAGTGCGGCGGCGGTGTGACCGTCACGGCTTCCCATAACCCGTACCAATACAATGGGTTCAAGCTGATTTTCGGGAAGCATCCGGTTGGAGCGGAGGATATCCAGCAAATTCGGGGCATGGTGGAAAAAGGGATCTTCTCAACAGGAAAGGGTACGCTTTCAAACTATGATATCCTGCCGTCTTACCGGCAGAGCATGCGGAAGTTTTTTCCGAAATCTTCCCAAGGCCTCTCCCTAGTGGTTGACGGCTGCAACGGCGCCATGAGTGAACTGGGGCCGGAACTCCTGGCTGCCGCGGGCCACCGGGTGTATGATTTGTTTCCGGGTTTTGATGGGACTTTTCCTAACCGTGATCCGAATCCTGCGGTTTCCAGTAATTTAAAAGCGTTACAGCAGGCGGTGCTGGTAAAGAAAGCTGATATGGGGATTGCTTTTGATGGTGACGGCGACCGGGTTGTTTTTGTGGATAACTTGGGCCGGGTGCTCTCTTCGGAGCGCAGCCTGGTAATCTTTATCCGGGAGTATCTCATGGGCAAGCCTGCTCCGGTTGTGTACGATATTAAATCCTCATCTGTCGTAAAGGATGCGGTCCTGGCCTCAGGCGGCGAGTCTTTGCAGGAACGCAGCGGCCATGCCTTTATTAAACGCCGCTTCCTTGACCATAAAGCTGCCTTGGCCGGTGAAATATCGGGCCATTTCTTTTTTGCGGAACTGGGGTATGATGACGGTCTCTATGCCGCCTTGCGCATGGCAGAGATCCTCCGAAACGTACAAACATCCCTCTCCGATTTGGCCGATGGGATTCCTCAAACCCTGATTACCCCGGATTTACGGTTCTTCTGTCCCTACAGTGAAAGGGATACTCTTTTAAAGGATCTGGAAACCAAAGCCGGGGCTTTTCCATTGTCAAAAATGGACGGATTGCGGATAGAATTAGCCGGAGGCTGGCTCCTGGTTCGCAAGTCCGTCACCGAA
>BNUY01000421.1 GCA_025997715.1 Spirochaetia bacterium
CCAAATACTTCAACATCTTTCCCCTGAATCGTGGTGGGAAGAATATATTGCACCGCATATAAAAGATCGATATAATAAGGATTTTAAGCATCTTGATTTTCTTGATCTGATAAATATTCTTTTTTACAATTGGAATACTATAAAACGATACATCAAGAAAAATTATTCTATGCCGGATTGTGACAGGTACTATACCGTAATAGATGATATGCACTTTATTCGCAACTTTGTTTCCCATACACGGGAAGCATTTATGTCACGGTATAAGTTGGTTAACCATTTATCGACCATTTTAGATTTTGCACAATTTATCCATGCCGACGAAAAATTAATTGTCCTTATAGAAAAGGATTTAAAGAAATATGAAGAGGAATATTATCTTAAAGGGGATGAGTCAGAAAAAAATATAAACAGGGAGGAATTAATAAAACTAATCCAAAGTGAGGTATTAAGCAAAGCGATTGATCGGGATGACCTTCCGCCGGATATAAAAGCAAGTGTACGGCGTACCCTTATGCGGATAAAATATATGAAAACCACGGAAGAGATACTTGGATTTTTCAATGGCGCATTAAAATCCTCCAGAGGCCATGAGGTATCTCACGTATTACATACTCATGGATTAAAGGCATTCGTTGATTTAGCTGATGAAATCAACGAAAAGTATGCAAATATGAGCAGTTCACATTGATTACCACTATACCCCAAAGCCAATACGTTTCCCGGTATCCTTCACCATCTTTTCATCACGGCACATGGACAGCATGTCTTCCAGGGCCGGTGTCTCCCCGGTGAGTATGCTATCAATAGCCCTTTTTCTGGCAATGTTTTCAATTTGCCCCCCTGAAAAATCGTATTCACCGGCAAGGATGTCCGCATCATCATTAGTAAGATCGCTAACCATTGATTGCCAAATGGCCTTCCGGCTTTCCCGGTCCGGTTTGGAAAATTCAATCTTGTAAAGAAACCGCCGTTCAAATGCGTCGTCAAGATTGATGGTCAAGTTGGTAGTGGCTATCAGTATACCCTCAAGGTTTTCCAGTTCTTCAAGAATAATATTCTGTATAGCATTTTCAGTTTGT
>BNUY01000422.1 GCA_025997715.1 Spirochaetia bacterium
TAGCCTGTGCCGCCTATGGGCAAGACGGAAAGGAAAAGGCCGTCAAAAATCGTACCGGCGTTAAGCTTCGGAAGACGGTAAAAGTTGTACGGCTTCACTTCAAGGTGGATCGCAAAAAACTCGACAATCGAAAATGTCTTTCCGAGCATCCCTTCGGCACCGTGAAGCGTGCCTTAGACAGTGCGTATCTTTTATTGAAGGGAAAAGAAAAAGTAACCGGGGAACTATCGCTCACTTTTATGGCCTATAACTTTAAACGGGCGATCTCCCTGCTGGGAGCCGGGAGATTACTGGGAGCTTTAACGAAAGCATAAGCGAAAAGGGCCGCTCCAGCGACAAAAAGAAACTCGGAAACCTTAGGGACTCCCATGATTCCGAAAAAAACGGCTCCATCCAGGAATTGGGCCGGGAACATTAGGCATGTTTCAAGAATAGGGCTGCTTGAGACTTAGTTTTCGGACGGTCTGGGGGGGGGGGTAAAATTGAATGTACAGTATCAACCCGCATAATCAAAGACTGTACCACGCCGCTTTCTTTATGTCAACGGTATCGGTTGAATGATCGTAATACGCCGTTTGCCGTACCGGTTCCCCTTACAGCGGGTCGTGATACTTGCGGGGGCTTTTGGAACACGGGCTTAACACCTTTGTTTGAAGCTGCGGGACTCGAAGCCGCATTCTTTATGGTACACCCTCTATCATTACATCAGAAAATCTCGCCATTGAGAGCCCGCTTGATTTTTGCTACTGCTTCATCGGGAATCCACCAATCAATAATATCATTTTTTGAGCTTTGCTCAATATTTTCTCTACATAACCTAAACGCCTTATCAGCATCAACACCATAATGGATTTCATCTTCCAGTTCAACATCGTCAAGCCACAATCGAATAATGGCAAACTCGTTTTCACTTTTCTTTTTATCCAATGTTTCTGTATCCTGCCATAAATAGTATGGCTCTGTTCCATAAAGCGGGGCCTACTACTGTTGGGTATTGGCGTTTGAGTTCCTTATGAGTAACTGGCGAACTGAAATGGTCTCTTTGTACTCGGAATTTACCCAGACTTCAAATTTCTGGGT
>BNUY01000423.1 GCA_025997715.1 Spirochaetia bacterium
GCCAGAACCATTGCCAACAGAGCCGGAACCACTAGAGCCAGAACCAGAATCTTTACTGCCAGCACCATCACTGTTGCCCCCGACACCGGAGCCGGCACCACCTGCGCTAGAACTAACGCCACCGCCGCCGGAACCATTGCCAACAGAACCGGAGCCAGTATCGGTACCAACACCGCCAGAGCCGGAACCACTAGAACCAGAACCAGAACCTTTACTGCCAGCACCATCACTGTTGCCCCCGACACTGGAACCGCCACCCACGCCGCGGCCAGCACCGCCGCCCCCGCAGGATTCCACCACCACCCGGAATCGCAAACCGGTAATCATTGCTATTATTGGCGCCGCACTGTTATTGCTTTTGTTGTTCGGGATACGGCAATGTAAGCCGTCTAAAACTGATGCCGCAGAACCACTACCGGCGCCAATTCCTGTTGAGGAAGCTGTCACTCCGCCGCCAATTAATGAACCGGACATAACAATATCACTGTTTCAAGATATCGGCGAAGCAATCTTCGTGGGCAATTCTTCCGACTTACTTCCCAATGCCGCAGAATGGCTTGATGAAACCGCAGAAAAAATGCATCAAACATTATTGCAAAACCCTGAACAGAAATTTAAGGTTATCGGGTATGCCGCGATAGTTCCCGGGTTCCCTGACCCCAATGAACTTTCACGCTGGCGTGCCATAAAGGCTGTCGAGGAATTAGCCGCCCGTGCTATTCCACGGGAAAAACTGGAACCGGTGGCAGGCGGGGAAACAGCTCAATGGGGAGACAATACCAATACAGAAACGCGGTTTTCTAACCGGCGGGCAGAAATAAGAGCTGAGCCCTACTAGCTTCAAGCCCCGCCCTCATGCTATCCTGTGCCCATGAAAGTGGTTGTGATCGGCGCCCAATGGGGTGATGAGGGAAAGGGTAAGATTGTGGATTATCTGGCCAATGAGGCCCAGATAATCGTCCGTTTTTCCGGCGGGGCCAATGCCGGGCATACGATTGTCATTGGGGCGGAACAGTACGCCCTCCATCTGATCCCTTCGGGGATTCTCTATCCCGATAAAATGGTGATCCTCGGCGCCGG
>BNUY01000424.1 GCA_025997715.1 Spirochaetia bacterium
CCAGTGCCCTCGTATCAATTTTCCTGGCAAGGCCTTCGATTAAATCATCAATGAGCAATTGAGTATGTAAATCATACATTCTATTTTGTCTATTCATTTTATACCCCCGCTGTTGTCCGTTATCACCTTTTCCTCTTTTATTCTCAAACAATACCATTAATTATTGCTGAAACAGAAGCTCCAAATTTCAATGCAATAAGCAAATCAGTATTTTCATACGCTGCTTTTAAAAACGATGTCTTGCCTGAACCGTTGGCACCGGTGATAATAAGGTTCTTCCCGTCCAGTGCAATAGCTCCCTGCCCTGTTCTCTCAAAATCAATCCTCCCGGCTTAATTTACAAATTGATACGTACTATCATAGTATTCCCTTAAAACTTTGCCTAAATAGCTCCAATACCTTGTGGGCTGCACATCATGTTCGACCCCCAATAATTCTCGTGTCAACCTTGTTAATGAATACTCGTTACCATTGTATTCCACCTTTTTTTCAGAAATTACGGTTGATTCGATTGTTTTTTCATCATTGTAGAGAAACACCAATTTACTTCCTACAGGTATTCCCATTTCCTGAAAATTCAATGGGGGCCGTCTTTGCCTTTTCAAGTTTTCACCCGCTTCTTTATCTATCAGCGAAGTGGTTTTGTTTATTTCTTCAGTTACATTGGAAGTAACATCAGCAACTTTAAGCAGCTCTAATATGGCGATTGCCTGGTCTGGTTCAATCTTAAAGAATTCACGTTTAGGATGGATACGATGAGGGCCGAAAGCTATGTGCAGGGCATCTTCAACACTTTTACAATCATTAACCTTACAAGCGTATTCACACTCGAATGGCACCGGCACGGATGTAGTGAATAATTCCTGTAATCTATCATCAAGGTTATCCCGTGTTGTAAAGCCAATTTTGATAATTTCCGGCATAGCGGGATTTGATAATAGATAAACAATACCTTGCTTTGAATCTGACATAGTAACTCCTTTCCTAAGAGTGTATCGTATTATAGGTATTTTGGCAATACCTTGTCCTTTATGCACCGGCAATATACTCATCCATACAACACCACCCCGTTG
>BNUY01000425.1 GCA_025997715.1 Spirochaetia bacterium
AACGGCATTAATTGGTACTCCTTTAATATCATTGATTATTTGAGAATTCTCTATTTTTCCAAAAACAAAAGTGCGCAATAATACTCCGTCAGCTTTCCCAACAAAATCAAGAGAATATCCCAATTTTGGCAATGAATATTGATCCTTAATAATTATTCCGGTCATATAAGGGATATCCGATTCAGTATCCTGCTTTATCAATATAATATTCGGCTCTTGACAAGCAACAATTTCTCCGGAATTAATAATAGTATTCTTGAATTTGCTTTTTGATAAAAAACTGTTTGTCAAAACAAATAGATAATTTAATGGACCTTGTATTACAAAAATTAAATACTTATAATTAGTATCTCCCTTGAACTCTGATAATGATATGTTATTAGTGAGAAGAAATAGATTAGAGAAAATATAATACGAGCTGTTCCTAAATACGAAATTATTATTTTTATCTCTTCTGATAGAATAAATAAATGTTTATTATTAGGTAACTATTCAGCCAGGAATATTGCCAAAAACGTGTTTAATATGGCATAAAATAGCATTGAAATGATGTTTTTCAAAAAATAGTGTTACTGTGTTTTTAAAATATGTTTGTAAATGGCACTAAAGTAGGGGTTTTATGGCTATAAACGGCTTGTTTTCTGGCTGAATAGTTACATTATTAGAATCTTTGAAGATAATACATAATATGGCGCCAATAACAATTAATGTCGTATAAATTAATATTAAATAATAAATAACATAGCTTGGAATTGCCCAAACTGTTTCTGGCCTAATCATTATTACCGTAACAAAACCGGTCACAGAAAATGAAATGGAATCTACTGGTTTAGTAAAATATGGGGTTAATAATTGATTTGCCAAAATAATATTCAAAAAACAGCAAAGAAACCAAAGCCCTTTGTTATTAAAATGAGGTAAAATATTTCCGGTCAGAATGAAATTAACCTGAATCCGTATATGTATTATTGTAAAAGCCCGTAAATCATTGCCAGGTATAGAGATAGGGCAAAATCCCGAAACACCCAAAAGGTGAAAATCATTTTACAAAAAACTCGTCCTCCATGGTAT
>BNUY01000426.1 GCA_025997715.1 Spirochaetia bacterium
CTACGCTCGGCGTATCTTGTCTGCCAAAATTACTTTCCGCACTACCCCGGCATACATCATCCTTCATCATCCGTATCAATTCCGGATGTTCCTCAAGGACCGTGTCGATAAGCGCAAATTCCGGATTTAGAGATGGACACTATATAGGCGATCCCCAGGTCCGCTATTACCCGGCTCCATTCATCAGGTGTTGTCCATCGCTTGGAGGCAAAACAATTATCAATGGCCAAATAGATTTTTGGGTACAATTTCCCTCTCCTACTCAGGATCAATGGTACATCATGCTGATAGAAGAAAACAAGCCCGGTTTTCCCGGCATGGGAAGATTACGGATTTTTATCACCTCATCAATTTCTTTTACATATTTATCCGCAATTGGTTTTGCGTTTCCCAATAACGAAGCTACCAAAATTGAATGGGCCATACATTCCGTCATTTGCAGGCGTTCCACCGCATCGGTAATACTAAAGGGACTGCAAAAAAGCGCGCCGTGGTTTTCCATCAGGAAACCGTCGGACAGATCAATTACCCGGTCAAATTGTTCGGAAAGCGGTGTATCATAGGCTACCGACATGATGGGTCCAACTTCCAGGATCGGTTCAGGCAGGAATGGTTTTTGCAGTAAACCACTGCCGGCAATCGAAAAGCCGGTAAGTATGGGGGGATGCGCGTGGACGATAGCCTTTATGTCGGGCCGTTTGCGCATAATCCTGACATGGAAGGGCGTTTCCCCGGTAGGTTTTTTTCCCTCCGGCGCGTAAACGGGTTTTTCCATTTAAGCCCTAACTCCGCTTATTTTAGGTAGTCTATACCGATTTTTTCAAAAATTTTAAGGACCCAGGCTGGTATTTCGCTACGGTGCCATTCGCCTCTGATACGCATTTTGTAGATTGCCTTTGCCAATTCTATAATATCTTTCGGCGATTGTTTTGTTAGCAGATTTGCGGCCCGCAGCCGGTCGAAAAGTTTGTGGTAGGCGACCATAGCGATAAAATTAATAAAAAGCCACCCTTCCAAAACATGACGGTTTTGCATATAGGTCACGTCCGCTTTTAGAAAG
>BNUY01000427.1 GCA_025997715.1 Spirochaetia bacterium
AGGAGCTCAACATTGAGCTTGACCTTTCTGTGGGCGAAAATATTGTGCTGGGCTGCGCGCCGAAAACAAAGCTTGGTTTGATTGACTGGAAACGGGTGCAGGCCATAGGCCGTGATATGATGCGCCGCCTCAATATCGACATTGACGTTACCGTTACCATGCGGAACCTTTCGCCCTCCCTGCAGCAGCTTGTCTGCATCGCCCGCGCCCTGGTGCGTAATCCGAAAATTCTGATCCTTGATGAGCCCACTTCCATGCTCACCGAAGGGGAAACGAAAAATTTGATGGTCATACTCCGCCGCCTGCGTGACGAGGGTATCGCGTGTTTGTATATTTCCCACAAGCTCGACGAAGTGTTCGACCTTTGCGGCCGTATCGAGGTGATGCGTGACGGCAGGCACATTAGTGTTTACCGCAAGGATGAGGGCTACGACAGCAAACAAATTATCGAAGACATGATAGGGCGGCGTCTTGATATGATGTATCCCAAGATGGATCACGAAATTGGCGGTGAGATTTTGAAGGTGGAACATTTTCAGGTACCGCATCCCTTTACCGGCGGGAAAAGCATCATCAGCGATGTGAGCTTTACCTTGCGCAAGGGTGAAATCCTGGGGCTTGGCGGGCTTGTCGGGTCGGGGCGTTCCGAGCTTCTTGGCGCGATCTTCGGCGCCATACCCCATACCAGGGGCCGCATTTATAAAAACGGTAAAGAGATATGGATACACGATCCGATTGACGCCAAGCGCCACGGTATCGGGCTGCTCACCGAGGACAGAAAAAAAGACGGCTTTATCCATACGATGACCGTGTGCGAAAACATGACGATTACGATTTTACGGATGCTCCTGCGGGGTATCCTTTTGGATAAACGGCGGGAGCGCGAAACGGCGCGGGAATATTTTGACCGACTTAATGTTAAGGCGCCGGGCTTATTCACCATGATCACCAGTCTTTCAGGCGGGAATCAGCAAAAGGTGATACTGGCAAAATGGCTGATGTGCGGCCTTGACATTCTGTTTCTCGATGAGCCGACCCGGGGTATTGATGTCGGCGCA
>BNUY01000428.1 GCA_025997715.1 Spirochaetia bacterium
ATCCTGTCTCACATAGGGCTGGCCATGTGCGGCGAGGGGGATGTGAACTATCAGGGCCGGCGTATGAGCGCGGCGGAAGCCCACAAACAGGCGGGACTTCAATTCGTGGAGCTTGGTCCCAAGGACGGCCTGGCCATCGTAAGCTGTAACGCCTTCGGCATGGCGGAGGGGGCCCTCTCCCTGATAGAACTCAACAGCCTGGTGGATCAGGCGGACCTGATCTACGCCGTCTCCCTTGAGGGTCTCAACGGTAACACCTCCCCCCTTGACCCAAAGGTCCACGAGGCGCGGCGGCTCCCGGGCCAGACCGCAAGCGCCGCCCTGGTAAGCAGGTTTCTTAAGGGCAGCTATATCTACGGCACCTTCCCCAACAAACCCGTACAGGACCCCATCAGTTTCAGGAGCGGCGCCTATGTACACGGCGCCCTCCGGGACGCCCTGGAATATGTAACCAAGTTCGCCCTAATCCAAATTAACAGCCCCGACGACAACCCCTGCCTGCTCCTGGACGAACGAAGGATCATATCATGCTCAAACTTTGAGTGCACAACAATCGCCGTAGGTTTTGCGATGCTGGGCATTACCCTGAGCCATGTCTCCCGGATGTCCTGTTTCCGGATGACCAAACTGGGGACCCCCAATTTTACAGGGCTTCCCCGGTTCCTGACCCCGGATGAAGCCCATGTCCATGCCTTTGGGGCGCTACAGAAAACCTACACCCTGCTGGATACGGAAATACGGCACCTGTCCAATCCCTCCACGGTGGACTATCAGGCGGTGGCCGGGGAGATCGAGGATCACGCAAATAACCTGCCCCATGTGGCCCAGCGTATACGCCGGATCACCGACAACCTGACCTACATCCTGGGCATGGAGATGATGCACGCCGCCCAGGCAATTACCCTGCGGCAGCAGCAAAACCCGAAGCTCCGGCTGGGGGCGGCAACGGAGGCGGCCTACGAAGCGTATCGCCGCGCCGTACCCTGGTATGACCGGGACAGAAATCTGTCGGCGGACATAGAAGCGTCCTATCAAGTTGTTAAAAGCCGGCGTCTGC
>BNUY01000429.1 GCA_025997715.1 Spirochaetia bacterium
TCCTCATAGAGCTCAAGGGCCTTGAGTGCCCATTCCGCCTCTTCCCTCTCCAGCCCGGTCAATTGCTTCACCGCTTCTTCCCGGTTTTCCTTCGTCGCCAGGTCTTTCCTGACCACCGTCGTGATTCCCTGGTGCAAAAACAGCCCGTGAAGCAGATTTATCATCTGGGTCCGCATCCGTACCGCCCGTTGCCGGCTGGCCAGCAGCTTCCGCCGCCGCATTTCCTGGTCGCTCGGCAGTTTGACCGTGGGCAGCTGCTCGTCCCGAAACTGCTCAATGATCCGGGCCAGCTTGAGGGAGTCCTCCTTGTCCGTCTTTTTCATCGACCCGTAGATCAACGCCAGTTTGCTCGCGTTCAGCACCACCACCTCGCAGCCCACCTGGGCGATTATCTCTTTCGCCATGATAAACGCCAGGTTTCCCGCTTCGATGGCTACCTTGTCGGTCGCATCCAGTTTCTTGTACAACGCCATCCGTCCCTCTATGCTCGTCCGCCCGTTGCTAGGGGTGACCTTACCGGTTTTCCCGATCACCGCCATCGCATAGGTCCGCTTCCCCAGATCAATCCCTACATACCGCCGCTTCTGCGTCTCTTTCATCTTTCCGCTCCTTACGATAAAATAAGGACCAGGAGCAATTATCGGGTGTGGTTCACCGTACTCCTATTCGCGGTTTGCCTGTATGACAGGCAGCCGCATTTTGTTTTACGGCGGCCGGTTGTAAGTTTTATCTCTGTGCCGAGGTTCATGCTCTCGCATTCCCTCACTGACCACATCAACCTGCCTCCGGCTCTCTGGCCCCGTCGGTCCAGAGTACCACTTCTTCCCGATAATTTAAATCATAACATCTCTGTGTTCGCGAACCTTTGGTTCGAACCCTCTGTGACCTCTGTGTTAAAATTCTTCACCGGTTCTACCCGGCTGGTGAACAGCAATTCTAAATTTACCCTGAATCGGCAAGTCCGCCATCGGTATAGAGAAAGACGAGGAAAGCAGACCATGAATCGTGATAAGCGAAACGCAGGCAAAATCGCATAGCCTCAAAAAAAGCAACCC
>BNUY01000430.1 GCA_025997715.1 Spirochaetia bacterium
GATATTGCCGCCCCCCACGGAGGACCCCTGGACGGCGCACTCCTTTCCGTCCCTGCCCGCCAGATGGAGGCGTACCGTGTTGGGGTGGGCGTGGGGGATCTGCACTTCGGAAATAGTAAACTCAAGCCCCTGCTCACGGGCAACCGTAAAACTGTGGGGGATACGTTCATCATCGGGGAGCATCCCCAGGAGGCCGGCGACAATTGCCTTGTCCGTCCCGTGGCCCCGGTATGTCCGGGCAAAGGAACCCGCCATACCGATGTCCGCTTTAGCCACCTCCTGGCCCAGAATCTTCCAGCTTACCCGGCCGATTCTGACCGCCCCTGCGGTGTGGGAACTTGAGGGGCCGATCATCACCGGGCCGATTATATCAAAAATATTCATGGGCTAATTATAGTGGATATTCCGCTTTACGGAAGACGGGACATACAATAGTATAGAAATATGAAAGAACCCCTCTACCTTATAGACGCCTACGGCCTTATCTACCGGTCCTACTTTGCCTTCATGAACCGTCCCCTGCGGAACAGCCGGGGACAAAACGTGTCCGCCCTTTTCGGCTTTGCCCGTACCCTGGTGAGCCTCCTGGACGAGGGCGCCCCGGCGGCGGATGCGGCGGGGAAACTCCTGGGCGTCCCCCAAAGGCCCCGGCGGCTGGCGGTAGTGTTTGACTCCCCTACCCCCACTTTCCGGCACAAGCAATACCCCGAATACAAAGCCACCCGGCAAAAAGCCCCGGAGGATCTCCACACCCAGGTCCCTTTGGTAGAGGAAGTCCTCGCAGCCCTGGGGGTCCCGGCCTTAAAGGCCGATGGCTTTGAGGCGGACGACATCATCGCCACCCTGGCAAAAAAATGCCGGGAAGAAAAGCGGCAATGCTATATCCTCTCCTCCGATAAAGACCTGCTTCAATTGGTAGGGGACGGAACCTACCAACTCCGGCCCGCAAAGGCGGCCCTGAACAATACCGTCAAAGGCGGCCTGCCCTACGAACTGGTGGGCGTCGAAGAGGTTAAGGCCGGGCAGGACACCCCATTCGGCCTTAACC
>BNUY01000431.1 GCA_025997715.1 Spirochaetia bacterium
GCATAGCCTTTTCAAGTCTCACCGGCAAAGCCGGTGGTTTTATAAGATTCAATAAATTTAAATATTTCATTTTACCATTTAGAAAAGTTTTTCCGTCTATCTCAAAATAAAAATTTAAATCATCTTCGTTGATTTTTGTGGGGTGATATGTCATATGGTATTTCAAAACATGAATATTTCCTTTTCGTACATCAAAAAGGCATTTCCCGATACCAAGATTTTCAAATCCGATTTCTTTTACAATAATATCTCCTAATATTGATGTGCCTAATGGTGCATTAGGCGAAAAAATCCAGCTTCCTACGGTGAAACTTTGTTTCTGAACATCATAAATTCGGCTCAACCCTAATTGTTGATTTTTTAAGTCCTCAAAAATATAGTAAAAATCAAGCCCGTCTTTTTCCCTTTGCTTATACTTTTGTATCCATTCTTTTTGCTTTGAAATATTATTATCCGTTGGGTGCAAATATCGTGCAAGTCTTTCATCTGTGCGTAATTTCACAATAAAATCAGCGTCCTTTTCTTCAACCAGTCTGAAATTTAAGCCGTATTTTTCCCCCATTCGTCTCACCCCCTTTTATCCCAGTCAAAAATTCCATAAATCCGCTACATGTATGTATAATATTTCATACGCATACCCTGCTTCCTGAATGGCCTACATTACAAACTAGTAGCCAATATTTAGATAATTATTACTAGATGTTTGTCAGTTTGTCAAGCCAATAAGATAATTTTTAATATATGCTACGGGATGGATCTATGATCGGAAACAAATTACGGGCTGTTTTAAGCATGAATATCAAACGGTATCGTAATCGCCGGGGGTGGGCGCAGGCAAAATTAGCCGAAGAAGCCAATATTTCTACGAATTTTTTGAGTGACATAGAAACCGGCAAAAAGTGGCCTTATCCTGAAACCCTTATGAACCTTAGTAAAGCGTTAAATATTGAAGTTTACGAGCTTTTCAAGCCGGAAGAGGCCGTACCAAGTGATATTGGAGTGATTTTGACCAGATATACCGAATAAGCATCCCTAAAATTGACTCAAA
>BNUY01000432.1 GCA_025997715.1 Spirochaetia bacterium
GGGTCGTTACAAACGGTGTGGCGGTATCTTCGGATGTAAACCTTGTCTGGTCAAAGCGCAGGTCAAGTCGGAGGCCCCCCAGCGCCGCATTGCCAAAAAGAACAATAAGGTTATCGTTCATCACAAACTTGCTGTAGGCGGGCTTGTCGTTATCCGCCGTGTTGCCGCGGCCATAAAAAAAATCACCCGCAAAGTACAAGCCCAAATAACCGGCGCCGATTTTTCCTGCCCAGCCTCCCCGCAGCGAACCCTCGGTAATCCCCCCGCTTCCGCCCAGGAAAAAGAAATGTTTATTGAAAACCAGATTCCGGTAATCCACTACATCGACAAAATCGTCAATATCGGTGTGTACCAAAGCGCCCGTCTCCCCCAGAATACTCTGCGGTGAACGCTGCATCTCGAAGTACGCCTGTTCGGGGTACACATCCGGGTCGGGAACAGGCGTATCACCACCGGCGGGATTGCCCCACAGGGCCGCCGTTACAAACACTGCCGCAAAAACAAACGCCAATCGTTTCATCCATAGTCTCCTGTTACCGTCCGCCTACATTCCCGGCTTAAAGATGAGGGTAAATCCGCCGTGTACATTACTAAAATCAAGCGTGTACCGCGCCCCGCTAAAATCAAGCAATCCACCTATCCCGGCTTCCAGGGTAAAGGCTTTAGAAAAGGCAAAGCGGAAATCCAGATTGCCGCTTTCCCCCTTATCCACGGTGAGCCCTTCTATTTCCCAATACCTGCCGGTATCCGTTTTACTAAAACTTGCCGTAAAGGCGCTGAAAGAGAGGCTTGTCGCCACGGAGATTTTCTGCGTTATTTGATAGCTCAACTCCGCCTCCACCATCGGGGAAAACCCGAAAGAGCGCAGTGTTCCATAGGTAGTTCCCGAGGACGGGGGTTCATGGTCGTTGTGGTAAAAACCAAACAGCAGCCGGGGGCGGATACTCAGGTTTATCCCCTCCGCTATGGGTATTGCCGCCGTGTAGTACAGGTTAACCAGGTGCTCAACCGACCCTACATCAAAAACCGTTGTACCG
>BNUY01000433.1 GCA_025997715.1 Spirochaetia bacterium
GCAACGCCTTGAGATTCGTCAGGCTTAGATTAAAATCTATGGTGTCCTTCAGGACCAGCCCCTGGGTCCTCCGTTCTTCCGGCACCAGGGCTATTCCGTTTTTGATGGCGGCGCCGGGACTTTTCGGCCTATAGGGTGCGCCTTCAAAGAACATTTCCCCGCCGCTCGGCCGGTCAACTCCAAATATGACGTTGGCCAGCTCGGTCCTGCCCGAACCAACCAGGCCGCCGATGCCGAGCACTTCCCCCGCGTGGAGTTTCAGGCTGACATTTTTTACCCGTGACCCGCTGCTTAGATTTCTGGTTTCCAGGATCACCGGCCGCTCAACCAGATCCGTTCTTGCTTCAACGGAACTATCGGCCATTTCACCGCCCACAATAGCCTCAATGAGCAGTTTTTTTGTTGCCTGTTCCCGGCTGGTGGTCAGGACACAATTGCCGTCCTTAAACACCGATATGCCGTCGCAGAGCCGGAGAATCTCGTCAAGCCGGTGGGATACATACAGAACGGCCACATCCTCACCGGTTAATTCCTGCATCACCTTAAAAAGATTTTCAGATTCTTCGGCGGAAAGAGACGCCGTGGGTTCATCCATGGAAATGATTTTGCATTGGTGCATCAGGGCGTGGGCAATGGAAATAAGCCATTGATCCGCCACACTCAGGGTATCAACGATGGCGCCCAGGGGCTGTTTCAGTCCCACCCGTTCCACCACATCCGCCACACTTTTCCGGGCGGCGTGCCAGTCGATTAACCCGAACCGGCTTTTCTTTTTCATCCCCAGGGTCAGGTTCTGCAAAATTGAAAACTTTGGGATCAGCGCCAATTCCTGGTGAATAAAACTCAAGCCCTGTTTGTAGGCATCCTGGGGATTATTGACCGTATATGCCTTGCCGTCCAGGAGGATCTCCCCGGAATCCCGCTGAATATCCCCGGAGAGGATTTTGATCAGGGTTGATTTTCCCGCGCCGTTTGAACCGATAAGCCCATGGACCTCTCCGGGATGCACCTCCACGCTCACCTTGTTCAGGGCCTGT
>BNUY01000434.1 GCA_025997715.1 Spirochaetia bacterium
TGCTCCGGGCGCATTTGATTAGAAATGGATTTACCGAAAAAGAAGCTGATACACTACTGGCAGGATGGCGTAAAAAATACGGCCTGGATGAACTTCCGGGGAAGAAATAAGTTATAGGATTGGGAGGAAGTATGGATTTGACAGACAAGGTACTGGAGAGGGCCCGGGAGAAGGCCAAGGAATCCGGTCACGGCAGCGTAGAGATTATCTTTGACGAAGGCAAGCCATTCGTGGATGTTGTGCTCCATGACCGGGAGCGGATCGAGACCACCGAAGTACTCCGCAAACCCCCTCATCGTACCATTCCCCGGTGATGGTTCCAGAACCCCCACAAAGCCGCTATTGAACTCCCCTCTACCAAGGACAAACGGACGCAACCACGGGCCGCTATAACGCAATAGCGGGGGTTCTACGGTGAATCACCGGAGACACCACCTCCCCCCTCATGCGTGGCCATGTACGGCCCCCGCAGTTCTTCAGCATCCGCAGCGGCCTGCCTCATGGCATCGGCCTCGGTGATGGGTTCCGGCGCCGGTGTTGGCTTTCCGTTTGTCCAGTGATTGCCCTGGTAGATTGCCCGCAGCTCCCCCAGGGTGAAGGCGGAGGCCTCCGCATAGGCCAGGCCGCCGGCGTGATAGGCGATCATTTTGTCCAGGAGAAATTTATCAATCCCTTTCATCGGTTCCCCTGCGGCGGTTCATGGCCGTCTTTAGTGCAGCGCAGGGCCTAAAGAATACGGTACGCCGGGCGGGTACGTTTACCGAGGCAAGGGTCCGGGGGTTATGGCCGCGGTACGGCTGGCGCTCCCTCGGCTCGAAGGTTCCCAGGCCCCGCAGCTCAATCACTTGCCCGGCTTCGATGGCGGCGGCCAGGGCGGCGATCACCTGGTTGGTTAGTGCCGGCGTTCTGGAGGATTTTCCATAAGTCGGACCGGGTGAATTTGGCTTTCACGCTTCCCTCCCTTCCTCAATCTCGCGCTGTACCTCCTCAATGTCCTTAGCGATATGCCAGACAATCCGGGAGAGCCCGGCGG
>BNUY01000435.1 GCA_025997715.1 Spirochaetia bacterium
GCACGCGGGTTGAGTTCCCCCCACTCAGTTCAGCGATATAATGGTGGCGCAGCGGGAATAAAGGGGCGTGACGGGTCGAATGCATTTGGACGTCTCTGCGTACGGAGACCTATTCGGGCCCCCTGGGGCCGGGCTCCGGGAGCAGGTTCCTCCAACAGCATGAGTGCCCGGCATGCCCCTTTATTCCCGGCTTTGCCAACAAACCTCACCCCGGAGGCCAGTCCATAACCCTCCCCCCCAGCACATGCACATGGAGGTGGTCCACCGTCTGCCCACCGTTGTCCTTGCAGTTGATCACAAACCGCGCGCCCTTCTCACCGCAGCCCTGTTCCACCGCCAGTTCCTGGGCCTTGAATAACAGCCGCCCCAGCAGACCGGTATCGGCCTTGTCCAGTTCCATGATGTTCCGGATGTGCTTCTTAGGCACCAGGAGGAAGTGGACCGGCGCTTGGGGGGTCACATCGTGAAAAGCAAGGATCTCATCATCCTCGTAGATCTTCTTTCCGGGGATTTCATCCTTAATGATTTTGCAGAAAATACAATCACTCATATACGCGCTTCTCCTTTAGAAATTATTTTTTGCAGTAGGTATCGATAAAAGAAAATGCTTCACGAAACCACCGCTCAGGGTCCACGCGGACGCTTTCGGTGTGCGCCGCCCCGTCGATGATCACCAGGGCCGTGGCCGTAAGCCCCGCCTGTTGCCGCGCCTCCGCCATGCGGACCGACATCCGGGTGGGGACAAAATGGTCATCCCCGCCATGGATAAACAACACCGGCGTCGGGCTGGACAGAACATCCTTGAGGGGGGACACCTTATAAATGCTGTAACCCCGGAAAATTCGTATCAGGATATTTCCAAGCGCCAGGGCGGGATAGGCGATACAGGCCGGAACGTGGGATAAGCGGTAGATGGCAACCGCCTCTTCTACCGCAGAAGTGAAGGGGCAGTCGGCAATGACCCCGTTTATTTTTCTATCCCCCAGGGGCAGGTACTGCAGTGCCGTGGCAGCCCCCATGGATTCCCCCGC
>BNUY01000436.1 GCA_025997715.1 Spirochaetia bacterium
CTCATTAAGCTGTCTGCGATTCAAGAGCACACACTTACTATTGGTGAAACTCCAATACCCATAACAATCAAGGAGTTTACGGAAGACACAAAGGTTGGACCTTCAAAGAAGTCTGATAAGAAAAAGTGCCGGCCTATAGTTACAACAGAATTGACGCACTATCCTCAATCCCGAATCTCACCAAGTAAAATCGAAGGTAAACCAGGGGAGCTTTCGAAAAATGAGTCCTATGATTTAGGCAAGAGGATACCGGTTACAATAAAAAATGAAGACATGCATCTTCTTGGCGATGCGGTTCACGATTTTATTGCCATAGAACAAGGCAAACGAAATTCAACTGAATGGCAGGCGGTTGCGCAAAGGCTATTAACCCGTTACGGAGTTGATGGCGCTATTGATCCCGCCGATATGGTACAAATCCATGACAGGCTGACCGGATTTATTAAAAAACAGGAACCCACAGCAAAAAAAGTTTACCGCGAATATCCAATCATGGTTCGTGAAATAAACAATCAAGTTATACAGGGTACGATTGATATGTTGCTTGAGTTGGATAACGGCTTTGTAATTATCGACCACAAAATGTTTCCCGGTGCTGATGCCGAGGAACGTGCAAGGGATTACAGCCCACAGCTTAATGCGTATCGCCGTGCAGTTGAAGCTGCGACAGGAAAAAAAGTGCTTAAAACACTGATACATATGCCGATACTCGGTAAGATATATGGCGTGCATTGATGAGTTATCGGTTACGGTAAAAGGAGTATCCCAATGAACCTCTCCAAATCCCGCTACTGCTCCGGCCTGCAATGCCCCAAAATCCTCTGGCTAAATCAAAACAAGCCGGAAGTTTACGGAAGACTTCCCATCCACACGGGTAACTCATAAATATTTGTGTTACTAATACCTGAATCCGTATATGTATTATTGTAAAAGCCCGTAAATCATTGCCAGGTATAGAGATAGGGCAAAATCCCGAAACACCCAAAAGGTGAAAATCATTTTACAAAAAACTCGTCCTCCATGGTATA
>BNUY01000437.1 GCA_025997715.1 Spirochaetia bacterium
CAAGAATTCCCACAGTAACAGTAATGGTACTAATACGGTAAGAAATTCCAGGGAGAAAAAATTACTCAGCGAATTTTTAAAGAAGCCCCCGAGTTCATAGAAAAAACGGCGGAGGCCCCTTGTTTCATATGTGTTAGCCATAAAGCACCTAATTTAACCGCAAAGAGAATAGAAGATAAAAAACCGCAAAGGCGAATAAGGCGCAGAAGGAAAAGAAGTAAAAATATCCATATTCATCTTCCCTTTTTCGACTTCTTCGCCTTTGCGGTTAAAAATTCTTCTATCTTTCCCCTACCAGGTAATTCCCTTAAACTCCGGCGCAAAGAGCGCTTCGCCGGGGTTCGTATCAATGGTTCCCTGATTCACCAGCGCCTGGGCATAGCCGATGAGCTGATCGGTAGCCAGTTTGGTGGTAAAGCCCAGCTTAGGATTACTGTTGATAATCGCCTGCTCGGAAACATTCGGCACATACTTATGGGCAATGGCCACAATATCAGCCGCAGTCGGATTTGCCAGGATGATCTGGTCGGCTTCCGCAATAGCTTCAATAAAGACCGTGGCGTCCCCAAGCCGGTCCCGGATAAAGGCGGTGTTGGCGTTGATGGTACGGCAGGGCGGGTTTTCACCGGCAAGGTTTTTGTCGGTAGCGCCGTCGCCGTTGGCATCCGAATGGCCGTCAAAAATGGTCTTGAACTTGGGCTTCCCCGCCGCGTCCTTTAAGAGCAGGGCCTCGGCTACAAAGGGCTCTTCCAGAATGGCGGCCTTCACCGCAGCCCCTTCAAGGGCGGCTAAGGCTGCGCCGGGGGCCAGGGCTACCAGCTCAAACTCGGTGCTGTACTGGCTTTTCAGGTTGTCCCTGATGGAGATAACCGCGCAGCAGGTGTTTGAAAGCCCCGCAATCTGAAGGTTTTTGAGGTCGGCGGGGGTTTTGACCGGGGCATTTACCGGGACCACCAGCACCGAAGTACAGGGAATCTTTACCTGGCTGATAATAGTGATGGACTGCCCCTTGGCGATGGGGGTTATGA
>BNUY01000438.1 GCA_025997715.1 Spirochaetia bacterium
GCCTCCACAAATTCAGCCCTTTTGTCTGGGTGGGCGGAACCAGGAAACCGGGACGTGTTCCTCAGCTTCCAGTGTCACAAGTTCGCCGTGACGGAGAGGAAAAATTTACTTAATCCAAAAAACGGGAAGCCTCTCTTCTTCCGGTCCCGCAATTTTTGGTAACAATCGTAGCAGAAAGGCTTTTTGCGGTACCGCAAAGAGCGGACCAAAGGTCCGAAGCGTCCGCAAGGGACAGGGGGTATATCCCTTTACAACGGGCGGTTTCGCGGTAGATGTCATCGGTGATATTGGAAACGATCTTCATGGGAAAACTGGTAACCGGGTGCATGATTTCATCGGCAATAGTTACTCCACAGTCGCGGATATAGCCGTGGTATACTTCAAGCAGATTAACGATCGGACTTTAGTCCGCACTCTTGTAAATCGTAATTTCTCCGGCTTCGACTCGGTTAAGCAATTCATCGACTTTCTCAAAACCTTCCCCTTTTTCTTCATTGAGATACGCAATAAGGGCACAGGCATCAAAAATATATGTCATACAGTACGCTGCTTTTTTTCACGTAGCAACATTCGTTCTTTTCTGTGGGCAGCATCAAGAGCGTCTTCTAATATTCTATCTTGCCGCCCCAACTCAAAGAAGCGGCACCACACATCCGGAGACGAACATCGCTGAAGGCAAAGCGCCGCTCTGGGTGACTAACCCCCAGGACGCATACCCCGAAAGTGGCTGGCTTTGTGTTGTCGAGACCGGTAGTGAGCGAAACATCGCCGAGAACGCCGCATTGAATTCCCTTGCCCAAGTTTTTCGCCTGGATGTTCGGGGGATAACTATGGCTAACCAGGAATTGGGGAGCAAGGTACAGCGAAACCGGAGGATGTAAGCGCAAAGGTGCCTGGCCCAACATCATCAACTTAAGGGATACAAGACGCAAGAAGCCGTGATATACTTGAAAAGGGGGTTATGACAAAAAAACGATTTGAAGAGCGATTTTGGCGGTTAATGTGCGAGATCAATGGTGATGAAAT
>BNUY01000439.1 GCA_025997715.1 Spirochaetia bacterium
GGGAATGTTTCCCCGCCGTGCGGAGCAGTATTGAGCAGGAAGGGGGGCTCTCAAAGGAAGCCGCCGCCATCCTGGGGCTCAGCGCAGGCATACCCGTTTCCTACGGCGGGGGTGACGGCTCCTGCGCCACCCGTGGGGCGGGGGTTACCGGTCCCGGGGAGGCCTATGTTTCCGTGGGCTCCAGCGCCTGGACCTCCATGCTGGCCCCGGAACCCCGGTTTGATCCGTTAAAACGGATGCAGAACTTCTTTGACCTGGACGGTCGTTCCTGCAATGTTTGCGGGGCCACGCAAACCGCGGGGATAGCCGTAGACTGGGCTTTGGAACTCCTCTTTCCGGATGTGTCCGATACGCCGGAACAGTACCGGGCTATTGAAAAGAGCCTGGAGGACATCCCCATCGGTTCCGAAGGGGTGATGTTCCTGCCCTATCTGATGGGGGAACGTACCCCCCACTGGGACGCCGCCGCCCGTGGTGTCTTTGTAGGTCTTTCCCTGGCGGGGAACCGGCGGACCATGCTCCGGGCGGTATACGAAGGGGTCAGCTTCGCCATAGGGGAAATCGTGGATATCTACGCCGACCTTTCCCTGCCCATACACACCTTTACCCTCCTGGGGGGCGGTATCCGCAGCCCCTTTTGGCGGACCCTGATCTGCGATGTCGCCGGTATACCCATGCGGGTCCACCCCTTTCCCACCCATGCCATCTCCCTGGGGGCCGCCATGGCGGCGGGGGTATCCGTGGGCCTCTGGAAGGATTTGACGGAAGCGGCGGTACAGATCAGCGGCTTTGACTTGATAGAACCGGACCTTGAAAAAAACCGGCAATATAAACGGTACTTTTCGGTTTACAAGGGGATATACCGGAACGTTAAACCGGTCTTTGATGGGTTGAAACAGGCTAGGAGCCTGTCGGGCTTTGCCCGCAGGGATCGTCAAAGCCAGAGGAATCTGATACCGTGAGCGTATGAGCGCACGATTTGTAAACATAGACCGGGAGACGCCAATGCTGATACCGGTAGATATG
>BNUY01000440.1 GCA_025997715.1 Spirochaetia bacterium
CATGGGGCCGTACAGGGACTGCTTCCGGGGTTTGACGGTGTCCTCCATATGATAGGCGTTGAGGATCCAGTCGCTGCCCCCGACATAGAGTATTCCCTCATCATCCAGGGCCGGGGGGCTTGCCGTGTTCTGTACCGATATGGTCCAGCGTGTTTTCCCATCATGTGCATAGGCGGTAGCGCCGGTTTGGGTAAGGGCATAAAGCCCCCGTTCATCATAGATAAGCGTGGCTTCCGGCGCGGTCGTCCCTGGGCGGATGTGGCTGCCGGCGGACCAGATGATTTGCCCTTCCGCTACGGAAAAGAGAAATACCGTGCCGTTTGCCGTGATTGCCCCGATGGTATCATTCCGGTTAACCGCAGCCAGGGGTACGGAATGCGGTCCGGGAAAGCCGGAACCTTCCAGACCCGCGGCAAAGGAACTTTCCCCATTGTTATACCACCGGACTGATTCGACCCGCCCGTTTTTATATATCACCAGTACCGTCCGCTCGCTCCCATCGAACACCGGGGGTAGTTTTGCGGCGGCTTCCTCCGCTGCCCGGACCGCTTGCTTGGCATTAAGGGCAGCGGCTATGGCGGCGCCGGGGGCTGCCCTTGCGGCGGCTTCCTGAGCCTGGGCTGCGGCGGTTGCGGCTTCTTCGGCGGCGGCTTTGACCAGCGCTTCGACGGTCTTTGAAGCGCCGGGGGCCAGTAAGCGGGCGGCGGCGGCATCCTGGGGAATGACAGCTGCGGGAACTTTACCAAGGGCGCAGGTTTGTCCCCTGCCGTAGGGGCTTAAGATCAGGAGTTCGCCGTCATCCTGAACCATGAGGATGCCGCCCCGTTTATCCGGCTGGGGCGGTATGGCTAAGGGGCGCGTCAGGGGTTTAGACCAGAGGCGGAACCCCGATGCGGTGTAACAGTCGATACGCTTTGCCGTGGGGATAAAGACACGGCCATCCCATCCCACCAGGGCAGGAGACGTGAGGGGGCTTCCCAGGTTGAGCCGCCACAACTCCCGCCCGGTACGGCCGATGACGATGA
>BNUY01000441.1 GCA_025997715.1 Spirochaetia bacterium
CCGCCGTGCCGTACTTTTCCTCAAAGCCCTCAATTTGGCCGTGGCCGAACATGGGGAGCCCCGGCATGGTTACTAATAGTGTGGCAATGCCGAAGTACTTGTCCCCCTTGCCGAACTGGGCCACCGCAGTTTCCTCATCGGGATTGTTCATAAAGTTGACGAACCGCTTGAGCACCTCCGGGTCAAACTCCAGGGTGTTTTTGATGGAAGCCCGGTATTTGGCATTCTCCTCGTTCTTGAGCATGTTCATAAAGGCTGAGTTGTACACCCGGTGCATACCAAGTGTGCGTACAAAGTACCCCTCCATCATCCAGAAGGCTTCCGCCAAAAGTAATGTATGGGGGGCCTCCGCGGCGCAGCGGTCTACCACTTCCCGCCAGAACTCGTTGGGGATGCGGCGGTTAAATTCGTCGGTGGTGAGTGCGTGTTCGGCACGGCCAAATTGAGGGCTTTGAGGAAAAGTACGGCATGGAATACCGCCGTGCCTACCGTGACGAAAAACCCGATCAATACCTGCTGGATAGGCATGAACGGGAGATATTCCCCCTGATGAAGCGCCGCCACTTGTATTCCGGCAGCGCCGACTTCTGCCTCTACGACCTCCATGCTTCCCAGGGCGGATCGGTGAACGAAAATGTGTTCGCCTACTCCAACCGCGCAGGGGATGACCGGAGTTTAGTGCTCTACAACAACGCCTATGCTGAAGCCGGCGGCTGGATCTCCCGGGGCGCGGTGGCCATCCCCCAGAAGGACGGCGGTTTCCGCCAGGACAGCCTCTGCCAGGCCCTGGGCCTGCATGGTACGGACACCTTCTTTACCCTGTTCAAGGAACAGCGGCAGGAACTCTGGTACATCCGCAGCTCCAAGGAAATCGCCGAGCGGGGCCTCTTTGTTTCACTCAAGGGCTACGAAGCCCAGGTCTTTATCGACATCCGCGAAGTAGAAGACGATGCGCGCGGCCGCTTTGCCCGGCTTCATGCGGAACTCAACGGACGGGGCGTCAAGGATGTGCACGCGGCCATCC
>BNUY01000442.1 GCA_025997715.1 Spirochaetia bacterium
CCAGGCCCGCAATGGGCTGCCCGTCCAGGCCGGGAACCTTGATGTCCCGCAACAGGGCAAGGGCCTCCGCCAGCTTCCCGTCACCGCAATCCCCGTGGACCTTGAGGGTCTGGGTAATCTTGGTATTGGGGGCAGCGCTGACATTCTCGATGGGGGTTGCCGCGAAGAGGCTGTTGGGGATAACCACGGTGCGGTTTTCCAGAGTCCGCAGCCGGGCGGTCCGTATCCCAATCTCGGTGATAACCCCGTCGTAATCGCCTATCCGTATCCGGTCGCCCAGCCGGAAGGGCTTATCCACAAAGACCGTGATGGACCCGAAGAAGTTGGACAGCGTATCCTTGGAGGCCAGAGCCAGGGCCGCGCCCCCTAAGCCCAGCCCGGCAAGGAGGGCGCTGATATTGTAGCCCAGAAGGCGGAGGGCGAGGAACGCCGCGATGATCCATACCAGGGTTTTAAAGAAGTTCCGCAACAAAGGCTGTAGGGAAGCGGGAACATAGTGGTTAACAAGGGCGCCAAGTATCCTGTTGAGCCCCAGGGTAAGGACCAGGATCAGAAACATTGAGAGGATACGGCCCGTCCAAAGGGTTACCTCTTTACTCATCCCCAGTTGATGCAGCCCCAGGGATATGCCCCCCAGGGTAATGCCGATAACAAGGGGCAGCCTGATCCCGGCTATGACCATGTCGTCGAGCCGGGTTTTCGTCCGGGAAGCGCCATGTTTCAGTATGGCCCCCAGGATCCAGGAACAGACCTTTCCGGCGATAAAGCCCCCGAGGATAAACGCCGCCGCCAAACACCATTGTTTTACGGGGCGGTCTAAGAGAACATACGATAACAGATCCATACTCACCCTTCCCTTTTCTACACCAACATACTACTATGGATCAAGGAGTTATAAAATGATCATTCAACGCAGTACGATGAAAACTGACACGAAGGAAAAAATGAGGGGTGGGGAAGGGACCGTGAACTTCACCTATTTTGTGCCCAACGATACGGAAAAGAACGCCCGTATGCTGGCGG
>BNUY01000443.1 GCA_025997715.1 Spirochaetia bacterium
ACCACATAATCAAAAAAGGCTTATTCGATGACAAACAGCGGTTTCTCTGTAAAGATTGCGGTACTAACTTCTCTATCCAAACTAAAACCCCGCTTCAAAATACCAAAAAGCCTGTCGAAATCTGGTCGCAATACATAAACTTTATGGTCGAGGAAGGGCCCCTGACCTTTGAGAAGGTCTGGGAGATGTTTCAGGAGACGGATCGGCTAATAAAGGAGACGCGGGAGTCAATGCAGGAGACCGCCCGGAGCCAGCAGGAGACCGCCCGGCAGATGAAGGAGACGGACCGGAAGATAGGCCGTTTGGGCAACCGGTTGGGGGAACTCATCAGCAATTCTAAATTTACCCTGAATCGGCAAGTCCGCCATCGGTATAGAGAAAGACGAGGAAAGCAGACCATGAATCGTGATAAGCGAAACGCAGGCAAAATCGCATAGCCTCAAAAAAAGCAACCCGGGAAGAACAGGATGCGCGGGCTTTTTGATAGTCGATGTCGCAATAATCCAGGATGGTATGAAACTGGAAGGCTATCAGGTTGAGCAAGAAAAACACTTCAGCGGCATGCTCCTTGCCGTGGCCGAAGTTGTGCTCAAGGTTGTAGCCCCGGTTTTTCAAAACATTGGTATGCTCGTTTTCAATCTTCCACCGTGTCCGGGCACCGTCAACGAGGTGTTGTACGTTGAGGTTATCAATCGGTTTGTTCGTTATCCAGCTGGAATAATACGTCTGCTCACCACTTTTCATTTCCGTTATTGCTAATTCCAGATAATTTACCATCAAGGGTTCCTTATCGTCACGGAGGGGCGCCTGGTTGAGATAGCGGTATGTATAAAGGAAATGCTTCTTGCCTTTACGGATTTTTACGCTTTGTTCGGTCAAAAAGGAATATTTTAGGCTCTGTTCCATGACGTGTCACCCAATAAAAGGACATAAGTTTTACTTACATAGTAGGTATGGGGGACAGAATGGCGAGTAAAATAGATATTTGTGAACATTTTGGGATGGGTGATTGTGA
>BNUY01000444.1 GCA_025997715.1 Spirochaetia bacterium
TCCCGTTTTTTGGATTAAGTAAATTTTTCCTCTCCGTCACGGCGAACTTGTGACACTGGAAGCTGAGGAACACGTCCCGGTTTCCTGGTTCCGCCCACCCAGACAAAAGGGCTGAATTTGTGGAGGCATTGTTTTTGGTTAAATTACAAAATGCCATATTCCTCCCTATTGCTCAGCCGTCTTGATCTGCCACAGGTTGAAAATTTGGTGGCAGGCACTTTTTTCTTCCCCCTTAAAAATAGTGGCCGGCACCACTGCACTCACCAATACCGGCAGAACGATTTTTATTTCGTTTATTGTCTACTGCCTTATCTTCTATCACGGCGCTGCATTGAAAAATGAGCGCCACCATTGATTTTTGCGCCTTTGCATTTACAAAATAACATATATAAAGACACAATCAGGGCAATACAAATAACGGGTACGTATTGTTTATTGGGAACAGCATAATCAAATATTGCAAGAAGCTCATCAATAAAAACATACACCCATACGAGGATAGTCACAAACGACAATAATTGATTTACTTTGCTTACAGAAAAAGTATCCGCAGATAAAATAGAACAAGGATTATTATTCTCATACTGTAATGTTGTTTTATACAGCGGCCCCATGACATCATCTTCCAATAGATCAACATGCTTTTCCCAATTTTCCTGCCAATACTTTGATGCCTTGTTTACACAGAACCAACAGCACGACAAAAACACACCTAATGCGGACAATACCAAAGCAAACTTATCTTGTTTTTCTGCTGGCAATCTGCAGTCTGTGATTACTTGATAATATGCCACAAACACCGCGCTAATGAATATCCAAAAATACCCTGCCCGTTTCCAATACAACCCAATTTCAAACTTGCGGATATCAAGGGCTTTTTCAAGCGCCGGTCTTAATTTCTCATTGATGTTTCCAGTTACATCAGTATACGGCTTCCTATATTCTTCATAGGAATCTACATTCTCTGAACCGTAATCCATATTTTCTCCTTACGTCTGATTTTGCGGG
>BNUY01000445.1 GCA_025997715.1 Spirochaetia bacterium
AGAAATAGACAGTCTTGGATTTTTCATATATTTTAAAGTATATGAATTTTTACGCTCTTGCAAAAGGAAAAACCATGGTTGAAAAAATAATCCATAACAATGAAATCATCGCGATCATAATCCGCCATGATTATTCAAATCAGGGGATTACCTTCTTTACCCCCGATGATTTTTCACAGCAGCTTGCCTATATGAATCATCATAAGGGACATGTGATACAGCCCCATGTGCATAATATCGTGAAACGTGAAGTTTTGTATACAAAAGAAGTGCTGGTCATAAAAAAAGGCAAGGTTAAAACCGACTTTTATACAGACAATCAAGAATATATACGTTCAATCATATTGGAAACCGGTGATATTCTTTTACTTGCATCGGGCGGTCATGGTTTTGAAATACTTGAAGATACGGAAATGTATGAAATAAAGCAAGGGCCATACGCGGGCGAAAATGACAAAACCCGTTTTGAGCCTAAAAAAATTATTAAGGAGTAGATATGTTTGGTAAAAAGCAAAAAGACTCAGACAAAGGTTTGAAGGAGACGGTACTTATGCTGTTGAAATACGCTAAAAGGATTATAAAAAAACTGTTCAAGTTGCCAAATGTAATTGTTTCGCATAAGCCATTTTGTTGGCTGCATGACCGGATTCGCAGACTAAACATAAAATACAATTTTATGTCTGCAACGCAATACACTACTTTTTCTGCAGCGATGAAGAATGCTCCTACTTCATATGCTGATGATTATATAGCTCAAGATGTTTTGACATCAATGTTGAAAGTCAAGAATGGGGAGGCAGCATTTTGTGAAGGACGTTATGCTATTGCGGAAATGAGGCATTCATATCCCGTGCTTTCATGGTTACTAAAAATCGGTATTGCCCCCCCAGACCGTCCGAAAACTAAGTCTCAAGCAGCCCTATTCTTGAAACATGCCTAATGTTCCCGGCCCAATTCCTGGATGGAGCCGTTTTTTTCGGAATCATGGGAGTCCCTAAGGTTTCCGAG
>BNUY01000446.1 GCA_025997715.1 Spirochaetia bacterium
CGGCGGTGGCGTTAGTTCTAGCGCAGGTGGTGCCGGCTCCGGTGTCGGGGGCAACAGTGATGGTGCTGGCAGTAAAGATTCTGGTTCTGGCTCTAGTGGTTCCGGCTCTGTTGGCAATGGTTCTGGCCGTATTCATCCTCCAGGTTAAGCGTCAACCCTTCATCTCCGGCAAATTTGACCAGCGTGTCCCGGCGGGAGCGGTATTCCGTATAGGGGTGGATGTTAGGGTTATACCAGAAGAGGTCCGGACGTATATCCCCGGCGCGGAGGGTTTTCACGCATTGAACCGAACAGGGGGCGCAGCAGGTATGCAGGAGCAGTTTCATACGGCATTCTCAATTATCTACACAATACCGATATATACCCCTAGCTTCAAGCCTTGCCCTTATGCTATCCTATCCCTGTGGCACGAAAACGCGGCGGGAGCGGCGCCAAAAACGGGCGGGATTCTAATCCCAAATATCCCGGCATAAAGGCCCAGGGCGGTTCCATTGTCAAAGCCGGGACCATCATCGTCCGTCAGCGGGGAACCAGGATTCATCCCGGAACCAACGTAGGCTGCGGCAGGGATTATACCCTCTTTGCCCTGGCCGATGGTGTGGTCAATTTTACCCATCGCCGGAACCGGAAACTCGCGTCGGTCATTGCCAAAGATACATCTTTACTAGCTCCGTCGATCCCGCCACTTACTCCACAGCTAGCACCATTACTACCGCCGCTGCCACCATCGGCATCGGACTCTCCACTACAGCCGCTGGTAATCGTACCATCGGCGCCTCCGTTACCGCCGGAACCAACACCGGAGCCCGCACCAGAACTACCGCCGGAACCAGAACCACCGGCGCTAGAAGTGACGCCACTGCCGCCAGAGCCGATACCGCCAGAACCATTGCCAACAGAGCCGGAACCACTAGAGCCAGAACCAGAATCTTTACTGCCAGCACCATCACTGTTGCCCCCGACACCGGAGCCGGCACCACCTGCGCTAGAACTAACGCCACCGCCG
>BNUY01000447.1 GCA_025997715.1 Spirochaetia bacterium
AGGCCGTAAAACAGGATAAGTATCCAGGAACGCCGGAGGAAGATCTTCCATTGGCTAAGCAGCCGAAACCGGAACACCACGGAATAGGCCAGGACCGCCAGGAAAAATAACGCCGCAACGGCCAGGAAGATTAGCACCGTTGTATATTCCGGCACAAAGACCGTCCGGCCGCGTTTTTTGACATAACCTTCATTCCCATCTTTCTCTGGGCCTTTGTCTTTATCTTCCTGGCGGCCTCTGTTAGAAAGCCGTCCCTGGTATGGCTCTGCTGTTTTCTGACGATTTTCCTGGGGTTCTCCTTCCTGCGGACCCTTATCCATACCGGGTACCGGCAGGGGGCTTCCCTCATCCTTTCAAACAATAGCCCGCTTATCTTCTATATCGCCCTGATACCCCTGCCCCTGTTCTTCATCTTGAAACGGGGAACCCTCCTGACGAAAGCCTATGCCGCCAACACCAGCGGCCGGCGGATGCGGGGATTGAATAAACGTAAGCTGGCTGCGTTGTTGATCCCCCGCTTTTCGTTTCTCGCCGCCGCCGCCGTCATACTATGGGTAAGCGCCTTCTACCTTACCCGCAAGCCGGTCAGGCAGCCTGAACTGCGGACCATAGACGATACCGCGGGAACCTATCTGAAGATGGCGGTACGTGATCATATCCTGCTGGAACGGCGGACCCTGGGCATCAAAGTGGAGGCGCCGGGAAGCCCCCTGCGGTTTAACCTGTACCTGGACGGCGAAAACACGCTTATCTATGCCACCCCCATGCCATTCCGGTATAGTGGGGATTCCATCGAGTTTATCCTTGGAGAGGGTCCTCCCAATCCTTTCACCACAGAAATAGTGCTGCCCATTGATTTTATCGGGTTCCTCCGGGTGGAGGCGCTGTATTCGGCCGCCGGGGCCGACGACTACCGGCTCAGGGTCATCCGCCGTTATCCCATTGGATTTCCAGAGTGACCGGCTCCTTTGCGGAGAGTAATTCCGCCATGGGCGCCGAAAACCC